>CAZXSL010000113.1:0-5028 GCA_964643235.1 uncultured Sphingobacteriaceae bacterium | reverse complement strand
TGGCAAAGGGTGCTGGCAGGTATATCCGACCAGCAAGCCCAGCCCTTGTTGTTTTCTTTTTGCTCACGCCTTCGCTCCGGCATGGCGCCCCTCCCACACGGTGGCAATCATTTTCTTAGTGGATTTCCACAACTTAGCCTCGATCCGCTTGAGTAAGGACGATTTTTTAGTAATGGCCTTCAGCCGTTCCTTGGCTTTGGCTTTTTGTTCGATCCGCTCGCGCAGCTCTTTTTCCTTCTCTACAGGATCCCACAGCATGGCAGTACACATACAGTTTTTGCGCTCTTTCGACATCAAGATATCGTAATTAACACAGCTTTTACAGCCATCCCAAAATTGTTCATCCTGCGTGAGTTCCGAGTAGGTAACCGGTTCGTATCCTAGGTCGGAATTGATTTTCATAACGGCCAGACCCGTTGTCAGCCCGAAAATCTTGGCCTTGGGGTATTTATCCCGGGAAAGTTCGAAGATACGTTTTTTGATAGCTTTTGCCAAACCTACTTTACGAAACTCCGGGTTGACAACCAAGCCTGAGTTAGCTACGAAATCGCCATGACTCCACGTCTCAATATAGCAAAAACCAGCCCACCGACCATCTCGGTGTAAGGCAATAACGGCTTTACCTTCCATCATTTTTTTAGCGATGTATTCAGGCGTACGGCGTGCAATACCGGTGCCCCTGGCCTTTGCAGACTCAGCCATCTCATCACATATCTGCTGAGCATACTCGGTATGCTTATCCAGCGCTGGTACAACAATAAAATCTGAAATTAACATTGGCTTAAACGACCCAAACTTTCAATACAAACGGCCCACCGGACCCAATTGATAAAAAACGACTTGTTAATGATAGGTAGCCATGGACAGCAGCTACCCTGATAGTTGAATGATACTGCCCACCTGATTAAGCCCGGGGCAGAATGGGTCGTCGGAGACGCAAGACCGGGCCTTGAGGTTTGAAAAACGCACATAGCACACTCCTTACCATACCTTTAAAGGTATGCGTAAACCGAACTTTGATGATGTTTTTCGTATTCATTTTCCTTAATCCCTATTGCCCACTTGCAATGGAACGAGCAAAGGTACAAAATTATTCTGTTGTATTGCAAGGTCTAGCACAAAAATCAAACCGCTTTAGCACACAACGTTGTAAAAAGTCAACAACTGCATGTTTTTGCTATGTTAATGACGTTTTGATGGCAAATAAGTTTGTACGATCGGCCATTTCTTCCGACCTTTGTCGCACAAATCATCGAAGACATGGTACCAACCAGTTGGTTTTTCATACTGATTTTTGCAATACCCTTCATAGCTTTCCTAGTATGGCTCATGCGGCAGGACAGGCGAAAAGGAATTTGGGGGCTTATCGTCCTGGTTATCTTACTGGGCTTGGCAATTTACGGATCACGTATTGGCAGCAAATCAGCCATCCAAAACTATGAGAATCGGAAACAAGATGTACTGAAGGAGAGCAACCGATAGCCCATTATATCAGCTTACACATCGGGTGCGGGTGTTCCCAAAGTCATAAAAACACTAAATTTGTCAATGGAAATAAAAAATATATGCTGTATTGGTGCGGGTTATGTTGGCGGCCCTACCATGTCCGTCATTGCACAAAAAAACCCACAGATACGGGTCACGGTCGTGGATATGAACACCGATCGCATCGCTGCTTGGAACGATCCGGATCTCAGCAAACTCCCCATCTATGAACCCGGGCTGGACGAGGTCGTAGGTGAGGCTCGCGGCCGCAACCTGTTCTTTTCTACAGATGTCGACCAGGCGATAGACGAAGCAGATATGATCTTCATTTCCGTTAACACGCCGACGAAGACCTACGGGAAAGGCAAAGGCATGGCGGCCGATCTCAAATTTATTGAGCTATGCGCTCGCCAAATCGCCGCTGTCGCCAAAAACGACAAAATCGTGGTTGAGAAATCAACCCTACCCGTACGCACAGCAGCAGCCCTCCAAAGTATCCTACATAACACGGGAAATGGGGTTAATTTCCATATCCTTTCTAATCCCGAATTCTTGGCAGAAGGTACAGCTGTAGCCGACCTCTACGCTCCAGACCGGGTGCTGATTGGTGGCGAGGACGAGGAAGCCGTACAAGCACTGGTAGATATCTACAGCAAATGGGTGCCTGCCGAACGCATCTTGACAACCAACTTATGGTCATCCGAGTTATCCAAACTGACGGCAAATGCGTTTTTGGCCCAGCGGGTATCCTCGATTAATGCGATTTCCGAGCTGTGCGAAAAAACCGGAGCCAATGTCGATGAGGTAGCACGTGCCATCGGTACCGACAGCCGTATCGGTCCTAAATTCCTCAAAGCGTCAGTTGGCTTCGGAGGGTCTTGTTTCCAGAAAGACATTTTGAACCTAGTATATATTGCTCGTAGCTACGGCTTGAACGAGGTGGCCGATTATTGGGAACAAGTCATTATCTTCAACGACCACCAAAAATTGCGCTTTGCAGACAAAATCGTACAAACCCTGTACAATACGGTCAACGGTAAGAAGATTACCTTCTATGGCTGGGCCTTCAAAAAAGACACGAACGACACACGCGAATCAGCGGCCATTTATGTGGCAGACGCATTGCTGAACGAGGAAGCCCGGATCACGGTATATGACCCCAAAGTCTCATCCGAGCAGATATATGCGGATCTGGATTACCTGAAAACCCGGAGTCCGGAAGAAAACCGTCGTTTGATCGAGGTTGTGAACGACCCATACGAGGCGATCGACCAAGCGCATGCTGTAGCTATCCTAACTGAATGGGACGAGTTTAAGGAATACGACTGGGATCAAATCCGTCAAAGGATGATGCGTCCTGCTTTCGTTTTCGACGGTCGTAAGCTCCTGTCCAAGCATCGGCTAGGTGAAAAAGGGTTTGTGTATTATGCAATCGGCGAGTAAAACGACAGACAGCACGATCCGTCAAAGGACATTAAGCACTTCACAGGCTTTTTCGGCGGCAATTTTCTCTGCACTTTTCTTGTTGTAGTCGCGGCCTGTACCGTAAACCTTGCCATCGACAACCGCATCAACCGTAAAGATTTTTGATTTGGCATCTTCGGGGTTATCGACCGGTACGAAACTTATCCCTTTGCCAGCTTGTTGACACCATTCAATTAACCGACTCTTGAAATTAGTTTCCGTCTCCTCCAACATGTTGATATCCACATGAGGTTTGATAATACGGGAAATCAGAAAGTTCTTGGTAAACGCATACCCCTTATCAAGGTATACGGCACCGACAAGAGCCTCAAACGCATCGCCTAGCAAGGAGCTTTGCTTGCTAGGATAGTGTGTCATTCGCGAATCGTACTGAATCAGTTCGTTGACTCCGATTTTACGAGCAAGCTGGTTGAGGTGTGCCCGGCTGACGATTTTTGACCGCATTTCCGTCAAAAAACCCTCGTCCTTATAGGGGTATTTTTTGAACAAGATTTCGGCCACTACCGATCCGAGGACGGCATCACCCAAAAACTCCAGTCGCTCGTTACTATTTTTAGCTCCTTCCTTGATGGGCACGGCCACGGATTTATGCCTGAAAGCCAATTGATACAAGCGTATGTTGCCGGGCGTAAAGCCCAGCATATTTTTTAGTGCTTTTATGTAGTCGCGATCCGACGACAGATATAACTTGTACAGGTTTGAAATCGGCATGTGGTACGCTAGACTTATGTTGCCAATACTTCAATACGACACCTGGGAACAACTCCAATAATCGTTTTCTTTGAGGGGTTAGTCTCCTAAGTATTTTTTGAAGATGACCGATGCATTGTGCCCACCAAACCCAAACGTATTGCTCATTGCCGCCTTCACGGTACGCTTCTGAACCTTATTGAATGTAAAGTTCAATTTTGGATCAAGGTTGGGGTCGTCCGTGAAGTGGTTGATTGTGGGCGGTATAACATCGTTTTGGACAGCTAGTATCGATGCGATGGACTCTACTGCTCCGGCAGCACCCAGCAGGTGTCCGGTCATGGATTTCGTCGAACTGATATTCAACTCATACGCATGTTCCCCGTAGAGATCGAGTATCGCTTTGGACTCGCTGATATCGCCTAGTGGGGTAGATGTTCCGTGGACATTGATGTAATCGATATCCGCGGGGGTCATTCCGGCATCCCGTAAGGCGTTACCCATGACCAATCTTGCGCCAAGCCCCTCAGGGTGTGGTGCGGTAATGTGGTTGGCGTCAGCACTCATACCTCCGCCTACGATTTCCGCATAAATTTTGGCTCCACGTGCTTTAGCATGTTCCAGGCTTTCAAGCACAATTGTGGCGGCTCCTTCGCCAGCTACAAAGCCATCCCGGTCCTTGTCAAAGGGTCGTGATGCGGTCTTTGGGTCGTCATTGCGGGTCGATAGTGCATGCATGGCATTGAAACCGCCGATACCCGCTTCGTTAATGATCGCTTCCGAGCCGCCGGAGATGATGACATCTGCATATCCAGTACGGATATAGTTGAGGGAGTCGATCAGGGCATTTGTAGAAGATGCGCAGGCGGAGACTGTTGAAAAATTAGGCCCCCGCAGCCCATAGCGCATAGAAATGTGTCCTGGTGCGATGTCCAGGATCATCTTAGGAATAAAAAAAGGGTTGAACCGAGGGGTTCCATCGCCCTTAGCGAAACTTTGGACTTCGTCCAGGAATGTTTTCAAACCGCCGATACCGGATCCCCAGATAACACCAATCCGATTGGTGTCCAGTTTGTCGAATTCCAAGGCTGCGTCTTTTACCGCTTCGTCTGTTGACGCCAATGCATAATGTACAAAAGGATCTAGTTTTCTGGCTTCCTTACGTTCCAAAAAGTCCTCCGCATTGAAACCCTTCACCTCACAGGCAAACTGGGTCTTGAATTTAGACGCGTCGAATCTCGTGATGGTTTGGGCACCACTTACCCCTTTTTGCAAGTTCTCCCAGTACTCCGAGAGGGTATTGCCAATAGGGGTAAGTGCTCCTAAGCCTGTTATTACAACTCTTTTTAGCTCCATGTACTATGACTG
>CAZXSL010000112.1:9943-10213 GCA_964643235.1 uncultured Sphingobacteriaceae bacterium | reverse complement strand
AAAGAAAAAAAATATGTGTATGTATTACACGATAAGTAGTTGTTTTTAGCTTTTTTTGGTTGGTATTGTGTTGTTTGTTAGGTGTTTGCGTTTATGTGGTTCATTAATGTTAATCTATACTGGATAAGTAGGGTATGTTTTGAATTGGCTTATCCGACGGTAGAAGGGTAACCTGTGGGCTCCAAATCAATAGCTGGTGTCAGCGTACTGCACTGGCATTGGATTACACCTTTCATTTACCTAAGACATAATTTCCTATTTTTGTGAGTT
>CAZXSL010000112.1:0-9933 GCA_964643235.1 uncultured Sphingobacteriaceae bacterium | reverse complement strand
TTTGGCGGAGCGGATGCGCCCCGATCATATTGCAGACTATGCCGGGCAGCAGCATATCATCGGCCCAGGAGCCGTTTTGCGCAATGCCATCGAGCAAAATAATATCCCTTCGATGATATTCTGGGGGCCTCCGGGGGTGGGTAAGACGACCCTCGCTTTGATTATTTCCCAAACATTGGAGCGCCCTTTTTTTAGCTTAAGTGCAATTAATTCGGGTGTGAAAGACATTCGAGACGTCATTGATAAGGCTAAGCAGAGTAAGCAATTTGATCAGGTACAACCTATTTTATTTATCGATGAGATCCACCGATTCTCCAAGTCCCAGCAAGATTCGCTTCTGGGGGCTGTCGAGCAAGGGCTGGTTACGCTCATCGGAGCCACAACAGAAAATCCGTCCTTTGAGGTCATTTCTGCCCTGCTTTCCCGTTGCCAAGTCTACGTCTTGCAGCCACTGGGAAAAGCCGAACTACAGGGTATCGTGGACAAAGCACTACGCGAAGACGAATACCTGAAGCAATCAAACGTCAAGGTGAAGGAATATGAGGCGCTGCTGAGGTTGTCGGGTGGCGACGCCCGTAAGCTTCTCAATATCTTAGAGCTGGTTACTAATGCTATTGGCGATCGGGCCATGGATATTACCAACGAGTTTGTATTGGCGCAAGTTCAGCAAAACATGGCGCTGTATGACAAGACAGGCGAACAGCATTACGACATTATCTCGGCTTTTATCAAATCTATTCGGGGAGGAGACCCCAATGCTGCGGTATATTGGCTGGCGCGCATGGTGGAGGGGGGAGAATCACCTTCGTTTATCGCCCGAAGGTTGCTCATCCTCGCTTCTGAAGACATTGGCAATGCTAATCCTAATGCGCTCTTATTGGCAAACACTTGTTTTCAGGCAGTCAATGTGATTGGCTGGCCCGAATCTCGGATTATCCTTTCCCAAACCGTAACCTACTTGGCTGCGTCTGCAAAGAGCAACGCGGCTTACGATGCGATTAACCAAGCGCAGGCATTGGTACGGCAGACGGGAGACCTTCCCGTGCCTCTCCCCATACGAAATGCCCCAACTAAGCTGATGAAGGACTTGGCATATGGACAAGATTATAAGTACGCACATAACTACGAAGGTAATTTTGTGGCACAGGAGTTTATGCCGGAAGCCATTAGCGGCACAAAGCTATACGACCCTGGGAAAAACCCGGCGGAGGACAAACTAAGGGACAAATTGCGTCGTGATTGGAAGGATAAATACGGATATTAAAGGGTGTCGGGATAAAACCCGTTGGCATAGGACCACGCCTTAGCTAACCTTTCCCAGTCGGGCAACGTACCAGGCAAGCCCAACATTTTCCCGATCAGTTGGAAAACATCCGCTTTTGATTTTCCCTGTTTTCGGAAGTACCTGACGGAAGTCGAACCGGCCGATTTGGATAACTTTTCGCTGGCTTCCGTGGTCAGCAGCTGGTGATGCATAAAAGTGGTTGCCCGAAAAGTTTCCAACTCCAATACATGAGCCAACTGGCATTGTGCTAGGGTGGAATCCCACAGGTCGATTCCCCGAACTATCAGATCTACCCCAAAATGTTCGTCGTCTATCACCGATGCCAACTGATAGGACGGGTAGCCATCGCGCTTGCGTACAACAAAGTATTGCATCTGTTTCGGGAGGTAAGTTTGGATGTTTTTACTGTTTAAGCTGCTGACTTTTAGTTTTCTGTCCGTGGATGTGTTGAGACGCCATTTGTGTCCGCTAATGTCCAACGGCAACCCCCTTGTTTTGCACGTTCCGGTGTACACGCCTTCGGGATGGCGGCGGAGCACATCCGAACGCGAGCAATCACAGGCAAATACATATCCGCCATTGTTCAGCTGTTGAAGAGCCTGGTGGTAGAGGTCCATTCGGTGTATTTGTGAAAACTGTGTTTCATATTCATGGTAATTGCGTGGCCCTTCGTCCCAGGGGATTTCGAGAAAATCCAGGGTGTCAAAAATGTCCTGTACGTAACTAAGTTTTATCCGTTCCCTGTCCAGATCGTCAATACGGAGGAAAATGCGAGCGCCAGATTGCCGTGCAAGCGCTGCCGTTAGAACAAAAGAAAGTACGTTACCCAGATGGAGATAGCCACTGGGTGTAGGGGCGAGGCGCGTACGTTGGAAATTGTGTTTTATCACACGGCGAATCGGATAAGGGTTAATATACCTGCTAAAATAGTGTTATTTTTATCATGTTGCTGCATCATGACCTCTTCCGCCTATTCTCCTTTTTGTATGAGCCGATTGATGTCCTTAGAGCTTCCAAACAGAACGAGGATGTCGTTTGGTTCTAGCAGCGTATCGGACGTGGCGATACCGGATGCCCGCTTTTCAATCTTTATTTTTCCTTTCTTCTCCTGTTCTAAGGCTTTGATTGTCGTGAGTACGATTACCCGATATTGGTTGGTCAGGTTTGCCTCCTTGAGGGTCATACCGACATATTTGCCAGGAACTTTGGTTTCGATTATGCTGTAATCATCCGATATTTTGAAGGAATCCACGATGTCCACGTTATCCAATCGCATGGCCAATCGCTCTGCGGCATCCTCTTCGGGCATGATATACTCATCAATCTGCATGGCTTCCAGTACTGTTCGTTGTAGTTCGGAGACGATTCGCCCGATGATCCGCGTTACGTTCAGCTGTTTTAACAGAGCCGTTGTTAATAGGGAGGCGCCCTCGTCTTCACCGATGGCGACAATGACGGCATGGGCATCCTTAAGTGGTAATGAATCTACAGCATCGGCATCGGTGGTGTCCATGCATACGGTATGCGTTATTTTTTCTTTAAGGAGCTCAACCCGCGACAAGTTGTTGTCTACGCCGATAACTTCATGGCCTAGTTCGGTTAGCCGGATGGCCAATGATTTTCCAAAATTACCAAGACCCAAGACGATGTATTTCATGGTTTTCAGATTTAAAAAAGGACGTTTTCCTGTGGATAAGTATAGCTTTTATTCTTTGTGTTCTTGATGAGTGCGACCAACAGCGTCAATAAACCTACTCGACCAATAAACATACTGAGTGCCAAAGCTAGTTTGCCGCCGTTGCTCAAGCTAGGGGTAACACCCAAGCTGAGTCCACTGGTCGTATACGCTGAAAAACTTTCAAAAACCAGCGCTTCTATCGGTTTTTCACCATCGGTAATGGAAAGCAATAAAGCAGTCGTGCCGATGGCAACAAGCGAGAGTACGATGATGGCAAAAGCTTTGTTTGTGGCTTCGGTGGCTATGCGCCGCTTGAAGATCTCGAGATGTTCCTTACCCCGTGCCAAACTGATGATATTGAGTAGAGCCACGGCAAAGGTTGTCGTTTTGATACCCCCGCCGGTGGAGCCCGGCGACGAACCAATCCACATCATCAATACCAATACCATCAGTGTACTGAATGACAGGGCTGACATCTCTACATTGGCAAATCCGGCCGAACGAGGCGCATTGCCCATGAAAAATGCCGTTACCCATTTCCCAAATTGGCTGTCGTGCACTTGCAGGCTATTATCGTATTCTAATAGGAATGTGGCAATCGTAGCTCCCATAATGAGTATCAGTGTGGACCAGGCTACGAGGCGCGAGTTAAAACTGATGACCCAGGCTTTATGCTTAACCGGATCGCCGGAAACTAATCGTCTGAAGAACTGGATTACCCAACGTTTGGCAAAAGTGTAAATGTTGAGCACAATCCCAAAACCGAGCCCACCAAGCAGAAAAAGAGTGGCAATGATAAGGTGTACGGGATAAGCAAAGCGGAAGTCCGCGTGCTGCAGGCCTCCCGGGATGGTCGTAAACCCGGCATTGCAAAAAGCGGATACCGTGTGGAAAATTGAGAAAAACAGGTGTTCACTGCGGCTTGTGAACAGAGTCTTGTCTACTGAAAAGTAAAGCATGATGCCACCCAAGGCCTCAAAGAGGAACGTAATGGCTACAATGGTTAGCAAGGTGTTGACCACGGACGCCACCTTGTTTTGCCCCAGGATTTCGCCATACATCAACTGGTTTTTGTATGAAAAGCCTCCTGAAAAAAAATAGCCAAAAAAACCCGTAAAGGTCATGATACCCAATCCGCCAATTTGCATGAGAATCAGGATTACCGTTTGCCCGAACAACGTAAATTGTGTGGCGATGTCAACGACCGACAACCCCGTAATGCACACGGCACTGGTAGCCATAAACAAGGCGTCGACAAAGTGCATCGAGCCAATAACAGTTGTTTTGGGGAGCATAAGTAGCAAGGTCCCCACCAGTATCAGAACGAGAAAACTGATTACGAAGAGTATGGTAGGATTGAAATATAGAGAATCAAAAAATAAACTGTTTTTTGAAAACTCCGTGAGGAATACCACAAATATACCTAGGAATATCCATTCGTCATGTTGCAGGAAGGCTAGGTTTTCCTGGGTTGCACCAAAATTACGGGCACCGGCAATCACGAGGAAATAAGCAAGTAAAATCAGGCCGCCGTATAGGGAAGGCCCCCTACGTCGGGTAACCCAAACCGACAATAGCATGCTACATACGCTCAACACCATCAAGATGTAGAACAAAACTACCGCCAACGCATCAAATGTTTTGGCTGTCGTCTCATCTGTGTTATACCCGATATGGAACAGGATGAGGAGCGTACAAGCCAAGCTGGTATAGAGCATCCATCGGTCAATATTTTTCTGATGGTACTTGAAGATATAGCGTATTGTACTCCACATTCCCCCGAAATTAGCTCGTATACGATGATAAGGCTACGAATGTTGTCCACACACTAAGGAGTAAACAATAAGCCGGCCCGTTGGTTAGCGTTTGACCAATTTTATTTCAAACAGTTTGCTCCAGTTTTTCCCCGTCACGAAAAGCCGGTCGTTAGCGCGGTCGTATGCTATGCCGTTCAGTTCGTTGTCGTAAGCCATGGATTCCTTTTCCGGATAAATACCGATCAGGTTGATTTCGCCTTCAATAACACCGGTGTTTGGGTCGATGATGACGATGATGTCCTGTTGGTAAACATTGGCAAACACCTTCCCGTCGATATACTCCAGCTCATTCAACTGGTCTACCGCCCCCCGATGGTTAAATACTTCTACAAAACCCTCCTCGGCATAGGTGTCCTTGTTAAGGAAATACAGGCGGTTTGTTCCGTCAGATTTGATCAGCCGTTCGCCATCGAAGCAGATTCCCCAGCCTTCCTTGCTTTCGCCATAGCTAAATTCGCCCGTCTTTTGGAAGGTGTTTTTGTTGTACACTAGCCCAATGCCGTTCAGCCAAGTCAGTTGGATGATGCGATCTCCAACCACGGTTAGGCCCTCGCCAAACTGATCGTTTGCCATGGATATCCGTTGTAATACTTCGCCGGTTTGGTAGTTAACCCGTCGCAAAGTAGAACGCCCTGTTTGCCCTGTACTTTCATAAAGTATCCCGTTTTCGTATTCCAAGCCTTGGGTAAAGGCTTGAGGGTCGTGTGGAAACTCGTTGACGACTTCAAACCCATAGCGTTGTGGCGGTTGTGGCAGGACAACAATGTTACTGTGTGCAGTCAGCTCTTCGCCCTGTTGGTACAGTCGTGCGCTGAGTGTACGATTGCCGAGGGAAATGGTTTCCGTATCGAGAGATACTGAACCGCTATCTGTTTTGCTGGCAATGACCTGGCCATCCAGCGTATAGACAATTGAATCGATGGCGTTGTTGTTGGGGAAAATAAGTTTTAGCGGAACGGTATTGCCTTTGTTGACAATGGTGCCCGGCTCTGGCGTGGCAAATCGGAACTTACGTGCTTTTTTCGTCGTATCGCAAGCGCTAGCAACTAAAACAAGAGCAAAAAAGGAAAAAACGATCGTTCTCATGTGTACAAACATACAATTTTGATAAAACTTTGTGTTGTTACTCCGGCCAAAAAGCATCTTTTATAAGGCGGATGTTGGGTGACGATTGTCCAAAAAGCAAAATAGAAACTACGTCGAAGCGGATTTCGCCTTCATATCCCTGTCTTTCAATATAATGGTTGGCCGCACGGCACAGTTTTCGTTGTTTTTCGACAGAGACAGCCTCGTAGGGCATCCCGAAGGCTGCCGAGGTTCGCATCTTTACCTCGACAAAAACCAGGGTGTCCGCATCGAAGGCGATAAGGTCTACCTCTAAGTGCCGGTGTCTCCAGTTTTGTGCGAGAATCCGGTATCCGCGTTTGGCTAAAAACCGTGCGGCTATCTCTTCGCCTACTTTTCCGCGTTCGGTGTTGTTACCCATTATTTTACAACGATATTTCCTAGTTTATCGCCAATGAATTTAGCGGCATCTTTCAATTGTTGGTATTTTGACAGAAGTGCCATCAGATTGGCTTCATCCTTTTCGTCTTGTAATTCTTCCCGAATTTGGATCATACCATTCTCAATAATTCGCTTTTTGAGCCGATAAATAGCACTGTAAACCAGTTCCTGCAGATGATCCGACTCGTCCGAAACATGTATCTTGCGTTTGTCGTCATTCCAATTGGGGCTCAAACTGTATTTGGAAGATAGCAGCGAAACCGCCAAGTTGGCCACGGCCCGGTCTGCATGGCTAGTAAACAGCTTGGTCTCCGGAATTCGGCCCTTGTCGATATGCTCTTGGTAAACCCTGATGACCTTTTTGCAAGCATCGTCCCCAAATGTGGCATCGTGGAGTGAGTTAATCAGTAGGGGAGCAATAGGGACACCACTGTCTGGCTCCCAGGTCGCTTCGATCTCCCCGTATTGAAGTAAGATACGGATAATTTCACGCTCCATAAGCACCGACGACGATATTTGATTGGCTGTGGTGTCGGGCGTTGAAGACGATTCCGACTGAGGTGTGTCCGGTGTCGGTATGGGGTCTACTTTCCTGTCTTTTTGCTTGGCCTTGCCTAGTCGTATCTTGTTGAGCTCGGAGATGAGTGCGCGCTCAGGGATATCCAATAGCACACTGCATTCACGGATAAAAACCGAAACTTTGATTTGGTCGGGGATAAGGGCGATGCTTTCCACCACATCACGGATTACCTCTGCACGCTTGATGGGATCGTTGCCCGCGTCGCGTAGTAGCACGTCGGTTTTATAGAAAACGAAATCTTTGCGGTTCGCATTGACGTATTCGATGAACGCAGATGACCCGTGTTTCTGCACATACGAGTCGGGGTCATTCCCCTCTGGGAAAAGTAGTACCTTGACATTGAGGCCCTCTTCGAGCAGCATGTCCGTTCCCCGCAAGGAAGCCTTGATGCCTGCCTCGTCGCCGTCAAACAGGATCGTAACGTTTTTGGTGTATCGGGCTATGAGCCTGATTTGCCCTTGGGTTAGTGAGGTTCCCGATGAAGACACCACGTTTTCTACCCCAGCTTGGTGCATGGAGATGACATCGGCATATCCTTCTACAAGGTAGCAATCATCTGCTTCGAGGATTGGCTTTTTGGCATAGTAAAGTCCGTATAGGACATTACTTTTGTGATAGATGTCACTTTCGGGCGAGTTGACGTATTTTGGGGTCTTCTTGTCGGTTTTCAATGTCCGCCCACCAAACCCTAGCACCTTGCCCGTCAGGTTGTGTATGGGGAACATGACCCGCCCGCGGAAGCGGTCGTATACGCTGCCATTGTCTTTTTTGACGATGAGCCCTGTTTCTTCTAGGTATTCCTCCTTGTAGCCTTGGGCCGTGGCTTGGTCGTAGAGCGATGTCCAGCCCTCGGGCGAGAAGCCCAGCTCGAATTTTTGGATGATGTCTTCCCGATAGCCACGTTCCTTGAAGTAATTGAGGCCGATGGCCTGCCCTTCTTCGGTGTTCCAGAGGGTTTCACGAAAGAATTTGGCTGCCCAATTGGTCACGATCAACAAGCTTTCCCGACGGTCTTGCTTGGCTATGGATTCATCAGAGCGTTCTGTTTCATCGATTTCGATGTTATATTTCTCGGCAAGGTAGCGCAATGCCTCCGGATAGCTATATTTTTCGTGCTCCATGACGAAGTGCACCGAGTCGCCACCCACCCCGCAGCCAAAGCACTTAAAGATACCTTTGCTGACGGAGACGTTGAATGACGGTGTCTTTTCGTTGTGAAACGGGCATAGGCCTATCAGGGAGGTTCCGCGTTTTTTTAGATCCACGAAATCACCAACGACCTCCTCGATGCGGGCGGCGTCCAATATCTTGTCTATGCTTTCTTGTTTAATCACTGCAACATTGCTATATCAATTCTGCGCAGTATGCGTATTGCGCTGATGTATTGTGCCCAAGATAACGCATTAAAATTTATAATTATTGCGAGTCAGCGTAGCCTTGCAGCTATGAGGCACGCACCTACTGCACTTTGCTTCCCCAAATCGCCAGCCTGTTATGTCAAATACTCAGGATAGGCTGCTATGTGCGTTATCTTTTGTTTTTTAATCCGTTGACGCTGGGTATTGCCCGTAAAATTAAGGATAAATCCCGAAAACCATTATCTTTGTATAATTGTTTACTCGCTATATATCGATACGCCATGTAATACCCACCCAATCCCCTGACAACACATGACACTTGAGACAAGTGGCACGGAATAAGTATGGATGATAATCGCTAAGCATGTACGGACCAAACGGTGTGCTTAGCTTAGGAAACTTCAAAAGATAACATGGCAAAAGAAAAAATATACGATACAGCTATTCAACCTGAGACCGCTGTACTGGTAGGCATTGTCTTGCCTCACGAGGGTTTGGAAAAAGAACAGGAATATTTAGAGGAATTGGCGTTCTTGGTGGACACGGCTGGAGGTGTGGTCAAGGGTACGTTCTGGCAAAAGTTGGCACATCCAGATCGAGCCACGTTTGTCGGATCGGGGAAACTGGATGAAATCAAGTCATTTGTCAACGCCGAAGAAATTGATATGGTCATTTTTGACGACGAGCTGACACCGACCCAACTGCGAAACGTGGAACGCGAACTGGGTGTCAAGGTATTGGATCGTAGCAATCTGATATTGGATATCTTTGCGGGAAGGGCCAAATCAGCCCAAGCAAAAACCCAAGTGGAATTGGCCCAGCTGCAATACCTGTTGCCCCGGCTGACGCGTATGTGGACGCACTTGGAACGGCAGCGAGGTGGTATTGGGATGCGCGGCCCCGGCGAGACCCAGATCGAGAGCGACCGCAGGATGATCCTCAACAAGATATCCCTGCTGAAAGATAGGCTCAAGCTCATTGATCGGCAGAACGAGACCCAACGGCGAAACCGCGGACAGATGATTCGGGTAGCGCTGGTGGGCTATACTAACGTGGGCAAGTCCACAATCATGAATATGATCGCCAAATCGGATGTCTTTGCAGAAAATAAACTTTTCGCTACGCTGGATACCACGGTACGTAAGGTCGTGATTGGTAACCTGCCTTTCCTCCTGTCGGATACCGTCGGATTTATCCGAAAATTGCCGCACCATCTGGTTGAGTGCTTCAAGTCCACGCTAGACGAAGTGCGTGAGGCGGATGTGTTGATACACGTCGTAGATATCTCGCACCCCAGTTTCGAGGATCATATCCGGGCGGTAAACGAGACACTAAAGGACTTGGGGGCGCTGGACAAACCGACGATTACCGTGTTTAACAAAATTGATGCGTATCAGGTGGGTGACGGGCGGCCAGAGCCCGGAGATGGAAACCCGGAATTGGAAGACGGAAGCCTGGAAATGAAACCAGTTAGTCTGGACGATTTTAAACGGAGCTGGATGGCAAGACACAATAGCCCTGCGGTGTTTATTTCTGCAACAGACAAGGTTAATGTAGAAGAATTTAAGCAATTGTTGTACGATAAGGTCGTGGGTATGCACACGGAGCGGTACCCGTATGATAATTTGTTGTACTGAGACGTGAGACAGGAGATGTGAGACGTGTGATACTGGGCGCTGATGGCTCAAACTTGTTTCAAGATGGAATAG
>CAZXSL010000111.1:0-10582 GCA_964643235.1 uncultured Sphingobacteriaceae bacterium | reverse complement strand
CCGAGCCTATCTTGCTTTAAGGCTTGTTCAAACCGTTTCGTCTCTTCGTTTTCACTCGTGTTATTTGGATGCTGTTCCGGATTATCTACCATAACCAATGTTCATATGTTTTCAATACACAAAGTTTACGATAATGTCACTTGTAAAGAATCCCTGAAAACCGCTATTTATCATGGCAACAAGTATCCCGGGAAGTGTGCTAGAGGATACCCTTATAAGATAGCCTCTTTTGATTTTTGGCGTTTTGGAAGTCGCAAGCACATTTTTACACGTCTTATCTATTCTATCTTTCAATCCGACACCATCCTAGAAAATGGTAAAGGTAGTATCGATGGCGAGGCAGAAAGGCGTCGACATCACTTCATCACAAGCTGTAATAAAGAAAAAAGTCAAAATGAAACACGAAACACCCATATTTTTTGTTGTTGCCATATAAATCACTACTTTGCAGCGTAACTATTTTTAAGAAGCCAATTAAAAATAAAACTAACTAATGTCTCAGGCTTTCATCTGTATATGAAGTGTTTAGATAGCCCTTATGGCGAAATGCTGAACCTTACGGTAATCATTGAGGCGTTTACCGTAATCCAGTCTGCTATGAAAAATATAAATAAACGTCAATTATGAAAGATATAACACGGAGGAAGTTTATTAAGAACGCGAGCATGGCCACGGGCTTTACGATTGTATCCAGCCATGTTTTAGGGAAGACTTTGGGGTATACCGCACCGAGCGATAAGCTCAATATTGCAGGTGTCGGGGTGGGCGGCGTCGGTCGTCGCAACTTGGCCAATATGAATACTGAAAATATTGTTGCGTTGTGCGATGTGGATTGGAACTATGCTGCAAAGACGTTCAATGACTATCCCAAAGCGCAGCAATTTAAAGATTGGCGGGTTATGTTTGAAGAGATTGGCGATTCCATCGATGGCGTCATGGTCGCAACTCCCGACCACACCCACGCAGGCGTTGCAGCCCATGCTATTACCCTTGGAAAACACTGCTATGTCCAAAAACCATTGACACATTCGGTCTATGAGTCGCGTTTGCTGACTAAGTTGGCTGAAAAACACCAGGTAGCTACACAGATGGGAAACCAAGGGAATTCATTTGCTTGGTGCCGGCAAATAGCCGAATGGATCCAAGCGGGTCTTATTGGCGAAGTGACAGAAGTACACAGTTGGACGAACCGGCCGATTTGGCCTCAAGGCCTGAAAAATCCAACATCGGCGATGACTGTTCCCAGCGATTTGGATTGGGATTTATTCATCGGACCGGCTGCGCATCGACCGTACAACTCCGTGTATACCCCTTGGAATTGGCGTGGATGGTGGGATTTCGGAACAGGTGCGTTAGGCGATATGGCCTGCCACATTATGGACCCAATTTATTGGGCCCTTGATTTGAAATACCCAATCAAGGTAAATGGCAGCTCAACCCTCAGTAACCTGTATTCTCCACCCCATGCACAGCTGGTCAAATATACCTTCCCAGCTAGGCCGAGAAAAGGCAAGGTGAATATGCCCGAAGTGGATGTGTACTGGTATGACGGTGGCTTGATGCCCGAACGGCCTGAGGAAATGCCTGAAGGAAAGATGATGGGCAATGCTGACGGAGGTCTGCTGTTCATCGGCTCCAAAGGGAAGTTGGTTTGTGATTGCTTCGGCATGAATCCTACTTTATTGCCGGTAAGCCGCATGGACGATTTGGTGGAGCCAGCAGAAATCTATCCGCGTGTTGAATTAGCAAACGACATTTGGCAATCGAATGCCCATGAGCAGGAATGGATAAGGGCGAGTAAGGAATCGCCCGGTAGCCGGACAGAAGCCAGTTCGCATTTTGGTTTCTCTGGTCCGTTTAACGAGATGGTCGTCATGGGCGTATTGGCCGTCCGCTTACAAGGGCTGCATCGGGATTTGATGTGGGATGGAGAAAATATGCGATTCACAAACATTAGCGACTCCGACACCATTAACATCGTCACGGTCGATGACTTTGTGGTAACGGATGGGCATCCGCGCTTCGACCGGCAGACGGAAGAATTTAATGCGAAAGCGATGGCCGAAGAATGGATCAAGCATACCTACCACAACGGATTTACACTGCCCGATATGCCGGCCTAGTACTGGTGTCGATAGCGTATTTAGTTGGATCGAGAATCAGCCCCGTAAGTCAACGTACTTTCCGGGGTTTTTAAATGCGAGGAAAACTGCTTTATCAAAGGCTTAAATCCAACTCCATCCAGATGTTTACCCGCTGGTAAGGCGAGGGGCGTCCGGCAACGGAACGGAATCCTAATTTTTCGTAAAGTTTAATGGCAGGAGCCAGGCAAGTATTGCTTTCCAGATAAAGTTTGCGGGCGCCCAGTGCTTTAGCTGCTTCTATGGCTTTTTGCCCCAGCAGAAAACCAGTTCCTTTGCCTTGGGCCAGCGGCGATACGGCCATTTTAGCCAGTTCGTAGTCGTATTCGGGATCGTCTAATTTGATTAGCGCGCACACGCCTACTGGCTCGTCTTTAAGTAGGGCCACGAATATCTTGCCACCTGGTTGGAGGATGTTTTCCTCGGGATTATACAATATTTTCCTATCTTCATCCTCCATGCTGAAATATTGTGAAATCCAAGCTTCATTGAGTGAACCGAAAGCATCTCGGTAGCGTGGTGTATAATCAATAATGGAGACATATTCTTTCATGCTGCTATTTTTGCTTGGACAAAGTTAAACAAGATAGCGGATAGATTTGCTTATTTATTCTTCTAACAATAAAGCTGAATTCAATTATTACTTGCTTCTCCGACAGCTTGGAAATCGCGTGAGCCAACGGTAGTATGCAAAATAGAAAAAGCCTTCCTAAATAAGGGGAAGGCTTTTTATTAACTCTTTCGTACTGTGCTTATTTATATGGACGGGTATTAAAACTTGAATCCTAAGGTTAGGAACACCCGATCACGCTTGTTTTTCACATCCGCGATGGGGCTAGGCAATCCCTCCAAGGTGTAGGGGCTCACACTGTATCGTTGGGTCACGTTTTGGTATGCCAAATCGATATATACGTTATTGATCCGATAACCCAAACCGGCCGATACCAATTGGGTATGATTGTCGATATCTTGATAGGGGCTGCCGTTGTAGCCATATCCGACACGTCCTAAAATACTAGGAGCAAACATGTATTCGCCACCTACACGAAAATTAGCGGCGCCTTTCATGGTCTGCGCGATATCGGCATTCATGGCGTCGTCTGTAGCGCGATCGCTTGAGGAGAAACGCATGCTGGCATAATCCACGAACTCGACATCAGCACTGATCAAGCCCTGGCCGAATAGTACGGCAACACCACCGTTGATGCGGTAAGGCGAGCGGTATTGGTAGTCGTAATAGGTGTCTTCCCAATCATACTCAAAGAAGTCGTCGCTGCCATCCACCATGTAATTCTCGATATAAAACCTGTCAGAAAAATCATTTGTCATCCGGTACCAAGTAGGGGTAGTGGCTGAAAGTCCGATTTGCAACATGTCCATCGGCTTATAGATGATCCCTAATTTTGCATTGATACCGCTGCCACGGGTAGACGACAAGTATTCGTTGTCATACGCATAATCGGATTGCAATAAATTATAGTACGGCTCGGACGGATCCGTAAACCGGGAATTCAGATTTTGGGAGAAAATATAGCTGTAATCCTCAAAAGTCCCGTCTTCCATGTACAAGTGCTCAAACCGGTGGTTGATGTGGGCAAAGCCTAAGCTAGCTCCGAAGTACAGAAAATTGCCATAATTTGCACCGAAGGATAGGTTGGTCTCGGATTGTGTGCCGAACTCCTTGTTGTACACTTCCTGGCGGTTGTCGAGCATGGTCATCGGGATGTCGTAGCCGTTACCATGTTCGTCGATCATGCCGGATTCCCAACCGAAATCGTTATGGGCTGCGCCTAGAGGTCCCAGTTCAGCCATGAAATCGGCTACACTGCTTTCCGAATTAATACCGGCATATCCTACACGTGTATGGAAGTTGTTGGTCTGGTTATACGAGATACCGATGTTGAAGTTCAGCCACCCATCGCTCAGGCTGCTGCCTCGAGCCCGGCGTGCGGGCATGTGGAAGACCACACCGGCATGGCTCAGCCTAAATTTATCAAGGCTCTGTTGGGTAGTAGACCCAAAATAACTGGCACTGTTACCGTCACTCAGGTAGTCAAACCCGATATTGATATCCGATTGATTGAAAAAACCGAGTCCGGCCGGGTTTCCTGATATGGAGCTCAGGTCGCCGCCTAATGCGTTCTGTACGTTACCCATTGCCCGGAAGCGAGCCGTAGCACCTTGGTCTGGCTGTGAATAACGGACAAGGTCATCGAGATACTGGGCAGATGCAGTTAAAGAAATCCCTCCTGCAAACAGGATGGAAAGATATAGCTTTTTTATGTTCATAACTTGGAATTGTACAATATATCAGTTGATGAAAAAAGGCCAACTAATGCGTCCAATGGGTAATCGAAGCGTTATTAGTTGGCCTTCATTTCAATAGATTTTCGTTCTTGCGAAGGCAGGACTATTATCTACCTCCTCTGCCGCCACCCCTGCTTGAAGAGCTGGATCCTGACGAGCCTCTAGATGAGGAAGAACCACCGGTGGACATTGACGAACCCCGGGAAGAGCTTCCGCGTGATATGCTGGATCCGCTAGAGCGAGCCGGTGTCGCCGGCCGAGCTTGGGTGTTTCTAGTACTACTAGGCCTGCTGGCAGCGGGTCTGGATGCCGGTCTTGTTGCGGCCGGCCGTGCTTGCTGCCCGGTTGGGCGCCTACTCGTCGCTGGTCGGGCTTGTTGTTGCCTTCCCGTAGCGCGGGTTGCAGGCCTTGCCTGTTGTCCGGCGGGGCGTGTACTTGTCGCCGGTCTGGCTTGTTGACCGGTAGCGCGGGTTGCAGGCCTTGCCGTTTGCCCGGCAGGGCGTGACGATGACGTTCGCGTATTCGTATTACCCACGGCAGTGCCTCTTGTGGCCGTGCCACGAGCACGTACCGCTTCGGTTGACGTACCCCGGGTGGCTGCGCCCCGGGTTGACACGATGCGCCCGTTGTTGTCACGAACTACTGCATTGCCACGTGCGGAAGTACCGGAAACGGCCCGTCCATTTGTCGTACCACGTACACTGGCTGTACGGGTGTTGGTACGGCCGTACGCTGAGTTCCGGGCAACCATGTTGCCGCGGTTTTGGTAGAAACCGTAGCTAGGATATCCACCGTAATAGCCACCGTATCCCCAGCGGTTATATGAATACGGTCCCCAATAGGAGCTGCCGTAGTAGGGGTATCCGCCCCAGCCCCATGAGCCGGCATAATAAGGGTTATACCATCCGCTACCCCAGCCCAAGTGCCAACGGTTCCACCCGAAACCCATTCCCCAACCAAAGGAGAAGCTAGGCCTAAAGCCGTAATAGCCCATGCCATAGTAGCTGGTCCACGGATCGAAATAGGGTGAATAATACCCTACACCCGGTGTGCTGTAGTAAAACCGGTTGATTCGGCTGGTATATTCCAAATCGTCATACTCATCAGCGTAGTAATCGTTGCCGTAATACTCGCTGTCTGCATATTCATCACCATAGTACTCGCTGTCGCCGTAGCTGTCATCTGCATGCTCTTCGACAGGTCCGTCATAATAATAGTCCGGACTTTGATAACTACGCTCTACTGCACGGGCATTGCTGTTGTACACATCATCGCTAAAGGTGCGCTGCTGCGTGGCACAAGAGCCCATGAATATGATGGAGGCTAATGCTATGATGCTTGTTATCAGTCTGTTGGTTTTCATCGTGTGTCCTTTCAGTTTGTTAGATACTGCGCTTTATAATGTATAGACTATTTTCGTGCCAATAGGTTTAATGTCCCGAATAAAAAATTATTGCCATATTATGCGAAAACCGTCTACCTTTGCTAGCGCCCATCTGAAGGGCAATGTTACAACAATTTTTTAATTTTATCATGAGTAAAGGGATTACAAGTCGGGCAACCGATTATTCGCAGTGGTATAACGAGCTGGTAGTCAAGGCTGATTTAGCTGAGCACTCTGCTGTTCGGGGTTGCATGGTCATCAAGCCTTATGGCTATGCGATTTGGGAAAAAATGCAAGCGGCATTGGATCAGATGTTTAAGGATACAGGCCATAGCAACGCATATTTTCCGCTGTTCATTCCCAAATCTTTCTTTTCCAAGGAGGCTTCGCATGTGGAAGGATTTGCCACAGAGTGTGCTGTTGTGACACATTACCGGTTGAAAAACGACGGAACGGGCAATATCATCGTGGATGAAGATGCTAAACTTGAAGAGGAGCTTATCGTGCGTCCTACATCGGAGACAATTATTTGGAATACCTATAAAGGTTGGATCGAGTCCTATCGGGATTTGCCAATCCTAGTCAATCAGTGGGCCAATGTCGTACGTTGGGAGATGCGTACTCGCTTATTCCTGCGCACGGCCGAATTCCTCTGGCAAGAGGGGCACACCGCCCATGCCACTAAACAAGAAGCCATTGAGGAAACGGAGCGCATGCTGGGCGTATATGCTGATTTTGCTGAAAACTGGATGGCGGTACCCGTCGTCAAGGGCAGGAAAACCGAGAATGAACGTTTTGCAGGGGCATTGGAAACCTATTGTATCGAGGCTTTGATGCAAGACGGTAAGGCACTGCAGGCCGGTACATCACACTTTTTAGGGCAAAACTTTGCCAAGGCTTTCGATGTCAAGTTTACCTCCAAAGAAGGGAAGCTGGATTACGTATGGGCAACATCCTGGGGTGTATCGACTCGCCTGATGGGCGCATTGGTCATGGCTCACTCGGATGACGCCGGACTGGTGCTGCCACCTAAACTGGCACCCATCCAAGTGGTCATCGTACCCATATATAAATCAGAGGAAGACCTTAGGGCTATAGGCGATTGGGCAGATGGCCTTATTGCAGATCTGAAAGCTAAAAGAATATCCGTGAAGTTTGACGATCGGGATACCCAACGCCCAGGGTTCAAATTTGCCGAATGGGAATTGAAAGGTGTGCCTGTGCGTATAGCCGTAGGCGCCCGTGATATGCAAAACGGAACGGTAGAGATTGCGCGTCGGGACACACCAAAGAAACCGTGACACAAGAGGGTCTGGCCGAACGAGTGTCTGAACTGTTGGATGATATCCAGCTGAATATTTATAAAAAAGCCGAAGTGTTCCGCGACGAAAATACAACCTCAGTGGATACGTATGATGAATTTAAGCGTGTACTGGATGAGAAGGCTGGCTTCGTTTCTGCCCACTGGGACGGCACGGTTGAGACCGAAAAACGTATCAAAGAGGAGACTAAAGCTACCATCCGCTGTATCCCTTTAGATGCTGAGGAGGAGGCTGGCCAATGTATATTGACCGGTAAGCCATCAAGCCGTCGGGTGTTGTTTGCGAGGGCTTATTAATGAGCAGGCCCAATATACTCATCGTCGGATGCGGATGGGTAGGAACGTACTGTGCACAGCGGTTTCGTGACGATTTGGGTGCAGTAGTTTCGGTTACGACTACTACACCGGAAAAACAGCAGGCATTCGAGCGATCGGGCATGCGGGCTTTCTTAGTCGACTTCGGCGAGCGTGGGAGCGGTGAGTCCGCTAGCACGCTCACCGATGAATTGTTTGATGTGTTAATTGTCAGTGTTCCGATTACCCGCAAGGATGATATGCCCACAATTCAGGAACGTTTTTCTAATCTCGCGGCCTTTATTGGCAAGCTTCGCTTCAAGCAAGCTTTTTTCTTTGGATCGGTCGGTATTTACCCAAATGAGCATGCCATCATCTATGAAGATAGTTATTCGGACAAAGCGCTCGATCAAAAATTGCTATATGGCGAAACTACAATGCGGAACGTGTTTCCGCAGTTTAACCTGCTGAGATTAGGAGGATTGTTCGGCCTGGAACGGGTTATGGCCAAGTATTTCCAAGACAAGGTGTGCATGATAGGTTACCAGACCGCTAACTTCATCCATGTCGAGGATATTTATGGTATTATCCGGCGGATGATGGATAAGGCAATTGCCGGAGTAACATACAATATCGTAAGCCCTGACCATCCCTTGAAAAAAGACGTTATCCGTGTTTCGGCGGCTAAATATGGCTTTAAACCGCCATCTTCATACGATGAATCCGATCAAACAGCCAAGCGTGTCAGCCCCGGTCGGCTGATCCGCGAACTGGACTATGCATTTATTTACCCTTCTCCACTTGATTTCTAAACCTTTCTGCCATTAGGGGATGTCGAATGGATAGGTTATGGTTTAACGATTACTTAAAGTTTTGATTATGTTGCCGTTAAATGAAGTGCCTACCTTAGTGGGGTAAATATGTAAATCGATGATGAAATCAAGCATTGAAATAACAGATACCCAGTACCTCATCAGACTGAATAAAGATGAGTTTGCCTATGCTAAGTTGAAAAGTTTTATGGCACACCTGCTTTCCGATCAAACCATCCCCCTACAGGCTGAGGAGTGGGATGACGATAAAACCGTGCGGCAATATATGGAGCACGGTGATCGATTTGATTATCTTGGCGACAAATGACCTGCGTTGGGTGTTTGTATCAACTGAAGATTACCGGGACAATACCCCTTTTTTTTGTCCCAAACCTAGCCCAAATTGCCAATTAAGATCGCTCGAGTCTCCGTGGAGCGGAATAAGTTTTACTATGCGTGACTTGCCATGCCAAACAGGATGGCACAATCTAGCTGACAAGCTAAGTTAATCACACCTTCGTGATAGCGGCTACTGACGATTTCGTTACTGAACTAAAATAAATCATTAATATTTTATTAACGTAGTAGACAGCTATTATTTAATAATTTTCTATATTTACGCCGTCTAACGATTAGGTCTACGGATTATTACCATCATGCTGAGGGGTACATAAGTACTAACATGAAGAACTTCTATTTTTTTGTGGTAGAGCTTAAACGTTTTAGCCCTAGTTAGTTGACACCTATTTTAGAACGGATTATGAGCCTAGGTTCATTTCAATTTAAACATGAATTAGGACAAATATGGGGCCGAAAGGCGGGTCTTAGGATTTTCCGAAAATGACGATAGCGTGTGGAGATATTGCTTTTTGGTATAAATTAAAAAGCTTAGAAAACAATATTAAAAATCTTTTGTAACATTTACCAAGAGGTGTGTTGCCATTTATAAACTAACGAAAAATAAGCAAAACCAAAATAACAAATTATATGAAGTACAATTCGACTAAAACGATTGGGAGGCATGCTACGATAGGTATGCTTGCCTCTTTTCTAGTCCTGAATTCGTTGCCTACACCAGCTCAGGCAGGTGTAATCAGCAGCGGAAAGGAGGCCTTCGACCTTGAGCTTTCATTGCAACAGGGGACGGTTACCGGGACTGTGAACAGCGCGTCAGACAACAGTCCGCTAGCCGGGGTGTCTGTCTCAGTAAGGGGGACGGCGCGCGGCACCACCACCGATGATAACGGGCGCTATACGCTACCAGCATCGCCAGGTGAAACCTTGGTGTTTTCCTACATCGGCTACGTGTCTGGCACGGCTGTAGTGGGCAACCAAACAACGATTAATATTTCGCTTGAATCTGAGCATGAAAGCTTGGATGAAGTTGTCGTCGTTGGTTATGGTACGCAGACGCGTCGGGAAATTACCTCGGCTGTTACGTCCGTTCGTGCGGAGGATTTCAACGCTGGTGGTGCACGTAATCCAATGGACCTAATCCAAGGTAAGGTTGCAGGTTTATCCATTACACGTACACAAGGCAACAACCCCAACTCGAGCGTAGCTATACAATTGCGGGGGGTTACCTCGTTGACGGGTACGACCACACCGCTTATTGTTATTGACGGGATTCCCGGAGGTAACCTTGATCTGCTCCAACAATCTGATATCGAGTCGTTCGACGTATTGAAAGATGGGTCGGCAGCTGCGATTTACGGTACACGCGGCAACGCAGGGGTTATCCTCATTACGACGAAAAAAGGTAAGGCTGGGGAAGCACGTTTTGACTATACCACCTATGCGCAGCGTGAGTTGGTAGCGAAGAAACCCGAATTTCTGAATGCTTCCGAGTTCCGCGATTTAATTTCGCAGGGGGTTATCAATTCGAACCAGGATTTCGGTGCATCTACCGATTTATATGACGAATTGATTGATCCACAAAACCTAAGCCATTACCATAGCTTAGCCGCCAGCGGGGGATCAGGGAATATGAATTACCGCGCGTCTGTTTATTACAATGAAATGAACGGTATCGCTAAGCGCAATGGTCGTGAGTTGTTTGGTGGTCGGTTGAACGTCAACCAAACGGGATTGCAAGACCGGTTGACGCTTTCAGCTAACTTGGCTGCAAACTTCAACAAAGCTGACCTCTTAGGCGGAGGTGGCGGCGATTTTGAGCAAGCCATACAGCGTAACCCGACAGCGCCGATCTACAATGAGGACGGCACGTTTTATGAAACCCAAAACTACAACAACTACAACCCATTAGGTCGTTTGGCACATCGGATCTCAGAACGGGATCAACAAACTATTTCTGGGTATGCAC
>CAZXSL010000110.1:0-10757 GCA_964643235.1 uncultured Sphingobacteriaceae bacterium | reverse complement strand
CATACCCATTATTCAACAATACGTTGATATGATCCCGATATATCTGAAACACCCGTTCTTCCGAAAATTCAGAAATCATCTTACGTCGGCCGTTCAGCCCCATCTCTCTTCGCTTTTCTACTGGTAGCTGGATGAATCTTTCCATCTCTTCTACCAGACTCGGAACATCCCGAACCCTGCATATATACCCATTCACACCGTTATCAATAAGTTCCTTGCAGCCCGGAATATCAGTAGCTATCAATGGTCGGGCTAATGCAGCAGCTTCTTGTAGGGTAGTAGACATGCCTTCCCGATATGAAGGCAGTACCAAGCAGTCATGAGCCATTACGACAGGCCGCACATCATCCACATGGCCTAAATACTCTACTATTCCTCCTTTTGTCCAGGTTTGTAACAAGTCTGCCTGCACCGCGCTTGGGTTTTTCACGTTGAGGTAACCAAGTATATTGAAATGTACGTGTTTATACCGAGCCTTTATCTGCTCAGCAGCGGCCACGTATTCCCGAATTCCTTTATCATACAACAACCTGCCTACGAAAAGAAAACGGATTGACTCATTTTCTGGGCTGATTTGAGTGGACACGACATTGGGGTTAAATTTTGTGCCCGTGTTGATTCCTTCTCCAGGTATCAACATCGTTTTACGCTTATCAACAATTTTTTTCTCGACAAACACCCTTAAATCGTCGTGATTTAAAAACCAAACTTCTGATGCTCGCTTAAAAGCATATCGATATAACATATTAGAAATTTCGCTTACCCATCCCCCTCTGATATAAGTATACCCTAACCCTGTAACAACGGCGATATTGGGGATTTCTAACGTGCGGCACACTATGCTGCTATAAATATTTGGCTTGATGGTATATTGAATAACCAGGTCTGGCTTTTGCTGCTTATATATAGCGCGAAGTTCACGCATAAAAAGCAAATCGGAAACGGGATTCGTGCTTTGGGGATTCATGTAACGTAGGGGGATATACTCAGCACCAAACGTTTTGAATGTCTGCGACTCCTCATCAGGTGGAGCCAACAATGTTACATGAAATCCGTCAGACACTAACGCCACGATCAAGCCTGCCCTAAATTTGACAAAACTCCAAGATGTATTCGATATTAGGAAAATGCGCTTAGGTGCTGACATCTCGTCCTATTTATTGTTTAATCAAACTAACATTAGGCGATACGGCCCGTGCATTTTCAAAATCCAGTCGTACCTTTTGCCCCCGCGCATGGACGTTGCCACCGCGATGGAATACTGAATTTACCACCCGAAATCGATTGTTCCCAACATAAGAGAAAAACGAACGTTCGGTTCCCCCGAAATCATAAAAAGAACACTCGACAAAGTTAGTATTTCCATCTGCAAAATAGGGATTTTTGTTGTATGCATATATTGTACAACCTTTGACCTCTTTAACGCCTACCATGGTAATGTAAGCATGCCGAGGACCGTTGAGATGCAGTTCAGAGTCGTAGAAATTAATCGTACCGCCACCATCGGTATTGATTACTGGGCCACCCGATCCGCCATCTACTCCATCAGTTCCTCGAATTACAATGTCCGAATCATACACATTCAGTACGGCTTGCTTATTCATTACCATTGCAATCGTGTAATTGGCATCGTGTAATTGACTATTGCGAACGGAAATTGATGATGGTGCCGGTTCTTCCACATGAATCGCTTTTGCGAAACCAACTACCGTACAGTTTATCACATTTGCATTATATCTGTGCTGGGAAAACTCGAATGTAATACCTGAACGACTTTTCCGTCTCAGACGTTTGCTCCCTCTTAAATCGTTATTTTCAATATTAATCGTAGCATCCTTTGCAACTGCAGCTGTGAAAATAGCATCGCCGTAAGCGTCTGTCGAGGGTGCAACAGCACGTCCTCCCACATTCTCAAACAGGTTATTCGTATTTTGGTAACGCTTGACACCATATGTACGCACCCCGTAACCTATAATATTGTGGAACTCGCAATTGGTAATATGAATCGTTTCGGCTGACACATCCAAGGCGGAAACTATTAAGTTCCCATGGGTAGGGTTAGCACCACGTGCGTGGGAATTTGCATCGAAAACGAGGCCGTCGATCTCAACCTGTATCTTATTATTGTTTCCAAAATTATTTGGAAAAGCTTTATTATCTGCAGCCGGCCCGAGCGAAAACATAGCATACTCATTGTAGCTTGGTGTAAGCTTCCAAATGCTAGATGCCGACGCCTTAATGGAGGGACTGGTTTTAATAGTTGCGCCGTTGGATAACAACGTTAGTGATTGCCCGGACCTGAGCTCCACACGTACCGTATTATCTAACACGTAATGTTGGTTCGTCTTAGGGACATAGCACGCTTTTGAAGCGCTCACACTCGCCTTGATGGCTTTGATAAATGCTTGTGTGTCATCAGTTTTACCATCCCCCTTTGCACCAAAGTCCAAAACATTTATGTGTTGTGCGGGATTATACGCTTGGTGTTGAACCGATGTACGTTGGCTCATCACAGGTGCTCCTCCACCGGCCCAACCCAAACCAGCTACAGAACAAGACGAAAACATCCATAGGATCCAAAACCACAAAAATGATGTGGAAACCTTTGAAAGACATTTGCTTCGATACTTCATATTCTTACTCTCCTAAAAAGCCCAGATCAAACCAAACCGCATAGCGCACTGGGCGACATATTCTTTCCACCCGCGAAACGAGAATCGCGCAAGTCGGGCACCACCTATAACAACTGTTACCAAGAAGCTTTTCAGCATATGGAAACGATAAGCTACCCCAAGTTTGTTTTTATGCTTACGATAAAAATGCACCCGGGAACGATACTGCATCTTGAGGCGCGCAAACGGCCGAACGTGTCGCCATGGGTGTATAACTGTTGCCTCAGGTAGAAATTTAATATGGTTGTTTTGCGATATCCTCCAGTGGAAATCGACGTCCTCCATGGCCGCATATGGGAAGCCTTCATCAAAGCCGGACAACTCTTCAAAAAGATCTTTCCTGACACAAAAATTGCATGACCATAATTTACCACCGGTTAGGTTTATGGGCGATTCTTCATCAAAACGCCGTTGGGGCCGATCGGCCTCGGTCCGCCCTTCAAACACACGGTAATTTCGGTATTTATCAATTGCGTTTTTAAAAACACTTACCCAGCCCTTCGACGGCAAACAATCATCATCCGTAAATAAAATCCACTTACCTTTTGTATGTTTTACAGCATTATTCCGGTTGCTCGCTGGCCCACGTCCTGGGCCCTTTACCCAACGCACCCATGGAAAATCTGCATGGATCAGTTCCTGGGCCGCACCTTCTATACTGTCGTCAGATACAACAACTTCATAATCGTCAAGTGTTAAACCCTGTTTGTCTGGCGTTAAGCATGTTAAGCAGTTGCGCAAAAGATCATTTCGATTGTACGTAGGAATAACGATGGAAATCATATCTTAACCAGGTATTCAATATCTGTTCCAAATAATTTTTTCATTTCTTACCTCTTATGCTCCAAACGCAACGGGAGTTCGATAGCACGTATCGTTTTTATCAATTCCATCACTAAGTCTTTTTCAGGCTGTTCCAATGGAATATTACGCATAGCGGAAAGTCGATCTTGCAGACCCATACCACCTGCTACTGTATAAATCCCTGACTTTAAATACGTTTTTAAAATCTCCGTTGTGGTCTCTAGAGGGGATAGTACCGATGGCCCATATGTACGAAAAACCCGCCGCAATGTACGCATACTTTTTCGGTAGTTTGCGATGTTTACCTTCCCCTCCCGGTGAATGTAAAGCGGCTCTTGAACACGCGCAAAATTGGAAACACTACTTGTACGACACCACAACTCGTAATCTTCTGCTCGCTCGTAATTGCCATCGTAAGGGTTTTCTAAAAACCAGCTTTTCTTTGCCATTACCGAGCCGTGTACAGTCATGGATTTCCTAAGTACATTTCGCAAATGGGTTTCAATCGGTTCGAGTCCCCGCTTCCCAACCGGATTAGCCTTTTGATCAATTGTGTAAGCGCCCGTATCCACTAAATCAATCTGTTTGTCGGACAACATCATTTCAACTTGCTTGGCTATGCGCATCGGATGCATCATGTCATCGCCATCCATACGCGCGATATATTGCCCTTTTGCCAAGGATGGAATTTGATTCAAGCGGTGTATCAGCCCCCTATTAACCCCGTCATGGACGATGCGCACACGTACATCCACTACTTTACGAACGCGATCCAGTGACCCGTCCGTAGATCCATCATCCAACAATAGCAGTTCCCAATGCGGATAAGTTTGTCCGAACACCGATTTCACGGCATCAATAATCGTTTCCTCGTTGTTATAAAACGGTATCGCTATCGTTACTAATGGCATATCGTGTTTCCCAGGCATCTATTCCCCTATGATTAATTTCGTTGAAAATATGTTCTGGATATTATCAATACTGTAATATTCCTTGAGTTCCCTTATCCCGTTTTTCATGTTTTCGTTTTGCCCGCCGTCAGCGATAATCGAGCCTACCTCGGCGATTAATTCATCATATGAATCCAATAGTTTGCCAGGCGGCTCTTTGCATTGCGCGAATAGCTGCTCAAAGAAAGTGTTACGAAGCGCCAAAATCGGTATTTCAAATGATATGGCGTCCATGATTGCACCGCTGCTTATCAATTCGTATTCGCGGTCTTCATACATGAATATCGCATAAGTCATCTCTTGACATCTACGACGGTATTCCTCTTCGCTCATAAATTCGCCCGCCAATGAGTGGTCTACGTATGCATTTGCAGCGTTTTTTACATTCTCCAACACCGGCCCAGCAATGACGAACATCGCTTCATCGCTATTGATCGCCGGCTTAAAATACGTTGCTAATTGAAAAAACAAATGGGAGTTTTTTGCGCGTTTGGCTACACCGATGTGTCCAAAAACGGTTCTCTTCTTACTGTCCATACGCGGGCCGGGCAGCAAATCAGGACTTGGCATGCGGCAAGGATGCGGAACGGATATCACTGTATTTTCATCAACGAAGCCCTTGGATAACAAATAGGTTTCGATGTTTTCACCCAACACGAGAAACTGCCGAGATTTTGCAGTCATCCGAAAAGACCTTTTCAATAAAAAAGCGTAAAGACGATCCACCCTTTTAGCCGGTTTTGATTTCAGCAGTTGCAGTTCGCCATGAAGGGTAATGATGACACGCTGTTTCGGATATTTCCATTTGACCAACAAACTACAAAAGAGGTTACCCAACGGCGATAAAGATGAAAAAAAAATCAACTTTGGCTTTTCTCGTTTCGCCCTGCTAAAAATTGAATCCAACACACGGCATTCGACTAAGAGCTTCCTTACCCATCTGGCCTTATCAGACGTTATGGGTACCAAGACGTTGGTTTCGTTCACGTCCAAGCGACTCATAAGACCAGCATCCGGCATCATTTCTTTCCAATGAGCGCTACTAACCCAACAGGTTATGCGCTCAGTACCAGTAGCGTTTCCCAGCATGGATAACAGGGCTGTATTGATGGATGCATGCCCTTGGTCAGTTTTATTTATCTCACAAAAATAAACCATAGCTAGTAACGGTGCAATTCATAATAGTGGTCGAATATCGTCTGGAACGGCACATATAAATCCATATACGGCAACATAAACATATACAACCTAAATGCTCCAAACACAATTAGTATCCCCATCATCACTACTTTAAACTTTCTACCTTTTAGCGACGCTATTAGGTAACCAAGCAAAAAGATTTCCAAGTATAAGTAAGGTAGTGCCAAGCGTGTTATAACCGGGACACTCAAGATGAATACAAAATAGATTAAATTTCCAAAAATCAGAAGATTCAAGTACCCCGTGTACCGTTCCGAAAACACGGGCGCAACCCACCTTCTTCCTATAATCAATACGGGCAATATAAATGCGCGTTTCAATACGCCCAGAAGATAGGAAATATATGGGTTATTGTGACTAGTTTCAAGTCCTTCTTCTCCGTATCGAAGAACTTTTTCGATAAATACTCCTTCCACACCAACTATCTTCGTTCCCAAATTAACTAGTAGATTGGTAATGTCAATTAAACCAATAATAAGGCCTGCAAGGAGCAGCACATACATGTTTTTTTCGGAAAATCTGAACCAATAGAGCCAATACGCTGGTAAGAAAAACGCCGAGGTAACATGAATCATAGCCGCCAACACCGTGATAGCAAAGAAAGGTACAAACCTCCTTCGCTCGATGTAAGCGATAGAAAAAAGATTTAATGACACCGCTAAAAATTGCCGTACGGAGAGGATATCAGCAAGGTAATAGCAAAAATATAGAAAAAGGAGGGTGAAAAGTATCTCACGATGCCTAAGAAAAACTGCGCCTTTAAAACCAATAGTTAGTATAGCGAAGAAAGTAAGTAGAGCCGTATAGCTAAGTCCCAAATTCGAAAAAGCATAATTAATCCAGGTAAAGCCGGGTTCAAATAAATTGAGATTAGGTGTAGAGACAAACTCGTCTATCTGATCATAAAAATTCTGATAGGAATCCCAGTCCGGACCTGTTTCCCACCGAATGGCACTAACCACAATCAGGGACAACAACACGGATATGAATACGCTTTTTTTTAATGCATATTGCTCATCCCTAACCAAATCCAATAAGGTTAGTGCGGCCAACACGAAAAATATAACGATGTACAGACCCATCCTAATGAATACTTAGGTAATGCGATGCCACAAAAACGATGGAATCAAGAAACATTAACTTTTCCAATTAGCTTTCTTAAACCATCTTTTAACACGAAGCAACCAAAATAAACATAAACCGCAAGCTTAGTCAATAGATTTACATTCATCTCTTTACAGATATATCGAACATATTTCGATTTACTAAACCAAGGCAATACAGACGCATTCAACGGCATGCTCAATAAAAATTTCACTTTTTCAAATTCAGTGTATTCCTGCATCCAACCGTTATCCTCAAAAAACGTTTTCGCCCATTGCATAAATTCCAAACCCGATTTTATCTTTCGTCGCAAAATAGGCTCATCATCCAATATGGACGAAATATTCCGATTACTGTACCGCCAATAAACCAATGGCCCACGAATCGTCCGAATCCCTTTATTTGCCGCTAAGCTCATCCATGTCGCATCATCGGAAAACCATGCCAGGTCAAATTTCACAAATCCCCCCCTGCTCTCCCAAATATCTTTTTTAAAAACATACGATACACCCGTTGTGTGAATTTGGTTACGTATCCGTTTAGTGAAAAAATCAGGAGTATGAAGATGCTTCGGAAAAGGATAAAATGGCCAAATCTGCTCTCCGTATTGGTCGATAACTTTCATATCGAAATGTAAGATATCCGCGTTGTCGTCATTGGTTTCCACATAACGATAAAATGCTTCAACGCACCCAGGGTCCATCATATCGTCATCAGAGAACAACCACACCCACTCTTGGACATCAACCATGCCGAGACAACGCTCCCAATGGCCAACCAAGTCGTAACTTCCCATATTAAGGTCAAACCGCCTATAAACCACATTCATTCGCGATTGGTAGGGTTTGACCGTAGCAAGCAGATCATCGGGGCTCGCGTCGTCGCCAATGTAAACGACAAACCGTTTGTCGCTCTGCTCAGCCAGACTCTTCAGTGTTTCCTCGAAAAAATCAGCCTTATACGCAGGAATTACAATTGCTAAGTTATTCATCCGTATCTCCCTCGCTTTTTAAACTACGCTTCAACGAAGCAAAACTGAGCAAGTCATTAACAACCGGGTTTCGCCAAACCCACCTTTGGATAGCAAAATAAACTACAATTGACAAAGTAACGCCTAAAACAAATACAATTGGCAAACTTAATTCGAAATAATGTAGCATCTGGTGGATGGGAATAAACAATAAGGAGGCAGCAAACGCTTGAAATATCCGGACCCACTTCGGGCGAAATTGTACAACTTTGAATGAAAACATAATAAGTAGACTCAGAACTACTGTTTCTGTTATTAAATTCGCGAACGCAGCTCCGTATTGACCGAAGTGAGGGATTAAGGCAAAGTTTACACACAAACTAATAATCATCCCCACCAGCGCTGCTTTAAAAAACATCCGTTCATTATTCGAAGGATTCAGAATTTGCATTCCAAAGACGTTACTAAGCCCAATAACGATAATACTGGGCGCCAGTATTTGCAGGGAGATAGCAGACGGACCATACTGATCTCCAGCAAACAGGAGAATCAGCTCTGACGCAAAAACCAACAACCCCATCGATGCCGGAACACCAATCAGCACGATGTAAGAAAAGGATTTGTCTAGCAGCCCGTGAATGCGTACTGTATCTTGTTTTTTAAACGCTACCGACAATTGGGGTATGACAACCAAAATAATCGCGGTAAGGACCGTTATCACTAATTTAACCACTCGGACTACTGTACTGTAGTACCCCACCTCCTCCATATCTCTTAAGAGGCCTAATAACGTAGTATCCAAAACGGTGTACACACTCACGACGATACCAAAAGAAAAGATGTAGAGTAAGGGCTTGAAATGTTGTCTCAAATTCAAACCGTGCCATGTCAACGAGATGAATTTTCGAGCATAAGCTAAGTTGACAAATGCGTTGAGCGTGCCGGTTAATAGGATAATTCCGTAATAAAAAACCCCATCGTCTGGCTCTTTTACAAACGTAAAAATAAGTAGGACTGATAATGCCCGAATTGCTAATGCTCGGATTGCGATAAAAGGAAAAGCCTCGACTCCCTGAAACAGCCATTCGACCATGAAGACCTGCATGTACATCATACCCAGGCTAATCATAAATAAAGGTTTATGAACTGAAAACTGGGGGAAGTAACTAAAAAGCATCCAATATAGCATGGAGAGTGTGACCGTAGCAAGCAGATGGATGAATAACAGCTCACTGAACAACCGTGATCTTTTGTTACGATCATTACCAGCCTTCGCAATCTCACGAACCCCGTAAATAGGTATACCTAAAGCTGCCAATAAAACCACAAACTGCAAACAACTATCTACAAACCCGATATTCCCCATGTTTACAGGGCCCAACACCCTCAACACGTAAGGGAATATGAGTAAGGGCGTAAGTACCTGACTAGCTGATAAAGCGATATTATAAGCCGCGTTTTTCTTGATGCTCACCGGTCAACGTTTCAATAAAAAGGTGTTGGCTTGCCGAATCGCCCATCGATTCTGCTGTCCATAACTAACTACGGACACCGACAAAAGTACAAGAAAGAATGCAAATGCCACGAAATTAGGCAGACTACTCGTTTATCCGTACGTATTACGACATCATAACCATCAAAAACCGTATATTACACCCCTATTCCAACATACATTTTATCTTAAATAAAACAATCTGTAAGGGACCGTGTCTTTTACCATACCATGACTACACAACTATTGAGTACCAAAGCCTTCATCAACGGCAAGCAACTCGCCGGGCGAAAACAATTTCCCGTTATCAATCCCGCAACCGGCGAAACTGTGGCAGAAGTTGCGGATTTAGGCGTTGCAGACTGCAAAAAAGCCATTGATGCTGCTCATACTGTTGGCCCAGTTTGGGCTAAGAAAACAGCGAGCGACCGTAGTAAAATACTCCAGGAATGGAATCGACTTATACTCCACGAGCAGGCGGATCTTGCCCGTATTATAACTCTGGAAAGTGGGAAGCCCCGAACCGAAAGTGAAGCAGAAGTGCACTACGGAGCCTCCTTTATTGAATGGTTTGCCGAAGAGGGTAAGCGCGCTTATGGCGAAACCATCCCTGCCACCAAGGACGGTCAGCGCATTGTGACGATACGCCAGCCCGTGGGTGTTGTATCAGCTATCACGCCATGGAATTTCCCCTTGGCTATGGTCACCCGTAAAGTTGCCCCTGCTCTCGCCAGTGGCTGCACGGTGGTACTACGCCCTGCTGCCCAGACGCCTCTTACCGCGATTGCATTAGCCATGTTGGCTGCAGAGGCCGGTGTTCCGGCTGGTGTTTTCAACGTGGTAACGGGCACGGATAGCAAGGGAATGGGCAAGGAACTAACCACGAACGAAAAAGTCAGGAAAATATCCTTTACCGGCTCTACAGAAGTAGGGCGATCGTTGATGGCCCAAGCAGCGAAAACCATCAAGAAAGTTTCCTTGGAACTCGGGGGCAATGCGCCTTTCATCGTATTCGACGACGCGGATGCCGACGCGGCCGTCAAGGGAGCGATTGCGGCCAAATTCCGAAATTCGGGACAAACCTGTGTAGCGGTTAATCGCTTCTATGTACAGGAAGGCATATTTGACCAGTTTACAAAAAAGTTGACGGCTGCAGTAAAGAAACTCCAGTTAGGAAACGGTTTGGATGAAGGTGTACAAGTGGGGCCACTAATTAACCAAGCCGGATTGGACAAAGTGGAAAGACACGTCAAAGATGCCATCAACCGCGGTGCCAAGCTGCTAACCGGTGGCAAAGTATTATCTGGTTTATTCTACCAGCCGACCGTACTGGCAGACGTAAGTAAAGACGCGTTGATTGCCCGTGAGGAAACATTCGGTCCGGTTTGCGCACTATTTCGGTTTCAAACTGACGAGGAGGGTGTCAACCTGGCCAATGACACGGAGTTTGGGCTAGCTGCTTACTTTTACAGCCGGGATATCAACCGATGTTGGCGTGTCGCAGAACAAATCGAGTCGGGTATGGTGGGTATCAATACCGGAATGGTATCCAATGCGGCGGCTCC
>CAZXSL010000109.1:0-10857 GCA_964643235.1 uncultured Sphingobacteriaceae bacterium | reverse complement strand
GGCACCCAAGTACTGGCTACTGCAGCAGCCAATGGAATTACCACCTGGGATACCTCCCGAACGTATGGAGACTCCGAGTCAGTCATCGGAAAATTCCTTTTGGGGCGTCCGGATGTCCCTATTACCTTGGTAAGCAAATTCCGATTAAGTCGCTTGGCCTTGGACGACCGGTCGCTCGCCCGTGCTGAGGCGTTCGCAAGCGTTAAGGCCTCTTTACAGGCGCTTCAATGCAAATCGCTGCATCTATTGCTCTACCATCATGGGCCCGACGAGCCCTTGGATCGTGTGATGGAGCGATTACCCGGTATATTTACCGACCTTCGCGATGCCGGTTTAATCCACCATGGCGGCGTATCGCTTTACTATCCCGACCAGGTCGATCTTGTATTAGACCGGGCTGGCATCCATGCTGTACAATTACCCATCAACATATTTGACCAGCGAGCCTTGCACAACGGAGCGCTGGAGGCATTGCAAGCCTCAGCAATCCAGGTTTTCGCTCGAAGTGTCTTCTTACAGGGCCTTTTCTTTCTTGAATCGAACCAAATCCCGGACTCCCTGTCCGAGGCCCGTCCGTTTATCGCCAAGCTGGAGGAGATCGCCCATGCGGCCCAGCGCGATCGGGCCGAACTGGCATTCGTATACGTTCGGGATTTGGTCGGCGTATCCAGTATTGTTTTCGGTGCGGAACGGCGCGAACAAGTAATCGACAACCTCGCATGGCAAGATGCCCCTCCTTTGGATGATGGGTTGCGACAAGAGCTTCATACCGTTTTTCAGGGGATACCGTATCGCGTTTTAACCCCAGGGCAATGGTAGTACTTAATTAAAACCAATAGCAAAATGAATGTATTAGACCGATTTACATTACATCATAAAGTAAGTATTGTTACCGGTGGCGCAGGCCTATACGGCAAGCACATTGCCACCGCTTTAGCCGAGTCAGGGAGCCAGGTAATCATAGCCTCTCGAAACGAAGCCGAGTGCGAGGAATTGGCGGGCGTGCTCCGCGAGCGGGGGCTTCAGGCCTTGGGGTTATATTTAGACCTAAGCGAGGAATCCAGCATCACACAATTCGTAGCCTCGGTCATGGAGCGGTATGGTCGAATTGATGTTCTGGTCAATAACGCTGTTTCGCGCAAGGGGTTTAAAACCTTGGATGAAATGACCGTCCCGGAATGGGAATCCGCCCAACGCGTCAACGCTACCGGAACCATGTTAATTACCAAGCATGTGGTTAAACATATGGTCAATCAGCGTGATGGATCAATTATCAATATTAGTTCTATCCAAGGTGTCGTCGGGCCTAACTTCCCCGTCTATGGCGATACGGGCATGACTAGCCCCGTCAATTACACCTACGATAAATCTGCCATGGTTGGATTCACGCGTTGGCTCGCCAACTATTATGGTCGTTATGGCATCCGTGCAAACTGCATCAGCCCGGGCGGTTACGGTCCTGGAGTAGATGATCAGTATGGTGAGACCGAGTTCGTAACGAATTATAAACGCCTGACCCCCCTTGGTCGGTTTGCTAACGATAGCGACATCCAAGGCCCGGTCGTCTTCTTAGCTTCAGCCGCCTCGAGTTACGTTACCGGCCACAACTTGCTGGTCGATGGTGGATGGACAAGTTGGTAATTACAATTAATTAAAGAAAAATGGAAAGAGATATCCCTGTCCCCAAATTGGTACCACGCGCTTGGCTTACGGTAGGCCTGCTCGTCGTTATTGCCCTATTGAACTACATCGACCGAACCATGATTACCACCATGCGGACGTCCATTGTAGACGCCATCCCCATGACCGACGCACAGTTTGGGCTATTGACGGCTGTGTTTTTGTGGATTTACGGATTACTAAGCCCTATAGCCGGCTTCCTCGCCGACAAGGTCGGTAAAGTACGTGTCATCTTAGTGAGCTTGTTCATATGGTCCTTGGTCACTTGGCTTACGGGCTACGCCAGAACGTTTGAAGAGCTACTGATAACCCGCGCATTAATGGGTATCAGTGAGGCCTGTTATATTCCTGCAGCCCTCGCCCTGATTATGGATTACCACCGCGGACCTACCCGTTCCTTAGCAACGGGTATCCATATGGCGGGTATCATGGCGGGTCAGAGCCTGGGATTTGTCGGAGGGTGGATAGCCGAGAGCCACGAATGGAACACGGCATTTATCATCTTTGGGGCATTTGGTGTTTTTTATGCCATCATGTTGATATTCTTACTCAAGGAGGCTCCCAAAGCACCCAAAGCAGTGGATGAGGAAGCTGGTGACAAGATTGGCTTTTTAAAAGGTATTACCTATTTGTTTAAGCAGCGGTCCTTCATTTTACTCGTCATCTTCTTTGCTTTAGTGAGCATCCTCACGTGGCTGGTCGTGGGCTGGTTGCCAACCTATTTCAAGGAACAATTTAATTTGTCACAAACGATGGCCGGTCTCTACTCTACCGCATATATCTTCACTTCTGCTATCGTGGGCGTACTGCTTGGCGGCTATTTAGCCGATTTCTGGAGCAAGCGCAATCCCATGGGGCGCATCTGGGTTCCTGCATTGGGGCTGTGTATCGCGGCGCCGGCTATTTTCCTTGCCAGTTACACCACCATGTTGCCCGTTGCTATCTTTTGTTTTATTACCTACACGGTCACCAAATCCTTCAGCGACGCCAATACCATGCCTATATTGACCATGATTATCGACTCGCGCTATCGGGCCACCGGTTACGGAATACTCAATTGCTGCGGCACTATCGTCGGTGGTATTGCACTTTATTATGGCGGGTTTCTACGCGACTCAAATATTGGATTAAGTACCATTTACCAGTTCGCCGCACTCTTTATCGTTTTGGCTGCACTTGCCCTGTTTATGATTAAACCCAAAAATGAATTTATTGAAAAATAGTATGATGTCACTGAATTACGAAAAATCGAAATCCCTGCTCGAGCGGGCTAAAAATGTGTTAGCAGGTGGAGTATCTTCCGAATTCCGGAAATACAATCATCCCCATGCCATTTTCTATACCCATGGTCAGGGCGCCCATATTTTCGATGTGGATGGCAACGCTTATTTAGACTTTACCCTAAGTCAAGGTCCACTAATTTTAGGGCATAGCCACCCAGAAGTATTGGATGCTGTTGATGCCTATTCACGTCAGGGTCAGCTTTTTGCTGGGCAGCACATCCAGGAGGTTGAATTGGCAGAGAAATTGAATGAGCTCATCCCCTCTGCAGAGATGATGCGCTTTTGCTTGGATGGTTCCGAAGCCGTGCAGACGGCCTTTCGGGTAGCCCGTGCCAAAACCGGACGCGCTAAATTCCTCCGTTTCGAAGGTCACTATCACGGTTGGCTCGACAACGTCGCCTACGGTATCTCCACACCTTCTGCCGATGATTTAGGTCCGCGGGAACAGCCTACGGCACATCCATGGTCCGCGGGCTTAGCCCCGACATCGGCCGACGATTTTATCCTCCTACCATGGAATGACTTGGAACTTGTCGAAAAAACCGTGGCCGAGCGCCACGAGGAGATTGCGGCTATCATTACCGAACCCATTATGTGCAACAATGGATGTATCCTTCCTAATCCTGGCTTCCTTGAAGGCCTACGCCATCTCTGTGACCGCTATGGAATAGCCTTAATTTTAGATGAAGTAATCACGGGATTCCGTGTCGGATTAGGCGGTGCACAAGCACACTTTGGTGTGACACCGGATTTAGCAATTTTTGCCAAAGCCCTAGGCAGCGGTTATCCGATTAGTGCCGTGGTAGGAAAGCGGTCATGGATGCAGCTCATCGAAGAGGGGAAAGTAATCCATGCCGGCACGATGAATTCCTGTAACCCAACCGTTGCCGCTGCATTAGCAACGGTACGGGTGCTCGAGCGGGAAAATCCCTATCCAAGGATGTATGAGTTAGGCAATATGCTCGCCGATGGCTTGCGCGATGCCGCCCTTGAAAGCGGCCAGAATCTTCTCGTCCAAAGCGCAGGCCCCATGTTTATTACCTTGTTCGGTGATATGGGCACGCTCAACGATTATCGCGACACGCTACATGCAGATAAAGCCAAGCTCGGCAAATTTATCGCAGGCATGCATAACAAGGGGATACGCATCATCGGTCGGGGGCTCTGGTATATTAGCGCTTGCCATACCGCCGAAGACATCGAAACGGCGTTAGTAGCGGCCCGAGCCGTATTAAAAGAGATGAAACAGTAAGCGGTCAATATGTGATCTTAGTTTGACGCCAAACTAAACATTGAACCGCCAAGTTGGATGATAGTGTTTTGGTTTATTGGTTAAAGCTACCTCGTTGATGGGGTAGCTTTTTTAGTGGGGGATTTGGTGATTTGCTTATGCGCGGAGTCGCTGATTCGTGGATTCGTTGAGGTGTTGATTCGGTGATTCGGTGAGGTGTTGAATTGCTTATGCAAGTAATATCCGTGGGGGCCTTTACAGCCGACTAAGTCACCGAGCTTCCCGGTGAAACGGAAAAGATTAATGAGTTTAGCCATGATACTTATACATTAATGAGGCTGCATCAAAAGAGACCTATCGAACACCACAACACCCCAAACATTTTTATATCAAACACGTAGAGGTTTCTTGTTGCTTCGACATGAAAAAGCTTTTGATACAGCCTCGGTCAAACCATCTCGCTTATTCGAGGATAAACGAACCTAAATGAAGGGTATTTGAAATATGCTTCCCATCGCGGCTTACCGCAAACGCCCATACATCGGCGTTATTGCCTGCCATCCCGTCGTCGAGTGGGATATCCACCGTGGCGCTCTTCCGCATCGGGGGCGATTTCCACATCAGGCCAAACCTGCTGGTCACCTATGCCGAAAACCTCAGGCCGCAAGCCGAGCTATCGGCCATGGTAATCGCTTCCCGCATGGTCGGCCTCGGGCTCAACGTGCGAAGCTACGGCGAACTGGCCGGCATGATCCAGTTCAACTTCGGCGGGCTCGGCCTGGGCTACGGTTACCAGTTTAACCCCAAAAACGAACCCATGAACCAGCGCATCGAGAACACCACACACGAAATCGGCCTCAGTTACCGCTTTGGCGGGGCGAGGGGCTTGTTGTAGGGAGGTGTGAGACGGGAGACAGAAGACCGGAGACAGAAGACCGGAGACAGAAGACCGGAGACAGAAGACCGGAGACAGAAAGCAGCCGGTGCGTAAATGCGAGGGAACTCACGAGGCTTCCACACAAGGGGGACACCTGCCTGCGGTAGGCGGGCGCCAGCGTGCTATCTACCTGCCGGAGGCAGGCATCACTTTTAATGGATTAGATGTTTCCTATCGTCAGCATGACAAAAACGACAAGTTGAATTGCCACTTAATCATTGGCATTATTCGTTTTTTATGCTATTTTCACGGACTCAAACCAATTTTTGAACGAGCCGTACAACCCGTATGACAGCAGAAGCGACCCCTACCCCAACGAGCCCCAAACAGAAAAAGAGCCTTTTTACCCGATTTTTGGATTTTGTCGAATGGATGGGCAACCTGTTGCCACACCCCGTCACGCTCTTCGCGATATTCACCTTATTGGTCATACTGTTGAGTGGCGTGGCCGAATGGCTGAACTGGAGTGCCGTAGATCCGCGCCCCGAAGGCACGCCCGGCCGTTCGCCTTCGGGACTTATCGAACCCGTCAGCCTGATGAATGCGGAAGGCTTTCGCCGGATAGTCACCGGGCTGGTGAGTAATTTCACGAGTTTCGCACCCCTCGGTGTGGTTCTTGTCGCCCTGCTCGGGGTAGGCGTCGCCGAGCGATCCGGCCTGATCAGTGCCGCGGTCAGAAGCATTATCCTCAAAGCGGCTGCCTATCGGCCCCGGAAGCGGACCGGTTTTGTCGGTGTGCTGCAAAAGCCGGTCCATTTCCTCCTTACCCCGAAAAACCTGGTCACCCTGGCCATTTGCTTTGCTTGCGTCCTGTCCAATACCGCTTCCGAAATGGGCTATGTCGTGTTAATTCCCATGGCCGCCGTGATTTTCCATTCCATGGGGCGCCATCCACTCGCCGGCATTGCCTGTGCATTCGCCTGTGTATCGGGAGGTTATAGCGCCAATATCCTGATCGGCACGATCGACCCGCTGCTGGCCGGCATTACCCAGGAAGCCGCGAATATCATCGACCCGACCTATGAAGTACACGCCGCGGTCAATTATTATTTCATGGCAGTTAGTACCTTTCTGATCACCGCGCTCGCCGCTTTTGTCACCCTCCGCATCGTCGAGCCGAAAATGGGTAAATACGACCCGGCAATCGCTTCCGAAGATCTGAGCGGACAGGACGAGATGAAACCCCTGAGCCCAATCGAGAAAAAAGGCCTCAAAATAACCGGGATTTCCGTTCTGGTGCTGATCGCTTTGCTGGCGATGACCATCATTCCCGAGAATGGGGTACTGCGAAATCCTGAAACCGGTGAAATCCTGAATTCCCCATTCCTGCGGGGCATGGTCTCCTTTATCTTCGTGTTTTTCCTGATTCCCGGTTTTGTCTACGGCCGGGTGACCGGATCGATGACCGGCGAGAAAGGGATTATAGACGGTATGGCCAAATCCATGTCCACACTGGGTCTGTACATCGTGATTGTCTTCTTTGCTGCCCAGTTCGTGTCTTTCTTCAACTGGAGCAACCTGGGCCAGATTTTCGCGGTCAAAGGTTCGGAATTCCTCGACCAGATAGGCTTCACGGGGCCGGCGGTGTTTCTAGGTTTCATCGCCATCTCGGCTACGATCAACCTGATGCTAGGTTCGGCGTCGGCCCAATGGGCGGTGACGGCTCCGATTTTTGTCCCCATGCTGATGTTGGTTGGCTATAGCCCCGAGGTGATCCAGTCCGCCTACCGCATCGGCGATTCGGTGACCAATATCATCACGCCGATGATGAGCTACTTCGGGCTGATCCTCGCATTTGCCACAAAATATGTCCGGGATGTCCGGATCGGCACGATGATTAGCATGATGCTGCCTTACAGCATTTTGTTTACCATTGCCTGGGTTGCACTGTTTTTCCTGTGGGTATTCGTGTTGAACCTACCCGTTGGCCCGGGCGCACCGACGTATTACCAGTTTGATCATTAACCTGAGTTCGTAATCCAATCGGTAAATTGAGGCTGTCATTCCCGCGGCATTATCCTGGATTCAAGTCGCTATGGATGGGACGTTCTCAAAGGCATAAAACGGCATTTTTCTTGGTGTTAAATAAGCCGTTTACCTGCTTTTGATCGCGTATCGGCCACGCTCGCGACCCGGATCTATTTTCCCATCCTGGTCAGAATCGTTTCCATTTCTTCCATGACGCGGTTGATCTTGGCAATCGTCAAGTCAAAGGGTTCCGAAGTGTTCATATCCACGCCTGCATCGACAAGGAGGTCCACGGGGTACTTGGTGCTTCCGGATGCCAGAAAATCAAGGTATTTTCCACGGTCCGCGTCCGTTCCCTTCAGTACTTTCTCGGAGAGTGCTGTCGAGGCAGTGAAGGACGTGGCATATTGGTACACGTAAAAATTGTAATAGAAATGCGGGATGTAGGACCACTCGGATTTAATATGGTCGTCGACGATACACACATTTTTATCATGGCCGTAGTATCGCCTGGTCAGGTCGAGATATAGCCGGTCAAAGTCCTCTCCGGTGAGTGCCTCGCCCCTGGCGACCCGTTCGTGGATCATCGCTTCGAATTCGGCAAATTGCGTTTGGCGAAACAAGGTTCCTTTGGCACCTTCGAGGTAGTTCCCCAAGATGGCCAAACGGACATTGTCGTCCTCGATTTGTTGCAGCATGTAATCGTTCAGTAACTCTTCATTCAGCGTGGATGCAACCTCCGCGACGAAGATAGAATAGTTAGCATTGGCAAAATGCTGCTTCTGGTTGGTCAGGTAACTGTGCATGGTATGGCCCAGTTCATGGGTGAGCGTGGACATGTCCGTGTACTGGCCGTTGTAGTTCATGAGTATATAGGGATGCACGTCGTACGCCGATCCGTTGGAATAGGCGCCGGAGCGCTTTCCCTCGTTTGGATACATGTCAATCCACCGCTCGTTGAACGCCCTTTTTGACACGTTGACGTAATCGGCACCCAAGGGCTGCAAGGATTGCAGGATATTCCCGATGGCTTCCTCGACCGTGTATTCCAAATCGACTTGTTCCACCAAAGGGGCATACAGGTCATAGTAATGCAGGGTGTCCAGTCCCATCATGCGTTTCCGTAGGTTCAGGTAGCGGTGGAAGGTCTCCAGGTTCTCGTTGACGTTGCTCACGAGGTTGTGGTAGACATCCGTCGGGATGTGGTCCGCATCCAGGGCCGACTCCAACGTACTCGCATAGTTTCTGGCTTTGGTATTAAACAAGGCAGCGTTGAGATTCCCGTATAGTTGCGCGCCGAAGGTACGCTGGAATTCATTCATTTTCCCAAAAAAAGCGGCAAATACGCTGCGTCTGACGTCCCTGTCCTCGCTCGCACGGTACAGGGCAAAATTGGCGGGGTTGAGCGTGACTTGCTCGCCGTCCAACTCGATTTCGGGATACGGGAACTCCGCATTCGAAAACGTACTGTAGATATTGGCAGCGTTGCCGGCCATCAACGAAGCATGGGCCATGACCGTTTCGACCTCTTCAGAACCCCGGTGCGCACGCTTCCGAAGGAGATCCATAAGATAAAACCGGTACGTGGCCAACCCTTCTTCCTCCTCAATAAAGGCGCTAATCTGATCTTCCTGTAAGGTCAGCAGCTCCGGCTCCATAAAAGCCGTCAATGCGCCATATGTCGAGAAAAGCTGTTGCAACTCCTGGTTCATGCCCGCGTATCGGGTGACCCGGGTGTCCTGATCGGACTTCATCGCCGCGTAGGAGAATAGCCGGGCCATTTCCTTAACCAACGTGCTGTTCAATTCGAGCGCTTCCAAAAGCACTGTGGCTGACTGGGTAAGCTTGCCCTTGTAGGAAGTAGCTTGCTGCATTGCCTGCTCCACCCGTTCCTTTTCCGCCTTCCAGACATCATCCGAAGCATAGAGATCGGTCAGGTCCCACTTATATTTTTCAGGCACTTCTTCCCGGACTTTCATCTGGCTTACGGCAACCGTCGTGGAAAATAATATCATGACGGCAATCAATTGGATTTTCTTTTGCATAATTCAGCGTTATAAACGATGCGCAAGTTACGGAAAAGTTTAAAAAAACAGATGCATATGCAGGGGACACCGCATACGGATTCCATACGTATATGTCGTGACACGACATTTCTTGCATAAAAAATAGTCAAAACGATTTGCGGCTTATCCGTGTCAGCGATTATATTTTAGCTAACTTCGGAGCGTCGTATTCATTTAATCAAGCAATCGTGTCTCTAGATAAATTAAAGCTCAGTAAACGTCTTCATGCATCCATGAAGGAACTGGGCTATTTCACCGCGAAGGAATTCCAGTTAAAATCCCTCTCCCGAATCATCGGTGGGCATAGCATCATCGGCATTGCTCCCGAGGGGGCCGGTAAAACCACGACGTATGTGCTGGGCGTATTGATGCGCTTGAAATATACGGAAGACGAAGCTCCGAAAGTCCTGATTTTGGCTCCCAACGAAGAACGGATCGCCGAGATAGTGGACCGCTTCCTGACCATTAGCAGAAACAAGAACCTCCACATCATGGGGCTTAAAGCAAGTGGCGGCATGGAAGAGGAGATCGAGGATTTGGTCCGTGGGGTAGATATCGTCGTCGCCACCCCAAACCGTGCCCGCGCGGTGTACCTGAAATTAGGGCTCAACCTAAACCGCATCCAGACATTCATCATCGATGATGCGGACGAAATCGTGAAGCAAGGCGTGCAAACAACGGTAAAAGAGCTGGCGCAAAGCTGCGGGAAAGTCCAGTATCTCGCCTTCAGTACGGTCGAACATGAAAAGCTGCATTTGATGATCGATGATTTTATGCCTTACGCTCCGGTAATCGAGGTGGACGGGCTTGCGGGGAAAATATTGGAAACACACGAGCTTCTCCTGTACCAGGTTCCTAATTTTACCACGAAAATCAATTTGCTCAACCTTTTGCTGAGCGACGATGACGTATTCGACAACGTGGTGGTATTTGTAAACAGCCGGATTACGGCACAAAAACTGCATCAAAGCCTACATACCAGGAAACGGGAAATCGGGGTATTGCACCCCATATCCGTTGATGATGATGCAGGGTTTCTGCATGTGAATGATTTTAAGCAAAGTCCTGTATGCCGAATCCTCCTGGTAGCAAATGAAGACGCGAATCATATCGACTTAACCGGAATCCCTTTCATATTTCATTTTGAAATACCGGAAAACAGGGATGTTTTTATACAAAGAGCCGTCAAAACGAACGAGGAAGTTATTGCAATCACCTTTGCGACGGACATCGAACTCCCGGAGCTCAGAAAAATCGAGCAATCGCTGGGAAAGAAAATCCCGGTGATGCCACTTCCTCATGAGTTGACTATCTATCGCCCGTCCAATGAGCCCAAAGAAAAGAATAAGGTGGACGAATCACGAGGTGCGGCTTTTCATAAGAAGAAAGAAAGCAACAGCAAGACTTACAACTACGGCGGTGGCACGAAAGCCAAAATGACGATGAAGAATAAGAAGCGGTAGGTTGTTTACTGACTTAGAAGATTTAGAGGCACACGAAGGGATTCGTGCGCCAGCGGGGTGGTTTATTATCCAACGTTTTTTGTCATGTCGACGAAAGGAGACATCTCTTTTCATTCAAAAAATGAGATCGTTCACTCCGCTGCGTTTCGTTCACAATGATAAAGAGCATGGTTTTAGCAGATAGGCTTTCCTACAAAAAACCACGGGCGTCCCCGTGGTTTATTTAGCG
>CAZXSL010000108.1:0-10957 GCA_964643235.1 uncultured Sphingobacteriaceae bacterium | reverse complement strand
CGACCTACGCATTACGAATGCGTTGCTCTACCAGCTGAGCTACGTCGGCTTGACGCTGCAAATTTATACAAATAACGGATTTTGCAAATAGGTTCTTCCTACTTTTTTCATCCATATTATTACGATAGGAACAAGCTGTGTCGGTTTTCGGGAATCACGCCTTTGGCTTGTGCCTGTTCGAACAACGACGTAACGGCATTGCGCCCCACATCACCGAGGTCAACAGAGTATTGGTTGACATACAACTCGATATGTTGGTACATGACGGCTTCGTCCATTTCCTGCGCATGGCTGCGGATGAAATCCATGCCCGACTTGGGGTTCTCAAAAGCATACTCTATACTTCTACGCAACACCCGGTTAATCGTATGTTTAACGGTATCGGGCAGGCTCCGTTTGGCAACGATTCCGCCAAGAGGAATCGGCAAGCCCGTTTCCTTCTCCCAATAATCGCCTAAATCCATGACCTTGTGCAGGCCTTTAGCCTCGTAGGTAAACCGGTTCTCGTGGATGATCAGCCCAGCATCGACACGCCCCTCCAACACGGCGTTCTCAATGTCCGAAAAAATCAACTCTTCCTTGTTTTGCCATCCCGGGTAAGCCAGTCCCAAAAGAAAATTTGCCGTAGTATACTTCCCCGGTATTCCAATTTTCACATCCGATGGCTGTCCTGTGCCGGCCATGTCTCTCCACAACCTTGATTTCTCCGCCTCCTTACCAATCAACAGCGGCCCCACACCAAACCCCAATGCGCTACCGGCATCCATCAGCACATAGTTTTCTGCAGCGTAGGCATAAGCGTGGTAACTCAGTTTCGTGATGTCGAGCTCCCCATCAAATGCTTTGCGGTTCAAGGTTTCAACATCGTCGTATGTCACATCAAACTCCAACCCTTCTGTGTCCACTTTATGGTGAATTAAAGCGTCGAAAATAAACGTATCATTTGGGCAAGGCGAGAAACCTAAGGTCAACTTCATAATCATTCAAGCAAATTGTTCGCATCAATTAGCGACAGACAGATTTTTAGTGAATATCAATACGATTGTCGCAAGAAACGTGATGAGGATAAGCCCCCGCGCCGTGCTTTCCATCGTATTGCGGTAATAATAGCGGACCAACAACAGATTGAGTAGTGCGGCGATTACATACAGGCTAATTTCCTTACCACCGATTAGCTTGGCCCAATCCGTGAATAGGGAAAACAAATGGGCCACTAACGGTGCGACCACTCCCAGTAACATGCCAAAAATAAAATTGTTCCGCTTCACCTAACTATTTTTTCACGTCAAAGCTCCATGCGTTAAGCGTCGGGATAGCATGGTGGGCCGTCATGTCAAACTGCACCGGTACGACCGACGCATATCCGTTTTTCAGCGCCCACACGTCGGTATCTTCGCCGCGATCCCTCAATTTAAACACGCCCGTCAGCCAATAATAACTACGACGGTACGGATCAGCCCGCTCCTCGAACTCCTCTTCCCATTTGGCATCGGCCTGCCGGCATATTTTGATGCCCTTAATCTTGTCCTTCGGGAAGTTGACGTTTAGCAAGGTTTTTTCAGGGATTCCATTGGCGATTACCTGCTCGGTAATGGCACGGACAAAAGGTCGGCACAGGGAAAAATCTGCGTCATGGTTGAAATCGTCGTAGCTAAACCCGATAGACGGGATACCCTCGATAGCCCCTTCGACCGCCGCCGACATGGTGCCAGAGTACAATACGTTAATCGAATTGTTCAGCCCGTGGTTGATCCCCGACACACAGATATCCGGCTTGCGGCCTTTAAAAATCTTGTTGACGGCCAACTTGACGCAATCCACCGGTGTACCTGAGCATTTATACATTTCCACACCGGGATATATTTCAACTTGGTCCATCCGTAGCGGTTTCCCAATCGTGATGGCGTGTCCCATGCCAGACTGCACACCTTCAGGTGCTACAACGACAACTTCCCCCAAGTGCTGCATTTCCTCCATCAGCACCTTGATGCCCGGCGCAGTAATCCCGTCGTCGTTGACCACCAATATCGTGGGTCTATTTTTCTTCATTGGGCTAAATTAAGAAGAAAAAGCGTTACGGACGATCGTCCGTAACGCTTTTTGATATTGAAAAGTAAAATACTTTGCTGACTATAGGCTGTTCAGCCAGTCGACAATCTCATCGCGCGCTTTTCCGGTTTTCTTCTGTAGCCGGCCCACCAATTCGTCTTCCTTCCCTTCTTCGTACATTAAATCGTCGTCTGTGAGCTCTGCATATTTTTGCTTCACCTTACCTTTCAACTCATTCCAACTCCCTTTTAATCTCAAGTTACTCATTGTTTTTAGTTTTTTAAAGTTAACAACATGGATAGCTCTCACTTTGTAGTAAACAACAATAGCCGAGGAAAAAGGTTTCAATGAGTCACTACAGCTCCTTTATTTTGATGCTCCTAAAGCTTACCGCATCGCCGTGGTCCTGCAGTAGGATATGGCCCTTTTCAGCCAAGCCAAAATTATCCCAGTCTTTGTACTTACTGCGTTCCACTAAGTCGTGGAATTCTTCCGATCCGCGGACGTAAGACAGCACGACTTCCCCATTCAGGTAGTGAGTCACGGTGTTATCGGGCGCTACAACCAGTCGCCCCCTATTCCATTGTCCGATGGGTTTTTTGGCCCGGTTGGGCTTGTCAGCTGTGATGAGGTCGTAGAGTGATGCCAAGGTGCGGTTGCCATCGCGTCCCATCTTGGCATCGGGGTGCTTCTCATCGTCTAAGATCTGGTACTCCAGACCGATAGCCGATCCCACGTTGTTTTCCGAGAGCGTCACAAAATACTTTACACCACTATTGGCACCTTCGGTGAGTCTGAATTCGAACGACAAATCAAAGGCGCTGTACTGTCCTTCCGTGACAATATCCCCACCGTTGGTCGATTCGCTTCCATCTGAGGCCAGCACATTGAGGGTTCCCTCCTTGATTTCCCAACCAAACTCCGGGAACGCCTCCTTATACGCACCTATCCAGCCGGCATTGCTGCTACCATCAAACAGCAAGGAATACCCTTGGGCCTGTTCGTACCCACTCAGCGTATTGGGCGTCAGATTGACGGTGTACATGCTGGTCGAAAATTCTTGTGGTGTCAAGTTTTCGGTCTGGATGCGGATATTTCTGAAGTGCACCTGCTTCCCAGCTAGGCTTTCGTCGTTGATGCTGTGCACTTGTAGTCCAATAAAGCCTGCGGCATCTATCGTATCGATAACATGCGCTACGGGAACACCGTTTACCCAAGTTTTCGTTTCGTTACCAATGGCCTCAATCCGGTAGGTATTGAATTCTTCTGCCTTGTATGCGCTTTTTGCACTCGGGTTGAGGTCTACGGGGTACAACCAACCGCGGCGTGCTTCGTCGTAGATTCCACCTGTCCAAGCACGCGGCGTAGGGTCGATTTCGACCTGCCGGCCCTGGACCGCACCCTGCCCACCACGGGCATCGGGGTTGAAGCGGCTACGGGTTTGTATCCCCGAGTTGGTCGTCGCCCCTTCGAGCTTGACTTCCAGCTCCAGGATGAAATCGCCGTACTCTTGCTCGGTAATCAAGAACGAGTTGGGCGTACCGGCGGTCATCGTGCCCACTATCGCTCCGTCGATGACTTCATACGGCGCCTCCCCCCCAATGGCAGTCCACCCATCAAGCGTTTCGCCATCAAAAAGTGATTGCCAATTTCCATCCGTTTGTTGCTCCCCACAAGAGCCTAGGGTTAACATCCCCAATACGACCCCTGCGGTAGCCATTAATGTGTTCTTCGTTGTTCTTTTGTTTTGTTTCATTGCTGACACTTGATTTTTGGGCAGTTACGCCTCCATACCGCTTCCCGTAGCGAGCAAAGCAACCGCACCCCCTTTAATGATATGTGTATATTGTGTTTATTATAATCTAAGGCTTCCCTAATAACTGATTCAAGGCCAATATTACTGCTTTTTTTATAAAACTTTGCTGCAGGTTATTGGTTTCTACGAAAACGATGTCGTGTTGATGGACCTGATGAAGGCTTTTCTTCTAGAGATAAGGGGGTCAATGGAACAGACAGACTTGACGACTTTGTGCAAGCAATCAAGCCCCCTGTTGGGGGGAAACTGAGATTTTTGCATCTTTGTATGATATGGACGATCTTCGACAAACCGATGTTTTCGCTGACAATGTGTATGCACTCGTACGAGAGATCCCACACGGCCGCGTTACTTCTTACGGAGCGATTGCCCGAGCGTTGGGCCGCCCCAATGCATCGAGATTAGTGGGATATGCCATGCGACACGCATCGGAGGCTTCACCCGCAATTCCGGCCCACCGCGTTGTAAACAGCGCAGGCATACTCTCTGGCAAGCGGGCATTTGGTGGACCCCATACCATGCAGAAGCGCCTGGAAGAGGAAAATATTGTTGTAAGGAACGACCGGGTTGTCGATTTCAAGCGGGTGTTTTGGGACCCGCTGAATGAGATGTAACGATCCGTGCGTGTAAATCAGGCCATTATTAACACAAAAGAACATCCAATGGAGCATCAATTACACCGCTGCGGCTGGTGCGGGACGGACCCCCTCTATGTCGCTTACCATGATAATGAATGGGGCAGGGTAGTAACGGACGACAAAACCCTTTTTGAGTTTCTCGTGCTGGAGTCTGCTCAAGCGGGACTCAGTTGGATCACCATTTTGCGCAAACGGGAAAACTACAGAAAGCATTTTGCTAATTTCGACGTCGAACGTGTTGCTGAATTTTCACAAACTGACATTGAACGCATACTATTGGATCCGGGCATTATTCGAAATCGCCTAAAAGTACAATCGACGGTTAGCAATGCTCGGATTTTTAGGTCTATCCAAAACGAATTCGGCTCTTTCCACGATTACTTATACGGGTTCATGCCGGAAGGCAAACCTATAGTTAATGAAGTTCTGGATTACCGGACAGCACCGGTGCGTTCGAACGAATCTGACGCCATCTCCAAGGACATGAAGAAAAGAGGCATTAAGTTTTTTGGAACGACCATTTGCTACGCCTATATGCAGGCGGTGGGCATGATCAACGATCATGAGCTGAATTGCGCTTTTAGATAAACCATGTGTCAGGTCGAATATTCTTCGATACGCACTAGCAACCAACTACCTTCATGACGGAAGAACACCAAGTTAGTATGCAACCCGTTGTCCACTCCCCGGATTCGAATAATCGCTCGCTCCGGATCCACCTCGTAATACTGCGCGTAGGCTCCTCCGTCCGACTCCTTTACACCGCCATGGGGCAAGGAATGCAATCGAAGTGGCTCCCAATCGTTTTCATAAATATAGGACGTGTCTGGACGGTCACTTTCCATACCGGGCAACCATTCGTAATATTCAATCGGAAAGCGGGTGTTTTTACGCTGGATTGAATCATCTTCTGCAAATTGCATTACGAATCGAATAAAACCCTCCTGGTTGTTCTCCTGCGTCCAACCTCGAGTAGGGGTTAACATACCAAGCACGAGCAAAAAAGCAATGACTATTCTCATATTGGACAAACATACAGGAACTCATCTTATCAACAAACCCCTGAATTTCGCTATTTCTTCCTAAACCGAAGTTGGCTAATTTTGCTTACTCAGGGAATGACGTCGGTGCTTTCGAAAGCAATTTTGTGCAAGCGCCATTATTTAGGTCAGCTACTCTTCCCTCGGTAAAGCGAACGCCGTTCATGAAAAGAGACTATTATCCTTCCGCCGTGTTGTCCTTGGTTTGCGCCTTAATTGGCGTGGTCTGCTTTTTATTGCTGGTATTGACCTCCGTAAGTCCGTTTGATCTATTGCTCTACGCGTATATATTTTTCTTCTCGGCCTCCCTGCTATTGGGTGGATACAGCTTACTGATCAAACGCAGCCGCAAAGCATGGGCGGGGGTAATCTTGAGCCTTTTCTTCCTTTCGCTGTTCCTACTCATTTTGTATATGTTCCAAGGTGTCCATATTTAGCCGCAACGTCATTATAAAAACGAGCAAACATGATTCGAGTCGTACTTTTCCTTCGCCTTATTCTTTTCGCAATCGTCCTTACAAACGTCTCTTGCTCAAGCTGGAAACGCCTTACCTCCCGCACAGGCGAGATCCAAAGGCACGATTTTGTGGGGGATACCATCGACGGATGGGCACTGGTACACCAGAATGGTTTATGGGGTTATACCTCGGAGCGCAATAAATACACCATCGCACCCACATTACTTTGGGCCGACGACTTCTCCGAGGGGATGGCGTTAGTGCTGCAAGAACCGGGCTATTCGTTTATCAACAAACAAGGGCAGAAGCACAAAAAGCTTCGAGCCCCCATGGCGTACTCTTTTTCCGAGGGCCTAGCCGCCGTACAGCGTTCGGATGGCAAGTGGGGTTATATTGACACGAAAGGCCAATGGGTAATATGGCCTCAGTTTAGCTGGGCACACCCCTTCAAGAACAATCGTGCGCGGGTTTCATTCGGTTTATGGCAGGGGTACATCGATCGCGGTGGCCAAACCGTTATACCCCCGAGGTATGATGCGGCAAGCGACTTTGTTGCGGGGGCAGCGATTGTACAAAGCCGGGACAAGTATGGGCTCATTGACACGCTCGGCGAGCTGCGTACGCCACTGCAGTTCAAAAAAATCACCGCCTGGGAGCAAGGGCTTTACCTGCTCGAGGCTCCTGAAAAACGATTCGGGCTCGCAAATGCCCACGGCGATATGGTAATTGAGGCGCACTATTGGGAGCTCAGCCTGGTGGACGATCGGTACATCCGGGCCAAGCGCGATAGCCTCGTTGGCTGCTATAACCTCGACGGCTCCATCGCCATCCCGCTCGAATACGGGTTTCTCGGCTATGTATCGCCTGAAGGGTATATCGCCGCACAGAAAGACGGCAAATGGGGTTTTGTAGACACGGCTGGAAAAACCGTATTGCCTTTCGATTATGAGGAGTGCCGCATGGGTTTCCGTGAGGGCAAAACGTGGGTAAAGAAAGAGGGAAAGCATATCGTAATGGATGACAAGTTCAACATCATCGCCACCACGGATTACGATTACGCCTACTCATTCAACAACGGCTATGCCATTGTCGGTTACGAGGGTGAAACGTCATACGACATGTCCCAGTCCGGTTATGTCAACTCCATGGGACGGGAAGTCATTACCCCCCAATACCACAGCGCATGGTCGTTCAACCGCTATGGGATTACCATCGCCGGCATACGCGATCGGGGTATCTCCAGGCGGTTTCTGCTTGATTCGACAGGAGCTGTCCTACCCTCCGAACAGACGTATTACGACTTATCCTATTTCGGCAGTCGGCTGATTTACAATCAAAGTGGCAATACGTTCACGTTCATCGATCCGGCCACGGGCAGACAGGCAGCAGACTTTCCGTACTCCGCGCTCCATCCGGTTCGGTATGGTGACCGCAACGATCTGGCTACAGTAACTCGGGACGGTAAAAAAGGGGTTATCGATACACTGCTGACGGAACTAATCCCTCCCGTGCTGGATGACGCAAGCACGGCCATCAACGGCCGAATGGCCATCAAACGCGACGGTCTGTGGGGTTTTGCCGATGAACAATTCCGCCCCCGTATTCCCTACGCCTACGACCAAGCTAGCTCGTTTCGATATGATTTAGCCGAGATCGAAAAGGATGGAGCAAAGGGTGCTATCGATCGCATGGGGCGCATAGTTATTCCCCTGACATACACCAACATCACCCTGGATTACCTCAGCAATCGGGTATATGCCGAAAAAGCCCATGGCTACGACATCTATGATATGGAAGGGCGCCTCTTGTTAGAAACGGACTACGACTACCTAGGTGGGTATTGGGGGACATCGTATACCACCTTCAGGAAGGGCGACATGTTGGGCGCGTTGGACTACCACCTCGCCATGCTTTGTGACCCGCAGTACGACCGAATCGGTCCGTTTTACAACGGCCGGGCATGGGTGGTCAAAGACGGTAAAATCGGGTTTGTCAACCAACAATTTGACGTAGTCATCCCACTCGAATACGAAAATGCGGAAAATTATGCGCTCGGCTTTACGCGGGTAAGTAAAAGCGGCCGGACTTATTACATCAACCCGCACGGTGAGGAAATCACACCCGATGAACAGGCCATTGAAAACAGGGAGGCCGAATTAAAGCGCCGCCAGGATAACGCCCGTATTATCGAATTTAGTAGCTAGAGACGACCATCGTCATTCGGCTACTTCCTTATAAATGTCGCGGAGGTTGCGGCCCAGTCCGTTGTAATCCATCCCGTAGCCAACGATAAAGTCGTTGGGGATTTCAAAACCAACGTACGCGATGTTATCAAACCGGTGTTGCAAGGCCGCAGGTTTCATCAGTAGGGTACAGACGGAGACCGAGGCAGGTTTATGCCGGTTGACCACGTCGATGGTATGCTTCAGCGAGTGACCGGTGTCTACGATGTCTTCGACAATCACAACATCGCGGTCACGCAGGTTTACGTCCAGGCCTATCAACTCGTTGATCTGCTCGTTGCGTTCCGTACCATGATAGGAAGACAGCTTGACGAAGGACACCTCACAGGCTATTGTCACCTCCTTCATCAAATCGCCCATAAACATGAAGCAACCGTTGAGAACACCGAGGAACACCGGGTTTTGGCGTTCGTAAGCTACATTTAGTTGGATGCCGATTAAACGTGCCCGTTTCTTTATTTGATCGTAATCGATGACCTGTTCAAACGCTTTCCGGTCTATTTTAATTTTCATCTTTTACCACTTAGTTTTCCGAACCCAGCTCCCCAAAAACACGTTCCAACAGCGTTCTGGAATCTTCGATATTCTCCGGCAGGCGCATCGTTTCCGGCGGCCGGATGAGGGATGTATCGATTCCTTCCGGTTTGGGTGGTCTCAGGGGCTCTCGCAAACTTACGGCATAAAATCCATAAAGCTGACCACTTTCTCCGTCGATCAGCCCGCGGCGTGCCATAATATTGCCAATATAACCAAAGTAACCACTGAGGTGTGGCTTCAAGCTGCCATCGTGTAGAAAGCCGTAAAGGCCGGTCTTCGGTCGGGGCACGATACTAGCCAAGTAGATGCTTTCGCCCACCGTCAGCTGGGAAGGACGCTTGCCGAAATAGTACCGGGCGGCTTCACTTATGCCGTACACATTACGTCCCCATTCGATAATGTTGAGGTACACTTCGTACATACGCTCCTTGCTTACCGCATCAGTACTTTCAATCAGCCATACGATGATGATCTCTTCGATTTTTCGCACCATGGTTTTGTTTCGGTTAAGAAATACGTTCTTGACCAATTGCATCGAAATGGTACTGCCGCCCCGCCGGAATGCTTTCTCTTTGTAATTCGTAGCTATAGACGATCGGAACGCATCTTCGACAAACCCGTCGTGGGAGAAAAACGAGGGGTCTTCCGTAGTGAGGACCGCATTGCGCAGATGGGGAGATATCTCATTCAGCCGGATAAAGTTTGGGTTTTCCGGCCCCACGACGATATCGCGTACAGGCTCGTCGTTTTCGTAGGGCGTATACGTAAACACCGAATTTATCTTCGAAAAGTCGGTTTGCCCCCATGAATTGACCATGAATTCGTCCTGCTGCATGCGCGCACTGAACTGTACGCTATCCGGGTTGGCTGAATCGAGAAATACATCCATTTCATACTGGATACGCCCGGATACCCGAATTCCTTCCAATGATTCGAACAGTCCTTTCGGGAACGCATCAAATAAGTCCTGGGCGTCCATCTCCGGCGTGCGAACTCGCAAGGCATACGTTGCCTCCGGCGATTTGGTATAGCGAAAATAGGGTAGGATAGTCAAATTCCTGACCCGGACGGATGAGTTTTCGGACAGTTCCATGTAATTTTCGCCAATGATGATTTCTGCATCAATGAATGTTTCGGGCACATCCACCTGCTGCTGGGATATCCGCCAATGGTTAATATTCAGGCTATGTACTGCCCACTCGCCCTTCAGATGCAGTTCCTTATTGCGAAAAGTGACGTCGTTTAACTTGGCTTCCACCGTGTCGAATGCCATCTCCAAGCCATATTTGCTCTTGAGCAAAGGCACTTCGACCGGGTCGCCATTTGCATGGATTTTAAATGATAGCTGCCGGCGTGCGGGGTTCAGTCTGCCCGAGACGTGCCAAGTGTCACGGTCGTTGAGCGAAACGCTAGCTTCAAGGTTGCCATTTCGCATATCCACGGTCTGTACATCAAGCTCCTGCCGGGTGGAGTCGTCAGCATAGGTAACGGACAAATCCCTGATTTCCATATCGCGTGGAATCATCTGCAGTGTGCGGTTGAGCAACTCGTTGGCCCTCGCCGACATATCCCCGGTGGTGGGCTTTTCCGGCGTGGTACGCAAACTGTCGGCAGTACGCTCGCGAAATAAAAAATCGTAATTGCTGGTGCTATCTTGCTTGAGCAAACTGAGCGTGATGCCATTGGCCTGAACCATCCCCGGCTTGATGGTACCGGTTAATAGTGGCAGAATCCGCACGGTTACACCGGCATACTCGAGGCCTAGGAGGGGTTCCCGTGCCCCCGGCACAAGCGCTACACCCTCGACGTGGACTTTGTTCAAGCCCGAAAAATACGCCCGCCGGATGGTCAAATCCAAATCGTATTCGCGCTCCATTTTAGCTTGGACCCGCGCGATAGCAGACGCAAGCAAGGCCTCCCGTTTGCCCATAAAGACCATGATCCCGACAGCAAGTACGACTATCAATCCACCCAATACGGACAACGCAATCAGGTATTGCCGTCGGGGGATCTGCCGAAAGGCTAGTGCCAGTCGTTGCCATGAAAATTTATTACGGGAGTTATCCATGTATACGCTTCCTGCTAAATTCAGGCCATAATTTTCACGATGATCTGAGTTTGATTAATCTTTGTCGGCATAGAAATTCATTAATGCGATAGGCAAGGCTCCTTTGTA
>CAZXSL010000107.1:9035-11014 GCA_964643235.1 uncultured Sphingobacteriaceae bacterium | reverse complement strand
TAGAGCATCTGACTGTTAATCAGAGGGTCGCTGGTTCGAGCCCAGCCTGAGGAGCAAACGCCACGGTTTACCGTGGCGTTTCTCATTTATGGCCATTTATTATTTATACATTCTTTATTCGGCTTCCTCGGATCGTTATTACGTCGCTTACAATTCTGAAATGAGACAATGCCTTTGATTTTAACTTACGATTTGGATATGAAAGCAATTATTATTGGTGGCACGGGAGCCACAGGTAGGGAAGTGGTCAAGCAACTGTTGGAGGACACACGGTTTGATGCCGTGACTGTACTCGTTCGCAGGCCTTATTTTGCCCAGCATCCTAAACTGACCGAAATTGTCGTTGATTTCGAAAAACTGGAGGATCATAACGATGCCGTGCGGGGCGACGTGGCCTTTTCCTGTTTGGGCACCACGCTAAAAGATGCGGGTAGCAAAGACGCCCAATGGCGCGTAGACCATGATTACCAGCTTGAATTTGCCAAGATAGCGCAAGCTAATGGAGTGGAAACGTTCGTGTTGATGTCGGCCTTCGGGGCAAATGCCAAATCCAACATATTCTATAACCGGATGAAGGGAACATTGGAAGAGAATTTGAAGCTACTGGATTTTAAGCGTTTGCTGATGCTCCATCCCGGAGGCATCGAACGGCCCAATTCAACCCGAACGGGCGAGAAAACGATGATGGGCGTGCTGAAAGCCTTTAACGCGATCGGCCTGTTCAAGGGCTACGCACCGATACACGCAGCTCGCTTGGCAAAGGGCATGATTGCTTCAGCGTTTGAGTTTCATGAAAAACAGAAGGTGGTTAGTTTGAAGGAAATTCAGGAGATGTCGGGGTCAATGGACATACATTAAATCGATGTCGAATGAACAAGTACGAACCCAGGATTGGAATCTTGGAAATAGTACGGGGTTGGAAAACGACAATATACGTTGGTAGGGCACAATAACATGGGAAAAAAATACCCCTCAAAAATATCTTACGGATTACTGATTTTTATCTTTATCGTGTTTTACGGCCCTTTGGTCCCTCACTTATTGCTCCAGGGATATGACAAGGCCATGCTAGGGATACTGGTGTTCCTGACGATAGCCTTTGGGTTTGTTATACACCTGTTTTTCGCTACGGTATACACCGTGGACGACGGCAAGCTCCACATCCGGTGCGGTTTTATTACGTATAGACCCATTGATATCTGTGCTATCACGGAAATATCGAAAACAAAAAGTGCCATGGCTTCGCCGGCAGCATCATTCGACCGTATCGAGATTCGCTATGGGAAATTTGACAGCGTCATTATTTCACCAAAAGACCAGACTGGCATGGTTCGGCATTTGCTTAGCATCAATCCCGATATCAAGGACCAGTTGCTTAGCGGGATGGTAAAACCCTGAATCGTACCCCTATCGGTTTGTTAATTTACTGTTACATTTTTTATCTTTGTACCGATGGATTTTGAAAATTACGACATCCGGATCGCTTTGATGGACCTCAATAACGGCCACCCTAACCAAGGGATGCGCAATATCCGTGAAATTGTCCAGCGATACCAACACGAACGCGGCATCCGTGCTGATGTCGTGGAGTTTGATGTGCGGCAGCAATGCCGGATCCCCGATCATTCTTTCGATATTTATATCTCCAGCGGAGGCCCTGGGTCGCCTTTCGAAGATGGGATGGAGTGGGAACGTCGGTATTTTCAGCTCATCCGTGGTTTGTATGATCACAACAAGACCGCAGCAGAATCGGATAAAAAGCATGTGTTCTTCATCTGTCATTCATTCCAGTTGGCTTGTCGTATCTTTGATATAGGGAATGTATCCTTGCGCAAATCCAATTCGTTTGGTGTTTTTCCAACCCACAAAACCCAAGCAGGACTACTTGAACCTGTGTTTAACGCACTGCCAGATCCTTTTTATATTGTCGACAGCCGAGACTGGCAGGTCATTGGGGTTAACGAACGACGCTTGGCGGA
>CAZXSL010000107.1:5710-9025 GCA_964643235.1 uncultured Sphingobacteriaceae bacterium | reverse complement strand
AGATGGGTGGCGCGGTATTGGCCTTGGAAAAAGAACGTCCGCATGTGCTGATGAAGCAGGCCGTGATGGCAATCCGGTTTTCTCCCGAAATGATCGGTACGCAGTTCCACCCTGAGGCCGATGCACAAAGCATGCGGAACCTGCTTAATAACGAAGAGTGGAGTAGTAAGATTATCGATAAATACGGCGTGGCCAAGTACGATGAAACCGTAACCCGGCTTGCCGATCCAGACAAAATCATGCTGACCCAGCAGGTTATCCTTCCCACATTTCTTGATATAGCTATCCAAACCTCTAATAAAACGCAGGAAGCCTACGTGTAACGCCTTGGTAGGGCTGGCAAAGTTGGAGATTTAAACTTACGTAAAAAGTACGTCGCAAAATGATACCAGCCATACGCAAACACTACAACGAAACCTTTACCACTGAACGGTACAAGAACATGGTCAATGAGTTGTCCGAGCGTTATTCGGGTTCGTTGGATTTTCGAGTGGCAGAAACTCCGATTTTCGCTTCGAAAGCCTTGGGCCAGAAGTTAGTAAAAGCCTGTGAGGATATCGTGGATATTGTGCTGCAACCAGATTTCAAGGAACTGACCCGACACGCCATTCCCCCGCATTTACACGTGGCGAACGAAGACGACCACTGCGATTTGATGTGTATGGATTTTGCCGTGTGCCGCGGTGCGGATGGGGAACTGGCACCCCAACTCATCGAGATGCAAGGCTTCCCCACACTGATGTATTACCAAACGGCGCTGCCCCGGGCTTACCGACGGTTTTTCGATATCCCTCAAGGGTTTAGCAATTATTTGGACGGGTTTGACTACCGACGTTACCACCAGCTGTTGAAAAATGTGTTGCTCAATGGCTATGACCAGGAACATGTTATCCTCTTGGAGGTGAAGCCGGACGAACAGAAAACCCGGATTGACTTCCATGTTACTGAGGAAGCGACCGGCATCCAAGCCGTATGTATTACCGAATTAATACAAGAAGGAAAACATCTTTTTTACCTTCGTGATGGTGTGAAAACACCGATACGGCGAATTTATAACCGGATAATTTTTGATGACCTGGAATCCCAGCGCGAAGCATTAGGGGATTTCGTCGATATTACCCAAGACCTGGACGTGGAATGGGTGCCACACCCCAATTGGTTTTACCGAATCAGTAAATACACCCTGCCTTTTATCAACTCGCCTTACGTGCCGGAGACTCGTTTTTTGGACCAATTGGAGAACGTCCCCGCCGACTTGGAAAACTACGTACTGAAACCCTTGTTTTCCTTCGCCGGACAGGGCGTAATTATCGATGTGAAACCCGAAGACATCAAAGCCATAGCCAATCCGAAAGATTGGATCATCCAGCGCAAAATCAATTACGAACCGGTGTTGGAAACCCCGAGCGGACCGGCAAAGTGCGAAATACGGATGATCTATATATGGGAGCGAGGTACACCCCGGCCTGTACCAGCCAATAACCTAGCCCGTATCAGCAAAGGGAAAATGATTGGTGTGCGCTATAATCAAAATCTTGATTGGGTAGGGGGTAGCGTTGTTTTTTTTGAGCGAGACTAACAGGTCGATGTTGTTCGTTCGGCTGGCCGGCAACCAGTCCGCTACGCCGTATTACGCTTCGGAATGCCTACCTTTGCTACTCGATTAAAGCGGATTAGCGACGTTGAAAAAACAAAAAAATATCATCTTACTGGCCTTGGCCACCGGTATCGTGCTGATGTTGGTCAAATTTACCGCCTACCTGCTGACGAACTCGAACGCAATCCTGACCGATGCCATGGAGAGTATTGTCAACGTCATAGCCTCCGGATTTGCGTTTTATAGCATCCACCTAGCCGCCCGCCCCAAAGACCAAAACCACCCGTATGGTCACGGAAAGGTTGAGTTTTTCTCCGTATTCCTTGAAGGTGGGCTGATCTTTATTGCCGGCATATTAATACTTGGCAAAGCCTGCTATAATATCTTTTTCCCCCAAACCGTCGGCAACCTGTTGGAAGGGATGGGCTTGCTGGCGTTTACGGGAGTGGTCAACTTCGTGATGGGTACCTATATGGTGCGGCAAAGCAAGGTGCTGAATTCCCTGACGCTGATGGCTGATGGTAAGCACCTCAAAACAGATGCGTATAGTACAGCCGGCCTCTTAATAGGTTTGTATGCCATGCACCTAACCGGCAAGGTGTGGATTGATATTGTGTTGTCACTGGCCCTCGGTGCCTATATCCTTTATAGTGGCTATAAATTGCTGCGCAAGTCGATCGCCGGATTGATGGACGAGTCAGACGTAAAGCTTATCGCACGGATAGCCTCCATCTTGCAACAACACCGCAAAGACGAATGGATAGACGTACATAACCTGCGCGTGCAGCGCTATGGCCATGAACTGCACGTCGACTGCCACGTTACCCTGCCGAATTATTATGACCTAAATCGGGTTCACGACGAAGTGTCAGCCATCGATACACTCGTGAATACACACCTGCACGCCAACACCGAGCTGTTTATCCATGCCGATCCCTGCCTACCCTCATGCTGCCACTATTGCCGGGTAAAAGACTGCCCCATTCGCAGCGAAGTGCAAACGAAGGACATCGTCTGGGATAAGAAAATCATCAGCAAAAACGAGAAGCACGCCTAGGGTAGGATTCTACCGCTATGAAATCATAGGTTTTTGCACGTAATCTGGAGGAATTTATCCATTTTTAACCCATGTTTCGAGAAGTTAGGAACCGTTTTCTGCGCTATGCGGCCATTATAGCCTATTTCGTCATCATACTCATCTGTGCGGTGGAGCTCAATTTCCTATGGCTGTTCGGGTATTCACCGGGTAGGAATGAGGTGGAAATGCCCGTGCAGAACATCGCTTCGGAATTATATACCGCAGATAGTGTTCTTATTGGACGGTATTTCACGGAAGACCGCACGCCCGTGAGGTTTGATAGCATCTCGCCCAAGGTGATACATGCTCTCATCGCCACCGAGGACGTCCGGTTTTATAAGCATCATGGCGTGGATTATTATGCGGTCGTCGCCAGTTTGGTATCGACCGCCCAAGGCGACCGGCGCGGCGGTAGTACCATCACGCAGCAATTGGCAAAAAACCTCTACCGAACCCGGTATAACGAGTCGGCCGGGCTTTTAGGGCGTGTGCCTGGTGTCCGTCTGGCGGTCATCAAATGGAAAGAGTGGATGACAGCATATAAGCTGGAAAGCAAGTACAGCAAGGAAGATATCATCACGATGTACCTCAATACGGTGTCTTTCAGCAACAATGCCTACGGCATCAATACCGTATCGCG
>CAZXSL010000107.1:0-5610 GCA_964643235.1 uncultured Sphingobacteriaceae bacterium | reverse complement strand
GACTCGTATCTGCGTGCTGCGGTTGAACGCTGGCTGCAGGACTGGAGCACCGGCAGCGGATACGATATCTACGCCGATGGATTGAAGATATACACAACCATCGACTCGCGTATGCAGGCATTGGCTGAGGAAGCCATGGCCGAGCAGATGGCCGTGCTGCAAGATCGCTTGGCAGGCGTTTGGGCGGGGCGCGAGCCCTGGCGGGATAACGAAGGTCAGGTCATTCCTGATTTCTTGGAAAAGCTAGCCGAGGAAACCTTGTATTATAAGCAGCTTTACCAAAAGTATGAAGGTAATCTGGATAGCGTGTTTTTCCATCTCAATCAACCGAAAAACATGGAAGTCTTTACATGGGATGGTATGCAGGAAGTCGCGTTTTCCTCCATGGACTCGTTAGCACATTATGCGACGATGTTAAACACCGGTATCATGAGCATGGACCCGTATAGTGGTGCGATTAAAGTTTGGGTGGGTGGTATAAACCATCGGTATTATCAATACGATCATGTATACCAATCGCGGCGGCAGGCGGGCTCCACATTCAAACCGTTTGCGTATTTGGCTGCGCTGGAGGCGGGCAAGTCGCCATGTGATAAGTACGTGGATAGGCCCATTCGGATTACCTACACCGAAAACGGCGAGGAAAAGGTGTGGGCGCCGAAAAATGCCGACTGGGTGTTTACCGGCCGGGATATGTCGCTGCGGTGGGCAATGGGTAAGTCGGTTAATACCGTTACCGCGCAGATTACGGAAGAATTGGGCTGGGACAAGGTTGTAGAGGCGGCACATCGAAGTGGGATCCGGAGTACGCTAGCTTCGGTTCCCTCGGTCAGTTTGGGTTCGAGTGACGTGAGCGTATTCGAGATGGTCAATGCCTACGCCACGTTTATGAATGAAGGCAAGCGGGTAGAGCCCATTTTGGTGGAGCGGATCGAGGATTTCAACGGTAAGGTCATCAAACGATTCGAAACCCGGGCCGAGCAGGTCATTGATGCAGAGGTTGCCTGGCTGATGACCTATATGTTGCGCGGGAGTATGGAAGAGCCCGAAGGTACCTCACAAGCCTTGTGGGAATGGGACTTGTGGAGGAATGGCAACCAGATAGGCGGCAAGACCGGCACGTCATCGGATTATGTCGACGGTTGGTATATGGGGGTAACCAAGGATTTGGTCACGGGTGTCTGGGTAGGTTGCGACGAGCGTAGCATCCATTTTACCAGCTCGCAAACCGGGGAAGGATCCCGTACGGCACTGCCGATTTTTGGTAAGTTCATGGAAAAGATCTATCGTGAGCCTCATTTGGGTTATACATATGGACCATTCCCGGAGCCTGCGGTAGACATTACCAGGCGATACCATTGCCCCAGTCCGCGGATAGCATATCCCGATTCGACGGTATTGGATGGGACATCACCGTTCAGGGCCCCGGATCCACCTGTGGGGCAACTCGTTGATCCGGACCGTTTCCGTATCGAATTCGAGAGCCGCGCGAAACGGGACACCCTTTAAGCCGTTGATTGATAGGTGGGTGGTGTAAGGAATTAATATTTTCGCATTATCTTTAAACTTTAAACACGATATTCGCTCTAATAAGTAGATGAGACTAACCCTTTTTTCGATGCAACAGTCATACACCCTGATCACTAGGTTTCTTGCGGTTTTTTCGTTGGTTTTACTGTTTTCGTGTGTACACATCGACGTACATGCCCAATATTTCGGGCAGAACAAGATGCGGTATAAAACACTGGATTTCGACGTATACGAAACACCGCACTTCAGCCTGCATTATTACTTGGAGAACGATAGCATGGTTCGCTGGTTTGCCAAGGAAGCAGAAGTGTGGTACGAATTGCACCAGCAGGTATTCCGCGATACGTTTATCCGCAAAAACCCCATCATCCTCTATAGCAACCACCCGGATTTCCAGCAGACCACGACCATCCAAGGCGAGATAGGCGTGGGTACCGGTGGCGTGACGGAGGCATTTAAGACTCGGGTCGTGATGCCCGTAATGCAGATCAACCATCAGACGCGGCACGTATTGGGACACGAGCTTGTGCACGCCTTCCAATACCGTATCCTGATGGAGCGGAGCGACTCCACGCGGCTCGAAAGCATTGGCAACATCCCGCTGTGGATGGTCGAAGGCATGGCCGAATATTTTTCGATTGGAAAAAAGGACGCATTTACGGCCATGTGGCTGCGCGATACCTACCTGAGCAACAGCTTGCCCTCCTTGCGCGACATGACCGAAAACATGGGGCGCTATAATCCGTATCGCTTCGGGCAGGCATTCTGGTCGTATGTAGGAGCCACTTATGGTGATACCGTCATCATGCCGCTCTTTATGAATACAGCCATGTATGGTTATGAATATGCCGTGCGGAGGGTCTTCGGTTATGACGCCGAAACCTTGTCCAACCTGTGGCGAAACAGTATCCAGAATGCCTACCGGAACATTCCAATCGATACGGCAAAACGTCCCGTGGGCACATCCATCGTCAGTAGTTATAACTCGGGCGGGCGGCTCAACGTGTCGCCAGCCATATCTCCCGACGGGCAATATGTCGCATTCCTCTCCGAGTTGGATCTGTTTAGTATCGATCTGTTTCTAGCTGATGCCCAAACCGGGGAAGTCATCCGTAAATTGGCGAGCAGACTGACCAATCCGGACCTGGACGAGTTCAGTTTTATTGAATCGGCAGGAGCTTTCTCGCCCGATAGCCGGAAGTTTGCTTTTAGTGTGTTTAGCAAGGGGCGAAGTAAGCTCATGATAGTCGATGTTGAGAACGGACGGACACTTGCGGTTGAACCTATGGGCGATATCCAGGAATTTACCAACATCACCTGGGCACCCGATGGCGACCGCGTAGCGTTCTCAGGGCTTCGGAATGGGCATAGTGATATATACATCTATAATTTGGCGACAAAGGAACTCGACCAGTTGACCGACGATGTATATTCGGATTTCCAACCCAGTTTTTCGCGCGATGGCAGCAAAATCGTGTTTAGCACAGACCGGGTAAGCTTACAGGCCGACTCGCGTACGGTCGATATCCCCATGAATATTGCGGTGATTGATATCGAGTCCCGGCAGCTGGAAAATATCAACGTCTTCCAGGGCGCCAATAACCTGAATCCCCAATACTCAGCAGATGGTAGCCAGATTTATTTCCTGTCCAACAGCGACGGCTTCCGAAACATGTACCGCTATACCATCAGCACTGGAAAAGTGGAGCGGATGACCGAATATTTCACCGGTATTAGTGGTATCACGGAATACTCGCCGGCATTGAGTTTGTCTGCCGCGGATGATATCGTATACTCGTATTACCGTTCGAGCGAATACAGCATATACCGGGCGAATGCGTCGGAATTCGAACCGGTTGAAGTCAATCCCTATGTCGTTAATTTCGATGCGGCTATGCTGCCACCACCAGCCATATTGGGAGTGGATGTGGTGAATACGAACCTGGCTAACTTCAACCTGTTTGGCCGTATTGGCGATAACCAAATCGCATCCGTGCGTTATCGCCCTAATTTCAAATTGGATTACCTCGCCAACAGTGGGATGGGCATGGCTGTAGGTAGCCGCTATGGGGCGGGTATATCCAGCGGTATACAAGGGATGTTCTCGGACATCCTGGGCCACAACCAAATTTTTGCCGCTCTGGCTATCAACGGTGAGATTTACGACTTCGGCGGTCAAGTCGCCTACATCAATCAAAAGACACGGATTAACTGGGGTGGGGCGGTGTCGCATATTCCATATATGTCTGGGTTCAGTACGTTTGATGTCCGGGACGTCGGCTATGGAGACGACTTGATTTTGGACACATACATGATTCGGACGTTCCAACAGCAAGCGGAAGCATTCGGTGCTTACCCGTTTTCGCGTAATCACCGCTTTGAGGTCGGTGGGGCCATCGCACGGTACAGTTATCGGGTAGACCGTTGGTGGCAAAGCTATTATTATGGCTACGGCGGACGGGAGCGTATTCCAAACGAAGAAGCCCAAGATTTGTTTGGGGGCTATGGCTTTGGGAATATGCAAGGGTTTACCATCCAACAATTGAACGCATCATTCGTGGGCGACAACTCGGTGTTCGGAATGGCGGCCCCGTTGATGGGCTACCGCTATCGCGTCGGTGCGGAGCAATACATGGGCGACTATAATTTCACGGCGTACAATGTGGATTTACGTAAATATAATCGTTATAAGCCCGTTACGGTCGCTGCACGGCTGTACTCCTATATGCGTGTGGGTCAGAATGAGAATGCACTGTACCCGTTATTTATCGGTTATCCGCATTTGATACGCGGGTATGAAAGCGCTGCATTACGAAATAATGCAGACGGCGGAGGGGTAGGATTGGAGCAGTTAATGGGAACACGCATGGCTGTGTTTAATTTTGAAATCAGATTGCCTTTTACCGGTCCTGAACGCTTAGCGGCGATTCGGTCCAATATGTTATTCTCTGACTTGAACTTGTTTTTCGATGCCGGATTGGCATGGAGGCAAGGCGATGATATTCGATTTCAAGCAAAACGAGGTGTGGTGGGCTATCAAATGGGGGTAAATAACGATGGGGAGCTGATGTTAGGGGGGGCACTGTACGAGAATGTTCGTATCCCGGTAATGAGTGCTGGGATATCTTTGCGAGTTAACTTGTTCGGTGCCATGATTCTTGAGCCGTACTACGCAATTCCATTCCAGCGTAATGACCTTAAATTCGGTACATTTGGGTTGAATTTTGCGCCAGGCTGGTAGGAGATAAACGAAACCTGAATTGTTAAAAAATAGGAAAATGAAATTAGAGCATATAAAAAGAACGTGGATAGTTATACCAATTTTATTAGCCTTCATGTCATGTGAAAAAGAGAGCGCGTTTGATTTTAACTCGGCAATGGAAGTCCGCATTAAAAGCTCTACTAATGTCACGGTACAGGTAGGAGGTAATATTTCTATGCAGTTGCCAGCTAGTAACGATACTCTTAGTAATCCTGTTGATTTTCTCTTGGCACCCGGAACTGAAATTCTTTTTCTTCGGTCTGGAAATGGCGAAGTGATTATTAATCTCGATACGTTGCGTTTGCAGGAGGGCGTTACAGCATCCTACGTAATATCTGAAACTACCCGTGTTCCCGATGGGCGGATTTGTGAAGTTTGGCCTGAGCTTCGAGAATGCGTGCCCGAAGCGGAGCCAGAAGAAGGGGCGCCTGACAATGGCTAGGATAACGGAAAAGGGCCCTGTTGAACAGATCTATTCGATTATTTAAACGGGGTCGAAAAGGTAAAAAGACAGTCCATAACTCCGCTAATTTTGTGTCCTTTATTGTGCGAGGCCTCGGTCCCACATTGCTGAATCCCAGTGAAGAAATCAGCTGGGACTATGGTGTTGGTAATTTGTTAATGACGGGCGGCCTTCCAGTGGGGAATTCAACACAACTATGGAAAAAGGTTCAATCTCCAATTATCAGTAGGCCCTGGAGTATCTTATGATGCTCAATTTCAATCTGCGTCTTTTACGCTTTTAGGCGATTTGTACTTGGGCTTTCGATTGGGAAAATAACAACATCTTGGGCTTCTGTATCATGGGGCGAACGATG
>CAZXSL010000106.1:0-11027 GCA_964643235.1 uncultured Sphingobacteriaceae bacterium | reverse complement strand
TAATCCGGGATAAATATCCTTTCGGTATTGACCGTCCATGAATTCGTTATGTTTATTTGAGACGGGAATCGTGTACGACAACCTTCTCCCAGTATTGCGAATATTTTTCAATCGCTTCCAAATGGATGGGGTGGTTTTCGTAGTCATCCAGCTCTTCCATTGTATCGAAGAATACCACCAAATTGTACGTAAACGTGTTATCTACAGGCTGACGAGGCGTAGTAGCCACCGGCCTTCCGTAATGCAAGGATTTGATACTGGAAATGGTTTTCAATTCTTCAAAGAAGTTTGCAAAGTTATCAACTTCTTCCTCGCTGAGCCCCTCTTTGAGCCAAAACAGCACATAGTGGGCGATTTGCCCGTCAATTGTTGTCATAGTTGTTTCCTCCGATGTTGTCGTGTTTGTGTTTTCATTAGGTGCGGGTGAGCCACAAGCAGTCATCATGTACATGACGACACCTACCGAAAGTGCTGCCAACCCATTTTTCTTAAACAGATTTTGTTGTTTCATTTTTTGACGTTAAGGTGTGTTACGACCAAAATATCTTGGCCATTGAGCCGACTAAAATAAGAAAAGATATCGAATGACCAGCACTTTCTGAAAAAGAAGCGTTATCTAAACAATTTCAGAATATCGTTGCCCAGGATAAAAACCATCAATGCCAATACGATAAAGAAGCCTGCTATCTGTGCCCGTTCCAAAAACTTATCACTCAAAGGCTTGCCTTGCACTATCTCAACCAAAAGAAACAGTACGTGACCGCCGTCCAAAGCCGGAATAGGGAGCAAGTTCATAAATGCCAAAATCATGGAAAGAAGGCCTACTAACGTCCAAAAACGCAACCAATTGACTTCTTTTCCAAACATCGTAGCAATTCCTACCGGGCCGGCCAACGCTTTGTCGGCACGGACTTCACCCTTGAATATCTTCCCGAAACCTTTGACGTTATCCGTTACGGTACTCCAAGCCTTGGATGCGCCGACTGGCAAAGCCTCGAAAAACCCATATTGGAACTGTTCAAAGGGCAAATCAAACCGACCGGAATAACTGATTCCAATCGTACCATCCTCCGTTACCGACGACACCAGGTTCATGGTTGTTGTATCCCGAATCAGACGTAGGGAAACGACACCACCTTTATTAGCTAAGAGCTCCGCTTGGAATTCATCAAAAAACGTAAACGGCTGATCATTGATACGGACGATACTATCCCCGACTTGCAAGCCCGCTTCTTCCGCAGGCGAGTCAGGTGCGACAAACAACAAGGAACCCAATCTAGTCCGCTCGGTCACGAATTCGTTTCGATCATGATCGGCCAGTGAATTGAGGATATCGGCAGGTACATGTACAGTTGTTAGCTCATCGCCACGCTTAACGGTCAAGTCTACACCACCCATCAATACTTTGGGGCTCGTCAACTCGTTAAACCAAACGACATCTTCACCATCTATTTTCAGAATGTGATCACCGGCCTGCAATCCGATCTCCTTTCCGATGATACCGGGTACAACTCCGTCCGTCAACCGGCTATTATCCACAAAGGTTTCGCCATATTTAAACGTCAACATCCAGAAGATGAAAACACCCAACACGACGTTGACGAAAACACCTCCCAACATGACAATAAGACGCTGCCATGCCGGCTTGGAACGGAATTCCCACGGTTGCGGTTCACCTTTCATTTGCTCGGTATCCATGGATTCGTCGATCATTCCTGCAATTTTGACGTAACCACCCAGGGGGAGCCAACCAATACCGTATTCACAACCTTTATAATTGAATTTGAACAGCTTAACTCCCCACGCATCGAAGAAAAGATAGAACTTCTCCACTTTGATGCCAAACGCCCTAGCTGCCCAAAAATGGCCTAACTCATGCAACACAATCAGGATTGACAAGCCTAATAATACCTGTCCAATCATTATCAATATACCCATTTACTTATATTTTCCTTTTTATTACCTGCAGCCGACATGTGGCTGCCTCCTATTGCTGCTTGTTCGTTATTTTTGAAATAAGTGCGTATGCTACACGCCTGCTTTCCTCATCGACTTGCAAATAATCGTCTAAACTGGGCTGTTCCAAATATGGCACCTTATCCATCGTATCAGCAATCACGTCGCTCATTTGCAAGAAACCTATTTGACTGTTCAAAAATGCTGCCACGGCTATTTCATTAGCGGCATTCAGTACACATGGCATGCTACCACCGTGGTCAAGAGCCCGATAAGCAAGTGCTAGGTTCCGAAACGAATCCATATCAGGCGATTCAAAACTCAAAGTAGCGTGTTTCAGAAAATCAAGCCTTTCCAACTCATTTCCAACCCGGTAAGGATACAATAGCGCATGCTGTATCGGCATTTTCATATCGGGTAGCCCCATCTGTGCCTTGATGGACGAATCTTTAAACTGCACCATGGAATGAATAATCGATTGGGGATGCACGACCACGTCAATTTGTCTGCTTTGCAATCCGAACAACCACTTGGCTTCAATAACCTCCAACCCCTTGTTCATCAAGGATGCGGAGTCAATCGTGATTTTGGCACCCATTACCCAATTCGGGTGGGCAAGCGCTTGTTCCACCGTCACGTTTTCCAAAAAGGCGCTGTCACGCCCCCTGAATGGGCCTCCGGACGCTGTGAGAATAATTTTTTCCACCGCATCGGCAGACTCACCTTCTAAACATTGGAAAATTGCGGAATGTTCCGAATCGACAGGCAACAGCCTAACTCCGTGCTTGGCTACTAATCCCATGACCAAATCACCACCTACGACTAAGGTTTCCTTATTAGCCAATGCGATGTCCTTACCTGCCCGTATGGCAGCGATGGTGGGAGCAAGTCCAACTGCACCGACCAAAGCGGTAAGTACGATATCGACCTCATCATGTGCCACCACCTCCTCAACGGCTGCAAGCCCTTGCATGACCGCTATGTTTTCTTGGCTGCCCAGAGCAGATTTAACCTGAAGATACGCTGTATTGTCGGTAACGACTACGTAGGCAGGTTGATACTTTATCGCTTGGCTGATGAGTTTTTCAGTATTGCGATGAGCTGTCAACGCATGTACCCGAAGCGCATCGGGATGGGATTCGACAACTTCCAATGCCTGCGTACCTATACTCCCAGTTGATCCTAAAATCGCTATATGCTTTATTGACAACGCCCTATATTTTATTTTTTAACGTAAGTCCCCTGCCTTCTCTGTTTCCTGACTATAACCCTTCACCATCTTGCGGTAGGCCATTGCGATCACCACACTGGATAGCGGCACAATCAAGAATGAGTTGATGATATTCAACACGATCGACAACACAGGCAATCCTTGATAGTTAAAATAACCATTCAAAAAGTGCAAAATTGCAAAAAATAACAAAATAAGCAACAGCTTGAACACATTTCCTCGTGTCAATGCAAAACTGAGCCGAATCGCACGCAGCGGCGTTGCCTCCCGATCAATGATAAAGAAAGGATAAAATGCTACTCGCAACAGGAAAAAGAAAGTCAATATTGCAGAAAGTACCAAGGAAATATTGACCATGACGTCTATCTTGATTCCCAAATAAATAAACGGCCATCCTACTAGGGAGATAAACAAGTAACACGTCGCAGCGACCATCAAGATGGTTGCCATGGAAACAAAAAAATACAATAACTCTCGCGATGACGGTATCGCCTGCAACACACCAACCTGTCCATCCCCGCCTATCCGAATCAGCAGGTATTTAAATAGTGTAAGCTGTAGCCCGAAATAGAGTATAACAAACAAAAGGGCCATCAAAACACGTAAACCCGGGTTGAAATCACTCAGGTAGAACGCTAATATACCCGACAGGTTAGAGGTAATGAACAGCAAAAAACACAGACCTGTTATAGAAAAATACCAGTCCCTTAGCAAATACAGGGATTTGACAAATACTTCGTTGACAGTAAAAGTACTTTCTTTTAAAAATTGGATCATGTATGGCTGACACTATCTATGGCACAAAGATGAGATAAAAAAACGGGTCTGCACCACCATCTCCATAATTATTCACTTTTTCGCCAAGAATAGTCCGCCCTACTTAGAAAATTAGCCTGAAAAACGAGTAGCCAATGTTGTACATGTCTTAACAAAGAACAGGGGAAGAAAGAGCGACAAGCCCAACCCATATAGAATGAAGTGGGTAAAGTATGCGATGTTATAGTTGGCCACCGCATTGCGTTCGATGACCTCATAGTCTACATATAAGGTATTTGCAATTTCATATTGGGCTTGATTAAATACGAGATCGGGGCTGACGATCGTCAGGGTAAACTGGTTGACCGGCACCATGAACAACAAAACAAGGATAGTCATCGTAACACAACTAACCAGCCCGTCCCAATATAACATCCGCCCATCAGGGCAAGTTCGCCACCTCTCGGACAATCCAGCGATATAACATATCATCAGGAAGACCATAACCGCATGTCGGGAACTTTGCAGCGCATGCAGGTGTTGATCATGCAGTCCAAATATGCGCTCCATAAAAACCCAAGCAACCATTCCGACCGAAAAAATCACCGCCCATTTGAGTTCCTTGTCGAAACTGCGAATCTCATGGGTAAATTTTATTAAGTTCATCGTAGATTAAAGGATAATATAGTCATACCGATGGTCTGCTTTTCAATAATTGATTTTTCATAAACGGTTTTAGCAAATTGCCCGATATGAAAAATTGCATAACAGACCCTCACATTAGTAAGTGCTAAAATCCGAGTAAAACAATGAGTCTGCAATACCTATATATAGGTATTTTCCGCGATGGAATGTGGTTGTCGCCATCACATTCACCCCGGATAGATGAGCAAGCATTTCAGGTTCGTATAATTATCTGGGTTCAATCCAAAACCTATCGGATTACTTTTTTATCTTTGCACCATGCAAGTATATTTGGACAACGCCGCAACAACTTCCATTGATCCTGAAGTGATTAAAGTCATGATCAAAGCAATGGAGGAAGATTATGGGAACCCATCATCCATCCACGGACATGGTAGAAAAGTAAAAACCATGGTTGAAAAAGCCCGTAAAACGGTTGCGGGACTGCTGAACGTATCTCCGGCAGAGATTTTCTTTACATCGGGGGGTACCGAGGCGGATAACATGGCGATCGTACGTGGTATCACAGACCACGGCATTACCCATGCCATTTCGTCGCCTCTGGAACACCATGCCGTACTCCATACACTTGAAGAATTGGAGAAAAGCGGCACGATTAAACTCAGCCTGCTCGACGTGGACAAATTGGGCTATGTGGATCTCAAACAATTGGAAGAGCTCCTCGCCAAAAATCCTCGCTCGTTCGTTTCACTTATGCATGCAAACAACGAAATCGGTACGCTGACTGATATCGAATATGTATCAGCGATATGCAAGCAACATCAGGCGCTATTCCATTCCGACACGGTACAGACGATGGGTCATTTTCCGTTGGACCTCAACAAGCTGCAAATCGATTTCGTGACTGGCGCTGCCCACAAATTCCATGGACCTAAAGGCGTGGGTTTCCTTTACATAAACCACAACACCCGCATAAAACCATTAATTTATGGTGGGGCACAAGAGCGCAATATGCGCGGAGGAACAGAAAACGTGTACGGCATTGTAGGTTTAGCAAAAGCATTGGAAATCGCCTGTGCAAACATGGAATCCCACCAACAACATATACAAGGGTTGAAGGATTACATGGTTACCAAGCTAACTGAACGTATTCCTGGGGTAACCTTTAATGGCGACATTCGCCCAGGCAAGAGCCTTTACACCGTTTTGAACGTAGCTTTACCTTGCCCTGACTTAGCAGATATGATGTTGTTTAACTTGGACATTCTAGGGATTTCGGCATCAGGTGGTAGTGCGTGCAGTTCGGGATCGGACATCGGTTCACACGTACTTCGGGGTATCCAAGCCGATTTATCCAAGCCCTGCGTACGATTCTCATTCTGTAAAAATAACACGCATGAGGAGATCGACTTTGTCGTAGACAAAGTAGCGGAACTCTGCTTGGCAAAAGCCTGACACCCCCCACTACCCTACAGCTCAAACAGCTCGACGTAATTCCTCCCGTCAGGGGGGCTGATTCATAACCTGGCACCGATGTAGACTCCTTGTCGAAAAAAGCTGTGAATCGGTATGTACTAGAAAAATCAACAAAGGTTCTTATAAAAAGAGAAAGCCTCGTCCGGGGAGGAGCGAGGCATTTCTTTACTAACCAATTTATAAACCTAAAATTATGAAAAGACTCTTTTATTCTCTTTGTAATACTTCTAAAACGTGTAAATCACCCGTATGGTATACCTACTGTGTTAAATAATTGTTACAAAAGCGAATTATCAATCAATCCAAGAAAATCCGTTCAAACCTTACCGTCCGAGTGTAATTGGAAGGGTAAGCTCCCACCTGCAACAGCATGGGTCGTAGTACGAATTCAAAATGTAAGGCATCGATTTGTCCATTTTTGTCTAATGTAAAAAAGGCAAACTCCTCTCGCTGGGCCGGATTACGCCATACCGCACGGAAAGTATCATAATGCCAATGTTCCAAATCAGCTACAAGACCTTCCTGCCCCCAGAAATGCAGTTCCAGCCCTTTTACGCCATGCACAACCTGTACCGATTCGTAGGCGTCGGAAATATAGGTCCCGATATATTGTCCCAATTCCAATGTCGGCAAAGTACCTTGCAGACGAGCGTCATGGATTTCGTCCCGAACAGCAGATACTTGCTCATAACTGCGTTTATATCCTGCTAGGTATCGCTCCGGCCAATTTGTTTCCGACACGCCTAAGTAAGAATCGATTACTGTATACGCCAAGGCATCGCCCAGTTGGTTGAACGTGTTGCCGACAACAACAATTCCCAATCCGAGCTCAGGTACCATATAAGCCGCTGTATTGAAACCGTCGGTTGCCCCACCATGGGTTAACACTCGCTTGCCTTGGTAGTCGAGAATATTCCAACCCAAACCATACGTGGCCTGTGTACCGTACGGACTACCACCAGGTCGAACGACTTGTGGCTTATGCATCTCCTGCATTTGCACATTGCTGATTAAACGAGTGCCCCGATACACGCCGGGATCGCCCAATTGCATTATCATCCACTTAGCCACATCTGTAACCGAAGCGTTGATTCCTCCTGCTGGGCCTGCATTATCCCAGTTTCGACGGGCAATCGGTATCACCTCTCCGCCGATATACTGGTGTGGCCATGCAGCATTGCTCTCCTTTTCTAAAGCCGTAATGCTCGTATTGCTTCCCATTCCTATGGGATCAAACAGGCGCTCTTTCAAGAACTCGTCCCATGTTTTACCCGTCACGTATTCGATTACCTGCCCGGCCACGCTGTACATCATGTTGCTATACACGAACGAAGAGCGAAAAGGTTCTTGAAATTCCATATAGCGAAGCTTGTGTATAAGCTCATCCCGAGAATGGCCGCTCAAAAACTGAAGCCGGTTGCCTAAAATCCGGCCGATACCAACTTGGTGCGTCAACGCATCGCGTACGGTTACTTGGGAGGTTACCCAAGGGTCGCTTAGCGCAAACCAAGGGATAATATCCACAATCCGCGTATCCCAGGATATTTTCCCCTCATCGACTAAGATAGCCAAAGCGGCTGCGGTTATGTTTTTGCTTACCGACGCAATTCCAAACAGCGTGTGTTCGTCTACCGGTTCGCCACCTCCCAGTTTTTTCTCGCCAAAACCTTTTGCATACACCATGTCCCCGTCTTTCACAATGGCGATCGCCATGCCGGGAATTCCCCAATCGTCCATGCCTTGTTTGACGAGCACATCGAAATCGGGACGCAGAGTATGCTGGGCTACCGCAGGTAGGCTACATATCAAACACAAGGCTATAGCCAGGAAAATCCGGCGAAGAACAACAAGATGGGTTATTGGATTTAAGAAAATTGGATTTTTCATTTCGTTTACATTGATTCGGCGGTCAAGTTACAAAAAAGCTGGCAAGCCACGAGTCATCGTAGCCGGTTTAACGATCGAGAGGACATTACGATTAGATGCGAAGAATCGCAGCTCCCCAATTTGTTTCCTGATCAGGGCTCGAGGGCCTCAAACCCATCGCCAAAAACAAACCCGTAACGATCGGCTACTGTGGGGTTATAGACACGTTTGCGTACTTTCAGCATTTCGACCTCCATATCAGATAACGAAGCACCGTTCAGGTATTGGGCTGCCTGCTCACCGCTTTGATAGCCCCACTGGTAAATATCCGCACCAAATGCTGCCACGGCTCCCCGCGCCACCAAGCCCGATTCGCTAGTAAATATCGGTACGCCCCGTTCATCACAGTTTCGTACGATCGTCTCAAAAGCCGCAAACACCGTATTATCAGGATTTGCAAAAAACGCGTCTATATCCCGTTGCAGTAAAGCCCTTACAACCAACTGTGCCTCAGCCGAGGCCTGCAAAGGTTGGGCTACGAGCTCGGCGCCAAGCGAATTTGCCAAAACAGCTATCCGCTCGTAGGCCTCTACGGATTGGGGTTCCGATTGGTTATATATCATCCCTACCCGGATCTGATTGCCTCGGGGTTTTACCGTTTGGGTAATAATCGAAAACGCCGTATCAATGTAATCCAAGGTCTCCCCAGCCCCGAACAAATTAGCGGGAGCAAGCCCTTGGTCGCCCACCAGGCCAATAATTACCGGCATAGCCGTTACCGATTGGAAAATCGGTGTATCATGAATACGCTGGGCCGTGGCAATCGTTGCCAAAGTTGTACTCGTACCTATCAGGTCGATATCCCGGCTATTAAAGTAATTGACGATTTGGCTTAGCGTACCCGCATCGCCTTGGGCATTTCGGTATATGACCCGTAAGGTGCCTTCATCTTCGCTATAACCACCATCAGCCAAGGCATCGATAAACCCGACGCGTGCTTGGGCAATGGTAGCGTCTTCAAATGCTTCCACAAAACCAACCGTAGGCACCCCATCCATCCGGCTTGTAGAGCGGCAGGAAGATAGCCCTAACAATACGGCAAGGACGATCCATATTATTCGTGTTATTGACATCTTACAAACTTACTGTTTTTTATCATCGGGTTAAAAGCCGGTGTTGTAAAACAAATCGCTCTGAGAGAACTCTCAAACTATTGTGCAAGCAGCATAATACAGTCAAGTTAAACAAATATATAATTCAATCTACTGCCCAATTTTGCGGAGAATTATACATTGAAAAGGCTGTCTGTTGTTTTTACGATGTTTGGGGCTAAAAACCAAATAAATAAATCCACCTAACCTACTGACTACATAACCTTTAACATCCTTAATTTTTAGCAGTATCTATTTATCCTTGTTAAACTTCAATATCCCCCTATTCCTGAACATAAGGCAATAACACGAAATGGAGGAGTATAATATTTGTACCTGAGCTGTCTTTTAGTATCGTTTAGTGGCGGCAAAACGGCTCTTTCATTTGTGGCAAAACCCACTATATGAAATTGTACGCCGTTAGGATTATTCTATTTGGTGATAACGGATAAAAGCTCCCCGCATCGTTTAAAAGTCACGATTGTTGTGCGAAAATCGATTCTTTAGAATCATCTTTTTCCCCTTCCGGGGTGAGGCTCATGGAAATCAAATTGAAAAACTTCCCGATCAAGATGTACAATACGTGCCATCATGGAATGCTTACGTTACATTGTATGGACTGCGACGATCGGCTTATGAAAAAGAGAAACTCTGGAGATACCTCTTCAAAATAAACGGTTAGTATTTAGCCTAATATCGTAAATTTGTAATAAATAAACCAATGGACCATGCCAAATATCAATGATACGCCTCCCCTGCATATCCAGAAAGAGCTGGCGGCACTACAACAGGATTTGGATAAAACCATCCCCGCTAAAAAACTGGATCAGAATGTACTGATATGCACTTGGAATATCCGTGCATTCGGAGGGCTCACGGAGCAATGGGATGCCGAAAACCGCAGTCCCAAGAGAGACCTACACTCCCTGCTGTGTATCGTTGAGGTGCTGAAACGGTTTGATATCATAGCCGTACAGGAAGTGACTGGAGATTTCAAAGCCCTGCGCCACGCTCTGAAATTATTGGGTCCAAACTGGAGCTTTCTGATGACTGATGTGACGAAGGGTTCGCGGGGCAATGGTGAACGCTTGGCCTTTCTGTTCGACACGAGAAAGGTTAGTTTATCGGGTCTGGCCTGTGAGATTGTGATCCCGGACGACATCCTTGAAAGCAATAAGGCACTCAATACGCTTTCATTGAAACGGCAATTTGCCCGAACGCCCTATGCGGTAAGTTTCCTGGTAGGTGGACGAACATTCGTATTGCTGACCCTGCATGTGCTCTTTGGTACGACTGACGAAAGAATCCATGAATTGCGGGCTATTGCGGATTGGATACGGGATTGGTCGGACGAGCTCCATGGCTGGAACCACAGCCTGATTACCCTGGGAGACTTCAACATCGTCAAGGCCGGTGACCCCACCTACGAGGCCTTTATATCCAGGGGCCTCCATGTACCAGCCGATCTGCAGGATATTGATCGCACGGTCTTCAAAAAATCCTATTCCTTCTATGACCAGATCGCTTGGTTCGAGGGCGAACTGGCCATGACCTACGAACGGGGCGGAGTCTATGATTTTCGGGATAGCATGTTGTTATCTAGAAACTATACCGAATCCGAAATTTCTTGGCGAATCAGTGATCACTTTCCGTTGTGGGCCGAGTTTAGGACTTGAGTATTAGCGAACGCTATATCACCTCCTTCACCCTCTCCTGCTTGAACAAACATGACTGCCCAGAAAGAGGGAGGCTTCACCAAAATGAAGCCATTCGCTAACACATATCGATTTTGTCGTTTTAGTTGTTTTAGAAATAATACGCCATTACCGGGAGTCCAGGGATTGGCTGCGACCCGCATGCCCCAAACACATGCCCGCAGCCATCCCTTGGGGGGAGGCTTCACCAAAATGAAGCCATTCGCTAACACATATCGATTTTGTCGTTTT
>CAZXSL010000105.1:0-11103 GCA_964643235.1 uncultured Sphingobacteriaceae bacterium | reverse complement strand
TTTTACCGCACATCGCGTATACCGAAGTGGGGACAGGTGCCATTGATTTCAGCAGGATATTGACGGATGCCGATACTGCCGGCATGCAGTATGCATACGTTGAGCAGGACATCATCACGATCGATCCCTTTACCAGCGTTGAACAAAGCCTCCAATACGTCCGGGAAAACCTCATGTAGGTCATCAAAAAACATTTCAGGACCTATTATCAACACGACGCCTAACCTCTAATCAGGTGCAGGGTTATTCTGCTTCAAACTGTTTGGCGATACGCTGCAAATGACCAACCATCGTCTCAATGCGCTCGTTCTCGTTTTTGATGTACTTCCGCCTAAAAACAAAATGGGTAATCAAAAACCAAATAACCACAAACCCGGCGAACAGGACGAAAACTAGAGTGGGCAACATGTAGTAAAACTCAATAGAATATAAAGCTAGTGCCAGCGCAACACACCCTTCATATACAGCATAATTGTATGTATTAAACCGGTTTCTGCGTTGCTTAAAATCTTTAAGATACTCAATATACTCCTGGGGTTTAGCAAAGAGCACATCACTGCGTTCCAGCGATCGGTAATCCCTCAATTGGTTTACAAGATAATAAATCAGGCAGCTCACAATAATCCAAATCCCAACATAAGCTGTCCAAGTCATGAAATCAACCAGCACCATCATCACAAATAGGATGACGAGAGCCACGACGATGCCCACGCACTGCCAAAGAAACCTAGCCGTCAAGGACTTTCGACTTCCTTTGACATGCTTCATAAGGAGATCAAAATCGACTTTGGGATCCTCCTGCCGATCGTTCCAAAGCTGCTGAATTTCCTCAAATGCTTTCATTTCTATTATAAATTTCAGTCAACTTATGCTTTATCCGATGAATCTTTACCCGCAGGTTACCTTCCGATATACCCGCTATTTCGGCTATTTCCGGATACGGAACTTCATCCAAGACCAACGTAATAATAATACGCTCATTCTCTTCCAGTTGGGAAATAGATTTATACAGCAATGCGATTTGTTCCTGTTTTTCAGACGGCTCCTCCGTATAATTTTCCACGATATGGTCGTTGAGCTCATCCGTAGCCCGACGCTTAGCCTTACGCAGGTAGGACAGACAAGTATTGACGGCAATTCGGTATATCCAAGTCGACACTTGGGATTGCTGCCTAAATTTGTCCAAATTTTGCCAAACCTTGATAAAGGTCTCCTGCATCAGGTCGTTCGCCGAGTCGGAATCCCCAGTATAGCCATAGCACAGGTGGTAAATCCGTGTGGAATTTTCCTCAAATATCTGCTTGAATAGAAGCTGCTGATTATCCATTTATTGCGTTTACCACTTGGCTTTTAGACCCCCTGCACCGTATTTTGTTACGTATCTGCACTTATAGTCTGTTTTCGCTAAATCAATTTCTGGTAAAACCATCTATATTTCCTACCTTTAACCCATGGAGCAGATCATCCCCATACTCATTGCTGCGATTGTCTTTGGTTTCCAAGCATACCAAAACTACCAAAAAGAGCAGGAAAAAGCCCGCAAGCGTAATCCGGGCCAAAGACCACCCCAGCAACATGATGAGGAACGCCCTGTGACGACCCAAACCCGGCAGCCCCGACCTGCTTTAATGCGTGAGCATCAAACTCCCGCCCAACAGCCGATACCCATACCTGAGGAAGCCCCCATACTCGACGACTATCAGGAATACGCTGGCTTCATCAACGAAGACCAACTGGTTCAATTGACTAAAAAACGCAACACAAGCAGTCAACACGACTTACTGAAACCACTCGAAATCACTGACGATGATGAAGATATAGAAGTTTCAGAAGGGGCTTTCGACCTACGTGCTGCCGTTATCCACACTACCATATTAGAGCGCCCCTACCAATAAGTCTCGTCACTCCCTTAAATACGAAGCTCGAAATCGTCCGAATCCTTGAGGAATGGTAACGACTCCCGGGCATGTTCCAAATCTTTCGGATATATCGTAAAGGTATACAAGTCCTCGTATTCGGGTTTGTAATAAACCACATCGCCCAAAGGCGATATACACATCGAACCTCCGGAGTAATAAACTTCGTTACCATCATGACCCACTCGATTTACCCCGATGACGAAGGCCTGATTTTCAATAGCACGCGCCGGGATCAGGCTACGCCAATGTGCCGAACGTTTGTCGGGCCAACTCGCGACATAAAACAATAAATCATACGCACCACACATGTTACGCGACCAAACCGGAAAACGAAGATCATAACAAACCATCGGACAAATTTTCCATCCCTTCAGGTTGACAATTACACGCTTGTTACCTCGGGCAAAAACCGTATCCTCTTTAGCCATGCCAAACAGATGCCGCTTATCGTATTTGACGAAACTCCCGTCTGGCGACATCCAAATCAATCGGTTATAATACTTACCACCATCCTCAATAATCAGGCTTCCAGTTACCACACAATCATATTTTTGCGCCGTTTCCAACATCCAGTGCATAGTACGTCCATCCATGGTCTCGGCACACCTGTCAACATTAGTTGTAAACCCGGTATTGAACATCTCGGGTAGTATAATCAGATCTGTTTTTTCACGAAGAGTAGATAACTTCAAGGCAATATTGCTCAGATTCTTATCGGTATTCTCCCAAAACAGGTAAGCTTGAAAAGTCGTAATTTTTAGTGGTTCCATTATAATTTGATAAGATTGCCGTAGGCTCCCCCTAAGGGCAAGCACCTGAGCACCACACAAGTTTAACAATTTTTGGACAATTTACCATCCACCGCAATCGGTTTAATGGCAACTTAACCACTCAACCTACAAAAACCGTACTAATATTCCCTATCTAGCAGTTGACGGCCCAACCCGAACAATGCCTTCTTTCTGGATTCATTGACACCAACACGATCCAAAGCCGCAAATGCCAAGTCGCTGAACCTATTTTTTGCATTCTGAGCTTCTTTCAAAACATCGAGCCGCTCGTAAATTGCCGTCACGCGGGCTATTTTCTCCGAGGGTTCCAGATCTTTCCCATTCAGGAGTCCTGCCAACTCAACTTTGTCCGAACCCTTAGCCAAATCGAGAGCTTTGGCTAACAAATAAGTTTTTTTGTTCGACAGGATATCTCCACCCACCTGTTTGCCCACCGCATCAGGGTCGCCAAACACATCGAGGATATCGTCTTGGAGTTGAAATGCGATCCCCACATTGAGGCCAAAATCCCCCACATATCGCACATCCATGGTCGCAGCACCCATGGCAATGGCCCCCAACTGGGCAGCACAACCTACCAATACCGATGTTTTCATCCGAATCATCTCTATGTATTCAACTATCGTAACTTGGTCGCGTTGCTCGTAATCCATATCCAACTGTTGTCCCTCACATACTTCCAGAACCGACTGATTAAAAGTATCCAACAATGCGGGTAAATGAGTCGGATTGCTCTTGGCTAATTGTTGGTACGCCATAATAAGCATCGTATCACCGGAAAGGATTGCTGTGTTAACATCCCAACGTTGGTGTACGGTGGGTCGGCCCCTGCGCAGCGGCGCGCCATCCATGATGTCATCGTGCATCAGCGTGGAATTATGGAATAACTCAACAGCAAGCGCCGCCGGCAAAGCCGCCTCAACTTGGTCCAACTCACCAAAAAGCGACGCCGAAAGTAATGTTACCAAAGGGCGGATACGCTTACCCCCCATCCCTAGTATGTAACGTATCGGTTCGTAAAGTGTCTGCGGAGTACTGGGAATCGTAAGTTCCGCAATGGCCTTGTGGATTCGCTCTTGCAGTATAGACGTAGGGTACATGTGCTTCTTTTTTGTCGTTAAAATTAGGCAAACTTAGTCAAATGCCGAGCAATGCACAAAGAATTAGAGGTTAGCATAACGCGACTAACCGCACAAGCAGCAAGGAAGACATGAAGCAACATCCCGAGTTGTATAAAATTTACGTAGGTTTGTGTTCCCCAAAGAAACTGTCAAAAAGTGTAAAATCAAGGAATCCTTGGGTTACTATTTACTAGTTTCCGTATTAACAGGTGAAGAAATATAACAAGTCAACAATAGGAAGCCGTAACGATGAGGCTCTTTTAGACGGGATACGCCAAGGAGACACCTGGGCTATCCAAGCACTATACGACGATTACTTCCCAATGGTCCTGCACATGATCGTATCAAATAACGGTGATGAGGACGAGGCCAAGGATATATTCCAGGAGGCGGTTATGGTGCTTTACGACAAGGCGCAGGAGGAGGAATTCGGGCTCAGCAGCAAGCTAAAAACCTACTTGTACGCTGTATGTTGGCGACTGTGGTTAAAACAATTAGCACAGCAGCACCGAACATTTCAAGACGTGTCCGGCTACGAAGATTACCTTCCGGTGGATGGCGACTTGGAGGAGAGTAGGAAAGCGAATGCTGATTTTGACCGGATGGATGAAGCCTTGGAAAAACTGGGCGAGCCTTGCAAAACGATTATCCTGGATTTCTATATTTCAAACATGACGATGCAAGAGATATGCGACAAACGTGGATACACCAATGCAGACAATGCGAAAACGCAAAAGTACAAATGCTTGCAACGGCTAAAAAAACTATTTTTTACCGCTAACGATGAGCGCAATGAACACGATGGGTGAGCACGATTTTATAGCTTGGGCAGACCGATATCTGCAAAACGAAATGACAATGGAGGAACGCTGGGAATTCGAATCCTTCTGCGAGGCCAATCCAGATGCCGCCGAACGGCTATCAGCCCACCGGCAGTTTATTGTGCAACTGAAAAACCATGCCCGACGCGCCGCCTTCAAACGTACGCTGCGTACAGCCGGACCAAAGGCAAAAAACACGGTACCACCGGCCAATAACGACCGTCAAACCCCCATACTATCACTCTGGAACAAGTTCAAAATCAATGCACTTATTGCGGCTTCCGTAGCCATCCTTGCTGTATTTTCCACCCTGTGGATGACCGGGTATTACGCCGCAAGAGACCAAACATCGTCAAATTTCAGCGCTCTACGTCGGGAGATGAACACCGTCAAGAAAAATGTACACGCACAGAACGCCGTTATCCGAAGCATAAACCACGAACAGAACCAAGCCGCTTCACCGGGGCAATTTGGAGCTACGGGTTTCATCGTTGCACCGGAAGGCTACGTTGTAACAAACTACCACGTCATCCGTGAGGCCGACTCGGTCCACTTATATAACACCAATGGCGACACGTACCGGGCGAAAGTGGTGCATGTCGATCCAAGCGTGGACATAGCCATGCTTTACATCAGCGACACAACGTTCCGCAAACTAAAGAGTATACCATACACATTCAAGGAGACGGATACGGAACTGGGGGAAGAGGTGTTCACACTCGGGTTTCCGCGCGATGAGCCCGTCTACGGCCAAGGATATCTGAGCTCACGCACGGGCTACCTCGGCGATACAACAGCTTACCAAATATCTATCCCATTAAACCCCGGAAACAGCGGTGGCCCCCTCTTGGATCATCGAGGCAACATCATCGGAATAGTCCGCGGTAAACAGACAGGACTTGACGGCGCATCGTTCGCGATTAAAACAGATGCCCTACTACGCTACATCTCAGAAATACCGACAGACTCGCTTCCGCACCCGCTAATAATTAATCGGAAGAATACGCTAGTAAACCTGAGCCGAATTGAGCAAGTAAAACGCATCCAAGATTACGTCTTCATGGTAAAGACTTATTAGAACTGTGACTTTGTGAAACAAAAAAGCGAACGGCTATCCTAACAGGATAGCCGTTCACTTTTTATAATCTTACAATGATACGTCCTACAAATTAGGCTGTGGAGTCGTACGCAAATAAGGTTTGATAACTTTGTGCCCTTTCGGGAACTTGGCTGGAATATCTTCCGTTGCGATAGCCGGAACAACAATAACGTCATCCCCATGATTCCAATCGGCAGGTGTTGCCACACTATAATCAGCCGTCAACTGCAAGGAATCGATAACACGCAGGATTTCTTGGAAATTACGACCCGTGGACGCTGGGTAAGTCAGAGTCAATTTGATTTTGCGATCCGGCCCGATGATAAACACCGATCTGACCGTTGCCGTCGCCGAAGCATTCGGGTGGATCATGTCGTACAATTCGGAAACCTTACGATCCTCGTCAGCGATCAGAGGAAAGTTCACTTCTGTATTTTGAGTTTCGTTGATATCCTCCACCCAACCCGTATGCTGCTCCAAGGGGTCTACACTCAATGCCAATACTTTTACACCTCGCTTATCAAACTCACTCTTCAACGATGCCGTACGCCCCAATTCAGTGGTGCATACCGGTGTATAATCCGCAGGGTGCGAAAAGAGCAAAGCCCAACTCCCCTCGGTGTAATCATAAAAATCAATATCGCCAATCGTAGTCTTGGCTTGAAAATTTGGGGCAGTATCGCCCAATTTTAAACTCATAATATAACCCTCCTTTTTCTATTAAACTATACAATGTCTACAAAATTAATAGATTTTATATTAAAAACAGGTATTTTTTTTCATTTATTCTAACAACAAGCCGTTAATTCACAACACCGTACCCTGTAACAAACCACACTCTCTTGAATCAAACATCAAATGATGACTTCGGAATATCGTAGGCGGCTGCAAATCGAACTGGGCTTTTGGAAATATAAAATTACAAAGAAGGAGCCTATCGGTGGTGTGCTTGCCAAACAGATCCAGACAAAATTGAACAACCTCATTCCGGATAAAATACATGTTGCCATTACCGTATCCATCGAAAGAATGATCAAGGCGATGTTATTCGGTGCGAAATACACTTCCACGACACGAAAGTCGTATAGCAGCTTCCAAGTCAGGGAAGCGTACATTAAAACAATTATCGGCAACTATCAAAAAACAGCATCGATCGAAGGTGCTATAACCGGTGCGGGCGGAATACTGATGGGTATTGCGGATTTCCCCGCCCTGTTAGCCATCAAGGTCAAAATGCTGTACGATATCGCCGCGATATACGGCTTTGACACCGACCAATATAAAGAACGTTTGTTCATGTTGACGACCTTTCAATTAGCCTTCTCAAGCCACCACCATCGTCAGGCCGTTTACGAGCGAATCCTCAATTGGGAAGCTTATGCCGATAGCCTGCCGGATAACATCGAGTTTTTTGACTGGCGTACGTTTCAGCAAGAGTATCGAGACTATATTGACTTGGCCAAGATGGCCCAACTTATCCCTATCGTGGGGGCAGCTATTGGTGCTGTGGTCAACTACCGTTTATTACGGCAATTGGGCCAAACGACTATGAACTGCTACCGATTAAGGATTCTCGGCAACCCGGACGAATTAGAAGAAAAAACGCTCCGCTAGACCACTAATCACATCCAAAGTTTATCTGTCGACTCAACTTGAAAAAGCCAACGGTTGACATATTGCTGGATACGATCGTATTCAGCAAACCGAAAAACCAACCTACCACTTGCCGTCTGGATACTGACATGCCCCACGTTGGCCCGTCGCTGCCAAAAAAACTGGGTAACCGTAATACTTTGAATCTTGTATGGCTCGATAATGATGGTCCGCACATCCCAGATACCATATTGCTGAATGATGAAATCGTTATTTACAAACAACCGTGCCCGACGATAGTTGAGCGCGATAAGCACAACAGCTGGCACGCAATACACCATCATAACCACGACGATCCTCCACTCGAACCCCACACCCCAAGAATATCCGACGCACACCGCCATCGGTACCCCTAAGAAGAGCAGCCCCTCCGTCAACCACTTTCGGTAATTGGGAACCAAAGCCACGCCGCGCTCTGGCACACGGCTAAAAACAAACCGCATGATTTCTTCGCTTTCTGCCACGCTACTCCCCGGTATTTGGACATTGGAATTGATATCTCTACGCTCGACAGCGGAAGCTTGGCGGATCGTCATCCACAACAAACCCATCTTACGTTGGAAATAATTAGAAACCATGACGAGCATCTGTACTTTTTGTGGATACAATAAGATATTTCGACTGTTTACCAGTCCATACGAGATGCTCAGCCCACGGGGATCTTTTCGCATGGAAAACCCAAAATAGGTAATAACTATGCGCACAAGATTAAACATGACAGTCAGCAAAATGAGAACAACAAGCACGATTCCGATGATATTAAGCACGACAAACGAACTCAAAAAAGTATCAAAACGATTTTCGATCTCCCCGTCAAACTGCAACAATTCCCGTATATTGTTATAGATACCAAAGAAAAATGCCAAAAGGATAAAAAAACTCTCCAGATATTTGGATGTGATACCGACTTTGAACAAGCTAGCCAAACTGATTTTGACAAAGGGTTTTGGCGAACGCTGCTCCCCTTCACCGCCCACGTCTTCAGCCACTCTTTCATCTGCGCCTCTATCACTCAATAACCTGACCCGAAGTGCCTGTGCCACCGGGTGCGACACAGCTCGGATACGGGCTTCACTTCTTGAACTACCTGCTGTTTCGATTTCCACCCCATACACGTTGGTTATTTTCTGGAGCAAACTCTGGTTGATATTGACTTGCTGTATCCTATCCAATTGGAACGCAGTACGTTTTTTGGCCAGCACCCCGCGTTGCAAGATAAATTCGCCACGCTTGCGATCGATGTGGAAATAAAAATTACGAAAATTAAGATAACCGATTACACCAATTAGCGTGAACAACACCCCAATGCCCAACCACAAGTAAACAGCAGGTATACCGCCAGGTTTCACGACAAAGTAGAGCAGCAGCACCCAAAACGCTTTTAGGATTCGATATGCGACATACCCGGCCTCGACTAGCACGCCGACAGGAGATTGGCGCTGTGGGTCGTCAAAAAGGCCATCAAACTGTTTAGGGTTATCCATCGCTGTCTTCGATTGGCGAGATATCTGCCATCACCCCACCTACTTGGTGGATATTGCGCAAAATATACGTTTTAATCCGTTCTGCCTCCTCCTTGGGCAAGCCGGATATGCTCATATTGGCCGCTGTACCCCCTGCGGTAAACACCTGGAGCTGCGCCAAACCCAACCTCCGGGAAAACAATCCTTCATTTATCGAAACGTGTTGGATACGATTAAAAGGGACGATGGTCGTTTCCGTAGACAACACTCCCCTACGGTAAATCACATCGTGCTCCCGCACCGCATAGCCACGCTGCTTAAACGCTAACCGACGCACAACCAATTGCAGGCTCATAAACAACAACCACCCTCCCAACACCGACCACGCCAGAATACTCGAATCCAAAGCCATGAATAACAAAACAGCCGCACCACCACCGACAACGACCATTGCCAAAACCACGTTGGCCAAAATAACATACCAATACGACGGGTCGATCGGTATAATCGAGACGGTTTCGTACTGCGGCAAGTCCGAACTGGCAACCAGTTCGTTAGTAAAATCCGTTTCTTTCATTGCGATTACCCTATTTTTATACTCGAAGGTACACATTAACAGTCACTGAGCAAATATCATCCGTAAATTTAGGATTGCCATAAAATACGTATCTTTAGCAGCCTTGTCCATTCAGGACAACCGCAATACAAGCAAGCATGGATAATTTCAAAACTCACCTCACGCAAAATGGGCCACTATCTGAGGAGCAATTCAACAGTATATCTAGTAGTATATCGGCTAAATTCTACGAAAAAGGCCGGATTCTGATGCGTCCGGGGGAGATTTGCAAACATTCTTTCTTCGTGGAATCCGGATTACTTCGGGCGTATACCATCGACCAATCGGGCAAAACACACATCATCCAGTTCGCCCCCGAAAACTGGATCATCAGCGACCGCAGCAGCACATACTTTGGCGAACCAACCGTACTATTCGTCGATGCTATCGAAGACACGTCAGTCGTGTTATTCGGCAACAACTTCAGCTGCCAACTCGCCGAGATGAACCCGGATTTCCTCCAACATAACGAGCTAGCACTGCACAATCACATCCGACATCAACAAATGCGGATCAATTCCCTATTGGGTGCCACCGCTGAGGAACGTTACCTTGATTTTATCCGACAATACCCCGACCTGATGCTACGCGTGCCCCAATGGATGATTGCGTCTTACCTCGGCATTACGCCTGAAAGTCTTAGCCGTGTGCGGAAGGAATTAGCGAAAAAAAACTTCAAACGATAAACCAGAACAAGCCTTCCTTGTCGGTTCTTACCATACATCAATGGCTAGGCAGACACATGTCGTTAACTTTGTAGGGACGTAAAAAAGGAGCTTATCATGGCAACAAAAATCATCGAACAAATTGTCGCGCCGGCCACACCTCACTACGTGGGTAACGGCTTCCGCGTACATAACTTCATACCAGGAGAACACGGGTTTTCAATGCAGCGGATGGATCCGTTCATTATCATGGATTACAATTCCAAATTCCATTTTACGCCGTCTTCAACACCTCGTGGCGTAGGTGTACATCCCCACAAAGGCTTTGAAACCGTAACTATCGCCTTTAAGGGCCGAATAGCACATCACGATAGCAGCGGAAGCAGCGGCGTAATTGACGAGGGGGATGTACAATGGATGACCGCCGGTTCCGGCATCTTACACAAGGAATACCATGAACAGGAGTTTAGCCGCAATGGGGGCGACTTCCAGATGGTTCAATTATGGGTCAACCTACCCGCAAAGAACAAGAATACACCACCCAAATACCAAACCTTAGCAGACAAAGACATTGCACGTCACATCTTGGACGGAGGCAATGGCTACATTAAAGTTATCGCCGGACAATATGAGGGAGTCCACGGATCTGCCGACACGTTTTCGCCCGTACACCTTTATAACATACACCTAAATAAAGGTGGAGAGGCCAAATTTGATTTTCCTGCCCATTTTACGACTGCCCTATTGGTAGTCGAAGGTTCGACCATAATCAACAACACGTCCAAGGTAGATACAGATCATTTTGCCGTATTCAAGCGGGATGGCGAAACGGTTTCCATTGAAGCCGTAGAAAACTCAGTCGTTCTCCTCCTGTCCGGAGAGCCACTTAACGAGCCCATCGTGGCACAGGGTCCCTTCGTGATGAACACACGAGCGGAAATACTGCAGGCATTCG
>CAZXSL010000104.1:0-11103 GCA_964643235.1 uncultured Sphingobacteriaceae bacterium | reverse complement strand
TGGCCATTGGCGGCATCATAGCTGCTTTTGCGGTGCTGGTTCGCAAGGAATTGCTCATCCCGGTGCTGTGCGGCGTGTTCCTGATCGAAAACTTGTCCGTCATCATGCAGGTGTCTTACTTCAAGTACACGCGCAAGAAATATGGCGAAGGCCGGCGGGTATTCCTGATGGCGCCCTTGCACCACCATTACCAGAAAAAAGGATACCACGAGTCTAAGATCGTGACCCGCTTTTGGATCACGGGGATCATCTTGGCCATCATTACGATTGTAACGCTGAAAATCAGGTAGAAACGAAATGCCCAATATACCCACATACCACTATCCCCAGGCCGGTCGGCTGGTCGTGCTAGGCGCAGGCGAGAGCGGCGTGGGCAGCGCCTTGCTCGGCAAAAAGCAGGGTTTTGATGTATGGGTGTCGGACATCGGGCAGATTGGCGCGGCCTATCAATCCCAATTGGCTGAAAACGGGATTGCATTTGAGGCCGGTCAGCACGACGAGGCGGAGATCATGAAAGCGGCATTGGTGGTCAAAAGCCCGGGTATCCCGAGCACGGTTCCCATTGTTCGCAAACTGAAAGGTGCAGGTATTCCCGTTATCGGCGAAATGGAGTTTGCAGCGCAATATACCGATGCCAAGTTGATCTGCATTACCGGATCGAACGGGAAATCTACAACAACCATGCTGACATGGCACATGCTGCGTAGCGGTGGTTTGGACGTGGGCTTGGCAGGTAATATCGGTAATAGCTTTGCTGCGCAGGTCGCGGTAGAGGATTATGCGTACTACGTGCTCGAGATCAGCAGCTTTATGCTTGATGATATGGAGCACTTCCGTGCCGATGTGGCCGTGCTTCTCAATATCACGCCGGATCACCTTGATCGCTACGGGCATGAAATGGCCAACTATGTGGATTCCAAGTTTCGGATTGTCCGAAATCAGCGACCGGAAGATGTTTTTATTTACTGTGCGGATGACCCCGAGACTGTCGAGGGGCTTAAACGCAACAAGCCGGTAGCCCAACGGTTGCCATTCAGCCAAAAAGAAGGATTTGAATATGGCGCTTTTTTGCGCAATGAGAAGGAATTAGAAATAAGAGTACCCAAGCAAGACATATTTACCATGAATATCGATCAATTATCCCTGCAAGGAAAGCACAACGTATTTAATAACATGGCCTCGGGGCTGGTGGGCAAGGTCCATGAACTGAAAAACCAGACGATGCGTGAATGTATGGGGTCGTATACGAATATAGCCCATCGGTTAGAATTTGTGGCATCAATCGCGGGTGTTGATTACATCAATGATTCCAAAGCCACTAACGTCAACGCTGTGTGGTATGCCTTGGAGAGCTTGGCTCCACAGGTGGTGTTGATTATGGGTGGTGTGGATAAGGGGAATGATTATGAGATGCTGCGTGAGCTCGTTCGGACGAAGGTACGGGCCATTGTCTGTATCGGTAAGGATAATTCTAGGATATACGATTCTTTGGAAGGCGATGCCAAAATAATGGTCAACAGCAATAGCATGGCAGATGCGGTGCAAATTGCGTCGCACTTAGCCGAAAAGGGCGATACGGTGTTGTTGTCGCCAGCATGTGCCAGTTTTGACTGGTTCAAGAATTACGAAGACCGCGGCGACCAATTCAAGGCTGCCGTCTTTGAACTCTAAAGCAAATGGAATTTTAATGCAAATGCAATAAGGTTAAAATCACGGATATATGGAACAGGCATTTTCAAGACTAAAAGGAGACCGGTGGTTGTGGATTATCATCATCGTGCTGTCGTTATGGTCGTTGTTGGCCGTATATAGTTCGGTTGGTACCTTAGCCTATAAGGAAGGTAAGGGCACGGAGATCTATTTGGTTAAGCACACCTTGCTTATTATCGGAGGGTTTGCACTGATGTATATCTCGCATTTGTTAGACTACCGTTGGTATGCAGGGATATCGAAAATCCTGATGGTTATTACCATCCCGTTACTCTTGTATACTCTACTATTCGGAAATACGATTAACGAAGCTAACCGTTGGGTTACGATCCCGGTAATCAACCAAACGTTTCAAACATCCGATTTGGCAAAGCTGGCGTTGATTACTTTCTTGGCGCGTACGTTGACCCGTAAGCAGGAAAACATCAAAGATGTAAAGAAGGCCTTTCTGCCTATTATGGGGTCGGTTTGTGTTATTTTCGTGCTTATCGCTCCGGCTAACCTATCAACGGCATTGATGCTATTTGGTGTCAGTGTATTGTTGCTTATTATTGGCCGTATAAGCCTCAAGCAGATTGCTTACGTGTGCATGGGGGTTATGTTCCTTCTTTTTATGGTCATTATGTTGGGGCCGAGGCGTGCTACCTACATTTCGCGTGTGGAGACTTATATGAGCGGCGAACATGCCGATGATGATAAGTCATTCCAGTCTGACCATGCTAAGATAGCGATTGCTTCAGGCGGTTTATTTGGTAAAGGTCCCGGGAATAGTACGCAACGCAATGTGCTCCCGCATCCGTATTCGGATTTCATCTTTGCGATAATTGTTGAGGAATACGGTGCCATTGGTGGGTTCGTGTTGGTGTGTCTTTACGTGGCCTTGATGTTTCGATGTATTCGGATAGTTACGTTGAGTCCCAAGGCTTTCGGTGCCTTGCTGGCGGCGGGGTTGGGTTTTTCCCTCACCTTGCAGGCACTGGGCAATATGGCTGTGGCCGTGGGGCTAGGTCCAGTAACGGGAATTCCCCTGCCCTTGGTTAGTATGGGGGGCACGTCGATACTGTTTACCAGTGTTGCCTTTGGGATTATCCTGAGTGTGAGTCGAAACATTGACGAGATGAAGGAAGAAGATAGCAAGGTCGAAAAAAATAAAAAAGTCGTCATCGGGGAAATCCCGGCGATGGGATAAGGAACTAAACGAAATACATGTCCAAGCGTATCATCATCAGCGGAGGAGGCACAGGGGGCCACATTTTCCCGGCGATAGCCATAGCTAACGCCTTGCGTCGCCTTGCGCCTGATACGGAGATCCTGTTTGTAGGAGCCAATGGGCGGATGGAAATGGAAAAAGTTCCCGCCGCCGGATACAACATAGTAGGATTGGATATCCAAGGTATTGACCGGTCTTCTATTTGGAAAAACTTGGGTTTGCCATTCAAGCTTTTGAAAAGTGTGAACAAGGCTAAAAGTATCCTCAAATCCTTCAAGCCAGATGTGGCAGTCGGAGTGGGGGGATTTGCATCCGGACCTTTGCTGCACGCCGCAGGTCGAATGGGTATACCGACCCTCATCCAGGAGCAAAACTCCTATGCGGGCATTACCAACAAGCGCCTTGGCGCAAAGGCTGCAAAAATTTGTGTTGCTTTTGACGGGATGGAGCGGTTCTTTCCCAAAGATCGCTTGCTGTTGACCGGTAATCCCATCCGCCGGGAATCGGTGGATATTGTCGGTAAGCGAGCGGAAGCAGCAGTTACTTTGGGCTTGTCGGCTGATAAAAAGACCGTTTTGGTAACCGGAGGTAGCCTTGGGGCTCGTACACTCAATGAATGTATGCGCGATGGTTTAGGAAAGTTTGCTGAAGCCGATACCCAGCTGATTTGGCAGTGCGGTGGTTATTATTACGATAGCCTGTTGGCAGAAGTTGGTCACCAACTTGGGGATAGTGTGAAATTACAGGCTTTTTTGAATCGAATGGATTTGGCTTACGCCATGGCCGATGTGATTGTAGCCCGGGCAGGTGCAGGCACCATTGCTGAGCTTTGTGTACTAGGCAAGCCGGTTATCTTGGTTCCGTCGCCCAATGTGGCGGAGGATCACCAGACAAAAAATGCACTGGCTTTGGTCAATAAGGGTGCTGCTATCCGGATTGCAGATGACGAAGCAGGCAGCGTATTGGTAAATGACGTGTTGGCATTGTTAGCAGATGGGGCGCGGCAGGAAGAGCTAGGGGCTAACATCGCTAAGCTGGCCATTACCGATGCGGATGATGTCATAGCGGCTGAGGTGTTACAGCTAGCCGGGGCTTAAAATAAAGAATATTAGGCGAGATATGATTCTCCATAAATAGTAAGAGCAAATGAACATAGACAACATCAGACAGGTTTTCCTCGTCGGGATTGGGGGTATAGGCATGAGTGCCTTAGCTCGCTATTTCCGTCATTTGGGCTGTGTGGTGTCTGGCTATGATAAGACCGAAACCAAACTGACTCGCGATTTGGTGTCGGAAGGTATTTCGGTTATTTACCACGACGATTATACGTTGGTGCGTGATGAGTTCAAAGAGGCCAATGATCATACTTTGCTTATATACACACCGGCGGTACCGTCCGAGCTCGAGATATTGAACGAGTTTAGGCAGGCCGGCCACATGTTGTTCAAGCGCTCCCAAGTATTGGGATTGATTAGTCGCAATCGGTTTACTATTGCGGTCGCGGGCACACACGGTAAAACGACAACGTCGACCATGATTGCGCACGTATTGACGGATAGCGGATACGGGTGTTCTGCCTTTTTGGGCGGTATCAGTACGAATTACGGAAGTAACGTGCTATTTTCAGATAACAATACGGTGGTTGTGGAAGCCGATGAATTTGATCGTTCCTTCCTGACTTTGTATCCGGATATTGCGGTTGTCACTTCGGCCGATGCGGACCACTTGGATATCTATGGCGACAAAGGGCAATTGGAAGAGTCGTTCCAATTGTTCTTGGACCAGCTGCAGGAAAATGGCAAGCGTATTATCCGAGCGGGTTTGCCGTTCGGGTCGGAGCTGACCTATTCGGCTTTCCAACAAGCCGGTGCGTATGCAGAACGTATCCGTATCAAGCAGGGCGATTACTATTTCGACTATGTGCAGGGGACAGAACGGATTAAGAATATCCGATTGGGCATCCCCGGTAGGCACAATATCGAAAATGCCGTGGCTACCATTGCAGCTGCCCGTTACGTGGGTGTTGCGGATGAGTCGATCGTTCGGGCTTTAGCAAATTTTGCAGGAGTAAAACGGAGGTACGAAGTCGTGGTAAGCAACGCACACCATACGTATATTGACGATTATGCCCACCATCCTGAGGAGCTGAGAGCATTTTTGAGTTCGGTAAAGGAGCGGTATCCGTCTAAACATCTGACTGTGATTTTCCAACCGCACCTTTATACCCGTACACGTGATTTTTCGGACGGTTTTGTCGAAGTATTAGGTTTGGCCGATACCTTGGTTATCATGCCCATCTATCCGGCAAGGGAGTTGCCTTTGCCCGGTATCACGTCTGAGTGGCTAGTCGAAGGCGTCCAAGCTTCGGAGAAGTATGTGTTCGATCACGAGGGTGTGAAAAAGTTTGTCCAGACACGGAAGCCGGAACTGCTGGTTACCGTCGGGGCGGGCAATATCGATTTGTTGGTTGAACCCTTAAAGGAGGTACTGAGCCATGTTTAAGCGGATACGGCATATCAAATGGAAGGCTGTGGTCGGTTGTATGGTAGCCCTATTGGCGCTTGCCGGCTTGGTGGCTCTCATGGGCTTCATACGCGTGAAAAGCGGAGAGCAGGCTTGTACCAGCTTACGGGTAATAGTGTTGGGGAATGAATCATTTATCGAGCAAAAAGATATTTTGGATATTATCCACCAAGCACATGGCGAGCTGGTGGGACGCACGTTGGAAACGCTGCCATTCCATGAAATGGAGGCCTCGATAGCCGCTTTGCCTTACGTCTCGTCCGCGATGGTTAATATGGACATGGATGGGGAGGTAACCATACGTATTAAGCAGCGCAAGGCAGTAGTCCGGGTAATCAATAATGCTGGTAAGGACTTTTACATCGATGAGGCTGGCTTGAAAATCCCGGTTTCATTAAAGTACGCACCCAAAGTGCCCGTAGCAAATGGTTTTATCCATGAGCCTTATAACGAAGCGCTTGATAGCATGAGCAGCCCATTGATGGAAGATATTTTCAAAACCGCACAGTATATCAGTGCTGATAGCATGTGGAATAACCAGGTTGTACAGCTTTATGTCAACGAGCAGGGCGACATTGAGCTAGCACCGAGAGTAGGTCAGCAGCAGATCATCTTAGGCAACGGCGATGCATTGGAAGAGAAATTCCAAAAGCTGATGCTGTTTTACACGAAGATCGTACCGCGCGTGGGTATCGACGCATATAAGTCGGTCAATTTAAAATACAAGGGTCAATTGGTATGTGAGCGCGGTGCAGGGTTTAGGCCGGAGCTGCTGGAGCCACCGGACGAAGCGATAGCGCCAGGCAGTCTAGACGGAACGCCTGGGCTGGACGATTAAGGAATAAATAGTAGTAACGGGGAGTAAAGACGGTGATTCCCCAATTAAAGTAGGAACACTCATAATAATTTTGAAAAGATGAAAGGACAATCGACAGCGGTAGCCGATTCGCCCATCGTGGTCGGGTTGGATATCGGCACAACCAAAATCTGCGTGACCGTGGGTCGACGCAAGGGTAAAAACAAAATAGAGGTTTTAGGTGTGGGCAAAGCCGAGTCATCGGGTGTCAGTAGGGGTGTGGTCGCCAATATCCAGAAAACCGTTAGCAGTATTGTACAGGCGGTGGAAGAAGCTGGTGGGCAGTCTAACGTGGATATCAAAGTGGTAAATGTCGGTATAGCAGGGCAGCACATCAAGAGTATACAGCATCGGGGAATATTGACCCGCAAGGACGACAGTGAAATTAGTCGCTTGGATATCGAGCGTCTTATTGAAGATATGTACAAGCTGGTATTGCCTCCGGGCGAAGAAATCATTCATGTATTGCCACAGGAGTTTACCATTGACAACGACCCGGGTATTAAAGATCCCATTGGGATTGCAGGCCGTCGGATTGAAGCCAACTTCCATATTATCTCTGGGCATGTCAATGCAGTTAAAAATATCAAGAAATGTATCGACAACGCCGAGTTAGAAGTACAGGAATTGATCCTGGAACCACTTGCCTCGTCTGAAGCGGTGCTTGACGAAGCCGATAAGGATGCGGGCGTTGTTTTGGTTGATATTGGTGGGGGTACCACGGATGTTGCTATCTTCCACGAAGGGATTATCCGCCACACAGCGGTTATTCCGTTGGGCGGCAACATCGTGACGGAAGATATTAAGCAAGGGTGTTCGGTATTGCGTAACCAGGCTGAATTACTTAAGGTACGCTTTGGGTCCGCTTTGGCTGACGAAAACAAGGAAAACGAAGTTATTAGCGTTCCGGGGCTTCGGGGGCGTGACCCCAAGGAGATATCGGTAAAGAATCTTGCGTACATTATACAGGCACGCATGGAGGAAATCATCGAGCATGTGTATTATGAAATCAAGTCCTCTGGCTACGAAAACAAGCTGATAGGTGGTATTGTGGTAACAGGCGGCGGGGCACAGCTGAAGCACCTGGTGCAACTGGTGGAATACATTACAGGTATAGATTGTAGGATTGGATTTCCTAACGAGCATTTGGCCAAAAATGACGAGTTACCAAAAAATGTTTTCGACGATCTGAAGAGTCCTCAGTATGCCACAGGTATCGGTCTCCTGATTAAAGGAGTCGAGGAAGAAGAGAAAAAAGAGGAATTGATGGAAAGCAAGTCGGTAGAACCTTCCGTAAGGGAAATAGCCGACCGTCGAAGCAAAGGAGGCCTTTTGGGGTGGTTTAAAGATATCATCCGCGATGGAAATGAAATCGACAACGATACCTACCTCGGTAAGCGATAGTTATCAACAAAACGCGATTTTTCCACATTATACACATTTGTGGAAAACTTGTGTTTAAAAGTTGCTATTATTACCTTACGAAAGTAGTGTCGAAATCGAATATGTATCACGCTCAATACGAGCAAAATACTGATAAAATATGTCGTTCAAGTTTGAAATGTTAAAGGAGCAGTCATCGATAATCAAGGTTATCGGTGTAGGAGGAGGTGGCGGTAATGCTGTCAATCACATGTATAAGCAGGGGATCAGTGGTGTGGATTTTATTATCTGCAACACCGACGCGCAGGCATTGGAATTAAGTCCGATTCCGAACAAGGTCCAATTGGGGGCCAGCCTGACTGAAGGGATGGGTGCCGGTGCCGATCCCGATGTAGGTGAAAACTCAGCAATAGAAAGTATTGAAGATATCAAACGGATGATCGGTACCAATACCAAGATGGTGTTTATAACGGCCGGATTGGGTGGTGGTACGGGTACCGGTGCAAGCCCGGTGCTTGCCAAAGCGGCCAAGGAGCTTGGTATCTTGACTGTGGCCATTATTACGACACCCTTTGCTTTTGAAGGCAAGCGTCGAAGAATCCAAGCTGAGGATGGACTGGCTGAGTTGAGGAAATATGTGGATTCCTATCTCGTTATATCAAACGATCGGCTGCGTGATATTTTCGGTAACTTAACGATGACCGCGGCATTTGCTAAAGCAGACGATATCCTAACGACAGCAGCCAAGGGGATAGCCGAGATTATTACTATACCGGGTTATGTAAACGTCGACTTCAAGGACGTGCGGACGGTAATGAACGATAGTGGTGTAGCCATTATGGGTAATGCCGTTGCCGAAGGCGAAGATCGTGCATTGAAAGCTGTGGAGGGTGCTCTGGCGTCTCCGTTATTGAAAGATAATGAAATAGAGGGAGCGCGTTTTATCTTGCTAAATATTACTTCGGGCAATCAAGAAGTAACCATGGATGAGGTGACCATCATTACCGATTACATCCAAGATAAGGCCGGTTTGTCTGCCGACTTGATTTGGGGTAACTGTATCGACCCATCGCTGGATCAAGAGTTGACCGTAACCATCATCGCTACGGGTTTCCAAACTTCCGAAGAGCGGGTCAAAGAGATCGAAAACCAGCGTGTAGAAATTCCTCTCACACCCGAGGAGCCGGCATCGGTGCCATTTGTGAAGCCGATCAATACGTTTATGCAACGCGATCAGGCAAGCTCATCGGCACATGTTTCGGACGAGCCTGTGCTTAAGCGCGTGGAGGAAAGTCGCCCGAAAAGTCCGACACAGACCGAGTTGTTCGGCCCAACGGCTGGTAGGCCCCAACTTAAAAATAATACGCCTGAAAACGACGGGATTATTCGCCATACGATAGACATGGACGACCAAGCCCCGGCGCAAAACGAATCGGATGATGAAGGTTATAAGCTGAAAACATCGGCATCGGAGTTTCACTTTGAGATTCCGCAGATGTTCGGGAGCCAAGGTGTCGAACCGCAAGGGCAGGCTCCTGTGGAGCAGCCCATGAGGAATTCGGAGCCTGAGCCATTTAATACCGTACCGACTAATCCGGATGCACATAAAACGTCGGAGTACATGGACGAGAAATTAATGAAAACCAAGGAGCGTATTCTACGTCTGAAGGAGCTTAGCATGAAGTTAAAGTCGGCGAATGGTCTGCAGGAATTGGAAAGTGAGCCCGCTTATCAGCGTAAAAAAATGCCATTGGAGGAAGTTTCACACTCGTCGGAGTCACAGGTTTCTAGGTTTACCCTGTCTAATGAGGATGGTAATTTGGAAATACGACCGAATAATTCCTTCTTGCACGATAACGTAGATTAGGTCAGCTAGGTATCTATTCCATTAAAAAAAAGCTGTTGGGCCGGTAAAATCTACTTCCGGGCCAACAGCTTTTACGTTTTTAAACAGGGAAGGGTTCATTGTATTGTCAATTTAAGCGTATCCCAGCCCGATGTTTTCTTTGTCAGGCACAAAATTCGTAATTTTGCGGCAACTTTTACTAAAACGATATCAACGTGGATTTATTTGATAAGATAAATAAGAATTTCGGTCCTATCGGACAGCATCATGAATGGTCTCACGGGTACTTTTCTTTCCCGCAGTTGGAAGGACCTATCGGACCGCGTATGGCATTCAAAGGCAAGGAGCTTTTGGTGTGGAGTTTGAACAACTACCTGGGGTTGGCAAACCATCCGGAGGTGCGCGAGGCAGACGCCCGGGCTGCTACGGAGTTTGGATTAGCTTACCCGATGGGTGCCCGCATGATGTCTGGCGATAGTAAATACCATGAACAACTGGAGCAATCACTAGCAAGCTTTGTAGGCAAAGAAGCTGGGTTCTTGCTTAATTATGGTTACCAAGGTATGGTGTCCATCATCGATGCATTGGTAGATCGCAACGACGTGATTGTCTATGATGCCGAATCCCACGCCTGTATTATTGATGGGGTGCGTTTGCACATGGGCAAGCGGTTTGTGTACCAGCATAACGATATGGAGAGCTGTGAAAAGCAACTCATCCGCGCCACGAAGCTGGCGAAGGCAACAGGAGGCTCAATCCTGCTGATTACAGAAGGCGTGTTTGGTATGTCCGGCGCACAGGGTAAATTGAAAGAGATTGCCGAGCTGAAAAAGAAATATGGCTTCCGCTTGTTGGTCGACGATGCGCATGGTTTCGGCACCATGGGCCCTACGGGTGCCGGTACGCACGAAGAGCAAGGATGTATCGATGATGTGGACGTATATTTCGGTACTTTTGCCAAATCCATGGCTGGAATCGGGGCGTTCGTGGCATCACAGCGCAACATCATTACGTATTTGAAATACAACATGCGTTCGCAGACATTTGCCAAATCGTTGCCAATGCCTATGGTCGTTGGCCTGCTTAAACGGCTTGATATGCTGATGGGACAGCCCGAATTGCGCGAAAAGTTATGGGCAGTAGCCCATGCCTTGCAGACGGGGTTGAAGGAACGCGGTTTTGATATCGGAAATACCAACACCATGGTTACGCCGGTTTTCCTGAAAGGCGACCTGCATGAAGCGACGGCGCTGACTAAAGACTTACGCGAGACTTATGGTGTATTTTGCTCCATCGTGGTCTATCCTGTTATCCCGAAAGGGCTAATTATCCTACGGTTAATACCTACTGCGACCCACTCGTTGGAGGATGTTCAGCAGACGCTAGATGCGTTCTCTGCAGTGAGTGACAAGCTTAAGGAAGGATACTACAAGCAAGCTGAAACGGTGGGTAGTACGGCCGCAGTGTGACGAAGGAGAAAGCTTTTTTGTCAATAACGCGGTTTGTAGTTGGTAGACGACAGGATATGTCTGATAGTCTTTTTGTTTGGATACTTTGCTGTAAGTCAGTTGGTTG
>CAZXSL010000103.1:1700-11184 GCA_964643235.1 uncultured Sphingobacteriaceae bacterium | reverse complement strand
ATTAACCAATTTTTGTTTTATGAATATTTTATTTCGATTTTGACAGGTACAATTTATTTGCATTTTATTCTTAGGAATGGGGCTTGTATCATGTTCCAAAGAATCTCATGTTATCAAGGGAGAAGCAAATACCGACTTTATTCTAGAGAGTTTGGTTCGGGTTAGGACAAGTACGGAAAATCTAACGGAGTTATCTTTCAAATCCGGGATAGTTAAGCTGGACGTTATCGAGACCGGAGGTAAAATAATGTACAAACCAATCACGGCATCCAACGTCATTGTCAATGGTCGTTCGCTTGATTTTGGTAGCCTTTCATTTGTATTGGAAGACAACTTCCTTACCATAGCAAGTCATATAATCGATTGATTTTTATGCATATAATGATGAACTTACTTTTTATTAACCTGGGAAAAATCGAACTAACTGTTATTTTGCTTTTGCAACTTACCTTAGTTGTTTATGCTGTTTTTCGGGTATTTAACAATGAACAAGGACTAGCCAAAATACTATGGGTGGTTATCTGTGTATTTATCCCCCCACTGTCCATTATTTATATCCTCTACGATGTCGTGGCTAGTAGGAAAAAGAGGGGGGAAGTAGACTCTGCCAGTCGAGGGATATGATATTCTTATATCCTAATCATAAAACTTCCAGGCCGCACCAATACGCAAATTCACATTGTTCATCGGATAGCGACGCACGGTATAGTATCCGGTCGGATAGTTCAGGTGTTGGTTGACGAAGTTATAGCTTAAAAACAGGTTCATCCGGCTTACCGTTGCCGTTACCCAAGCATCCACGATGGGATAGGTCGAAAATTCAATCCCCGCATTGTCGTTATAAAACTGCCCGATGTTAATGGCATAAGAGGGGGTCGTAAACGGCGTATTGAACCGGGCATCCAACCCGATACTGAAATCCACCACTTTATACAACTTATTGGTATAAAACAGGCTATGCCACGTGTACAACTGCGGTATGGCCAATACATCGTTGAAATCAGACTGCTGGTACACGGCCAAGTTATGGAGCCTGAAATTGCCCAACCGGAAATTTTGTCCCACCGTCACTTTCAACAGGTTGATGTTCGTGCCAAACTGGGCAGGTTCAATGACCCGGAAGAGCGCCGGGTCTTGGCGCTCGTTAGCCACTTCCCGGAAATACATGTGGTTAGACAACAGGAAATATTCCACCTTCCCGTTAAAGCCCAGCATGGGATTCTCGTACCGGAAAGAGAAGTTGGTCGTCTTGGTTTTATCAAAGTCTTCAGCCCACTGATGGTAGGTGTAATTCATCCGTTGGAATACCATCTCGGGCGATTTGTTCTGCGTATAAGCACCAAGCACGATACGCCCCACCGACTCACTCATCAGCACATTTGCCTGCGCTTCGTAGAGGTAATCGCCAAAGTGCTGCCCCTGTACAATCTGGTTTAAATCCGCCGTAATGGATACCCGATCACTAAACCTGTACCCCACCCCGGCCTTTAACATACTATTTTGCATAAAGGTGGTGTACTTCGGGTCTTCGTACCAGATCATGTCGTGCTGGTATCCCAAATCGAGCTTGACTTCATTCCGAACAAAAGAAAGGGAATTGCCCCGCAGGTAGAAGCTATAACCAAAATCGTTGGTTATGGTGTGGATGAGCGTGGTATCTTGCGTCAACACGTGGTTTGCCAACGGAAAAGCGTCGTTGGCATCCGCTTCGTTCTTAAAAAACTGGTAATCTTGCCTTCGCAATCGCACGCTGTGCGACATGCGGTTGGTTGGCAGGATTTGCTGCTCGGGCTCGCCACGGTTTACCGTATCCAATCGCCCTACAAAAAGACTTTGCCGGGCAAAAAACGTCAAGTCGCGCCACGTGTGCCGTGGACGATCATCCCGCTGCCCCCGGAGCCGGGTCAGTTCAGATTCACTGGGTTGCCGATCTTCCTGCCTGAATAGCGTATCATTCAATATGGACCCGTTTTCGGTTGAGGTCAGCCGGTTCGAGACAAAATTAGCCAGCAAGTTGTACCGATTATTAGGTGATTCGTACCAGGAAAACAGTGATGCTTTCAAGTCGCCATACCGTTGGTTGAAATAAAACCCGTCTGCCCGTGCCGTGTGGAACTCGGCCCCGACGTTGAGCTGCGGGTTGATATTCTGGGTAACCTTGGCACGGAGCACCTGATCCCCGAAAAAAAAGCCCACGTTGTACAATTCGGAAAAAGGCGCGCGTGCCCGATAATATTTAATCGAGTCGGAGGGGTAAAGATATCGTTCTAACGCGTGGTAACCGGGCTGGAAGCCGATGGTCTTGTTTGGTTCGAAGAGCAAATCACGCGTAGCCAACCCGTAGTTACCCAAGTTAATACTAGGGCGGTGGGGCAAATTTTGTGGATTGTAATGATGGAAATTGTGATGGGTCGTATCGATTTGGTACGTAAATGTCCCTTGCTTCATCATGTCCAGGGTCGTATAGCGCACGTAGCGTGCGGTATAGATGACGGTATCGGGTTTCTCGTCTTCGGCGGCACGGGCAGAATCCAGCGCACCGCTAAAGTCAACCTGTGCCTGCGCGGGGAGCCAACATGCCCACACGCAAAACACCAACGCCAGATACCGCATCACGTTGCCCATTAGCGCAAAGCTATCAATTCTTTCAAAATTAATGTCAGGGATGGTTCCGCTTTTGACGCCACAGCCACGATATCTTCCAGCGATACCGGCTCCAGCTCGTCGTGGAACCCTTCGTCGGTAACTACGGAAATCGCAAACACCGGCAATCCCATGTGTTTAGCCACGATAACCTCCGGCACGGTACTCATCCCCACGATATCGCCCCCGATAATCCGCATATAACGGTACTCGGCACGGGTTTCCAAATTGGGACCAGGCACGGACACATAAACCGCTTTGTGTGCTTTGATACCGTGCTTTTCGGCGATGCCCACCGCAGCAGCGATCATACCCTTATCATAGGGCTCGTTCATATCCGGAAAACGCGGACCGAACGCCTCGCTATTTCCGCCACGCAACGGATTGTCGGGCAACAGGTTGATGTGGTCGTGGATAATAGCCAGGTCGCCCTTAGCAATACCGGGTTGCAAAGAACCTGAAGCATTCGATACGTAGAGCGTATCGATGCCCAGTACTTTCATAATACGTACGGGAAACGTGATCTGCTGCATGTTGTAGCCCTCGTAGTAATGGAACCTTCCCTGCATGGCGATGACCCGCTTCCCCTGCAAGGTGCCGAAAATCAACTTCCCGGAATGGAACTCCACCGTAGAAATCGGAAAATTCGGGATATTCGAGTACATCAGCTGGTGTTCAATGGTTATTTCGTTGACCAAGTTCCCTAATCCCGTACCCAGGATGATACCAATCTCAGGTTTGAAATCGTCCGTCCGTTTCTTGATAAATGCGACGGTTTCGTCAATGTATCCGTACATATTCTTCTATCTAATTACCTAATTGTGCCTTAACGACCTCCGCTATCGTCTTGCCGTCAGCTTTTCCTGCCAACGACTTATTTGCCAAGCCCATGACACGCCCCATATCCTTGATGCTGCTCGCTCCCGTTTCGGTAATAAGCTGCTTGATAATCGCTTCCACCTCCGATCGGTCCAACTGCTTGGGCAGATAGGTTTCGATAACCGCTTTCTCATCCATTTCGATTTGGTAGAGATCAGGCCGGTTTTGTTGTTGGTATATCTCGGCAGATTCCGTCCGCTGTTTGACCAGCTTTTGCAACACCTTCATTTCAGCATCTTCCGTCAGGATATCGGCTGCGCCCTTTTCAGTCTTGGCAAGCATCAAAGCCGCCTTCACGGCTCGCAAAGCCCGCAGTTTATCGTTGTCTTTGGCCAGCATGGCCGATTTGATGTCTTGGTCTATCGTCGTTTGGAGTGACATGTTATATTCGTTTTTACGTGTTTATAAAAAGTTTTATTTATCGTCCGGTTCTCGTCTTACCACCTGGGTGGCCGATGCCTGTGCCGTCGGCATAATCAGGAGATCGTTGATCGTGACATGTGGCGGCCGCGATGCCGCAAACCACACAGCTTCGGCTACATCCACCGCGGCGAGTGCAGTCAGATTATTGTAAACGGCTTTTGCACGTTCGGTATCGCCCTTGAAACGCACTTCCGAAAATTCGGTCTCCACCATGCCCGGATTAATCGACGTCACCCGGATGCCGGCAGGCAGCAGGTCGATACGCATCCCCTGTGTCAATGCGTCGACGGCGTGTTTGGTAGCACAGTAGACATTACCGTTCGGGTACACCTCCTTACCGGCAATGGAACCGATGTTGATGATATGGCCGGATTTCCGCTCCACCATGCCCGGCGATACCGCCCGGGACACGTACAGCAAGCCCTTGACATTCGTGTCAATCATCCGTTCCCAGTCGTCGATGTCGCCCGTTTGTATGGGATCCAAGCCTTGGCTGAGCCCGGCGTTATTGACCAACACGTCGATAAGCTCCCAACCCTCAGGTAATGATCCGAAAGCATCGGCCACCGCCTCCCGATCCCGGACATCCAATTGGAAGACATGGGTTTTCACGCCATAGGATTCTGTAAGCCGCTTGGCCAATATTTGGACACGTTCCAGCCGACGGGCGCTAAGCAGCAAATCATACCCCTCTCGGGCAAATACCTCTGCACAAGCATATCCGATACCCGCACTCGCTCCTGTGATACATGCTATTTTTGACATAAGCACTAAATTTGTGGATAACACCAAAACCTATTCCAAAATAACACTGAATTGGAAGCTTCTGAGGCGCGCCCGTTCGATGGGTGCCATAAACGGATTCCCCACTGCATAAGGCGAATCATGATCCAATGCGCTGCCAAAACTCTGGGCAAAGCGCGCTTCCAAAGACATTTTGAAAAAAGTGAAAAACAAATCGATCCCGGCACCTGCCTCCCAAGAAGGGAAGCCTCCCTTTGCAATCAACGGGAGTTGATCCGCGCCTAATCCTCCCAGTTGCCCGCTATAATGCTTGTTTCTATCGACATTGACCGTATACTTACCGCCGGCAAGCATATAGAGCTTATATTTTCCGAGACGAGCCCGACTATCAATGTATTTCGCGTCTGATCGAAACTTGAGGTGCAAGGGAAAATCAAATGAAGGAAAGTTGAAATAGTCGTCCTCAGGATCGTAATTAGCGGCAGACGTATTAGAGTTCCCAAATCGTCTTGTACGCTTTATTAACTCATCCTCACCGTATATAAACCGTATACTTTCCCCCATGTTCAAACCACTAAACTGCGGATAAAACGTCGGGCTAAACATCAAATTCAAGTTACCGTTTATACGCCAATCAATAGGAATACCTACTCCAATATTATGACCTGACGGATGCGATGTAATGCTCTTGAAATTAACAACGTTTCCACTACCCGGTAAGGGCGCAGACATCTGTTCCCAACCCTGCTTATGTGCAATCACATAATGGCTCATTCGGTACGTAAAATGGATCCCCACGTGAATGGGCTCGCTTTCATTATATTCACCCCCACGAAAAGGCAACGAAATCTGGGCATGCACCGGACGTAGCAAGCCTAGGATAGCCACCAGGATGATCCCGAATTTCAGTAATAGTTTCATTTTGTACCCACGTATATGGTGCAGATGCCAAAAGTTTGGGGCATGGCCCGGCTCTCGGTAAAACCTACCCGCTGCAAGATGGCCGTAAAATCCGCACCGTCCGGAAATTGGTTAACCGACTCGGGCAGGTACTCGTATGCACGCCTGTCTTTCGAAAAGAACCGACCGATGAACGGTGTTACCCGATGGAAGTAGAAATTATACAGCCCTTTGATGATCATCCCCCTGGGTTTTGAAAACTCCAGGATAACCGCTTTGCCTCCCGGACGCAATACCCGCTGCATTTCAGCCAAGCCCTTCTCCAGGTTCTCGAAATTGCGGACACCGAAAGCTACAGTTACCGCATCAAAAGCGTGATCATCAAAGGGCAAGTTTTCACTATCTCCCAGTTGCACTGAAAATTGATCCTGTACACCTTTTTCAATAATTTTCTTCCTCGCTACGTCCAGCATACCTTCAGAAATATCGACCCCTACAACCTGCTGGGGCTTGAGGATACGGATGGCTTCCAAGGCAAAATCGCCGGTACCAGTAGCCACATCAAGCAGCTGCTGAGGTTGCGATTTTTTCAACAAACGGATCGCCTTCTTGCGCCAAAGGATATCAATCCCCAAGGACATGAAATGGTTGAGGAAATCGTAAGTGCCGGAAATGTTGTTGAACATATCGGCCACTTGCTCCTTTTTACTGCCGTCTGTCTCCTTGTACGGCTTTACGGTATCGGACATTGTCATAGGCAACAAATATACGTTTCTTTCGACCAACATGTGCCGGGCGTATACAAATTTCCCGCTTCGCCACAAAATCAATCCCTTTCTCATCCCGACATCATGAGACACTTCCTTACGTCTGATCCCGCCTTGTCTGACGTAACTCGACTCCTGTCCGCACCGCTCAACTTAACCGGAACAGCACTTGTCAGCGGCCATCATCCGATTGAGGAAGACCGCACACCTCGGTCGAATACAGCAATACTTGAAGCGGGGCACACTACGCATTGATAATCAACACCCATAGCAAAACCCGCCTGGTATAAGTGCTATTTCCGAGGCTTCCATCATACTATTCCACATCGACAAAAGTTATTAACAATCTTCCATAAAACTGAATATCAACATCATACATACGATCTCAACATTTTTTGCACATCAAGTGTTAATAACGTATATTTATAACTCATCGCTTTTCAATACATAAGGAGCGATTTCTATTGGGTGTGTGGAGACCGTGTTTACAACTCGGTCAAGGTTGGCAACTAAAAATGGTTACATTTGCAGTAGTCGTCAAGGCGTGGCCCTACTTGCGAAATCCACTCGGGTTTTAGAAACGACCGATAACCTTTTTTGAAAATTGGAGGAATGAACAACGAAAACGAATTTTATGCGGCTGATACGTCCAAACGGGGGTCACTTTCCGAACGACGGACACGGCTAAGCAATATAGTAAGCGGTTTGGGCAAGCTGCCGCCACAAGCGGTGGACTTGGAAGAGGCCGTGTTAGGTGCGCTGATGTTGGAGAAAAACGCATTATCATCCGTCATCGACATCCTGAAACCCGAGACCTTTTATACTGAAGCACACCAGAAGATATTCGAGGCTATCCACAACCTATTCCAGAAGACATCGCCGGTTGACCTCTTGACCGTAACGGCCGAATTGAGGCAAATGGGTGCGTTGGAGCTCGTAGGTGGAGCCTATTACATTACCCAACTGACCGACCGGGTGGTGTCGGCGGCCAATATCGAATACCACGCCCGCATCATTTCGCAAAAATACATCCAGCGCGAGCTGATCAAGGTTTCAACCGAGATCATCAATAATGCCTACGAGGAAACCACCGATATCTTCGACTTGCTGGACCATGCTGAGAAAAGTCTGTTCGATATCGCCCAAAATAACCTGCGCCGCGACACCCGCAAGGTAGACGACATCATGCGCGAGGCGGTCACGTCGTTGGAACTTCTGCGCGACCGCACGGATTCGCTTACCGGTGTACCCTCAGGGTTTACGGATTTGGACCGAATGACTTCAGGTTGGCAACCATCCGACCTTGTGATCATCGCCGCACGGCCCGCCATGGGTAAAACAGCCTTCGTACTGAGTTGTGCGCGCAATGCCGCCGTACTACACGACAAACCGGTAGCCGTATTTTCCCTTGAAATGTCCTCCGTACAATTGGTCAACCGCCTCATTTCCGGTGAAACGGAAATCGAGCAGGAAAAACTACGCCGCGGGAACCTAGCCGACCACGAATGGACGCAGCTCCACTCCCGAATCGGCAAGCTGACCGAAGCGCCTCTGCTTATCGATGACACGCCAGCATTGAATATCTTCGAGTTCCGCGCCAAGTGCCGCAGGCTCAAAGCCCAATATGATATCCAGATGGTCATCGTCGACTACCTGCAGCTGATGCATGGCAAGAACGACGGCAAAGGCGGTAACCGCGAGCAGGAAATTGGTAGTATTTCACGTTCGTTGAAGTCGGTGGCCAAGGAGCTTAACATACCCGTCATCGCGCTATCCCAGCTAAGCCGTGCCGTAGAAAGCCGGCCCGGTGCCAGCAAACGACCCATGCTTTCCGACCTTCGTGAATCAGGCTCTATCGAACAGGATGCTGACATGGTTCTCTTCCTCTACCGACCTGAATACTATGGCTTGCAGGAAGACGAGGAAGGCCAACCTACAGCAGGCGTGGGCGAGGTCATCATTGCCAAACACCGTAACGGTGAAACCGGGACCGTCAAACTGCGATTCGTGGGCAAGTACGTCAAATTTACCGACTTAGAAGAAGGTTTCGGATTCGGAGGCAGCCCCGAAGGCGATGCATTCGCCTCCAGTATCGGCCCCTCATCATCATTCGACCAACCCGGCAGCATCATCCGGCAATCACGTATGAATGACATGAACGACGATGCGCCGTTTTAGCGAATCGCTCTAACCCCGCTATTCTTTCGTAAATCGCATCATGGCGATATCGCCCATGATCAGGTTGAGCGTCGTACCGTTGTCACTGACGTCAAACGTATTAATCTTGCTAAGCGACTGGAAGTAAACGGTCTCCTGTACACCCTCGCAATACATCCGGGTTGTTGCCAATTCGCCAAAGGAGATCGCATGGTTATCCACCGTAAACCCGCCGGAATAGCGATTGCACCCACCCTGACCCGATACGTGCAGCTTGCCCATATCAAATGTGATAGTCGGTTTCTCGTTGAGGAATAGCTCATCCAGTGTTTCAGCTACACCACCTATATAATCAAGCCTCCACGTCCCATTAAGCACGGCAGCAGCCCGCTGATTTTCAGGTACGGCGACAAAACGTGCTAGCGGTGCCATCCGCGCACGGAAAAGGGAAAGCGTATCGCCTTGGATGGCATAACTATCCGTACGGCCGAGCACATCGCTAAGCGCAGCTTCCACTTCCATATTGGGGCAGGCCATCATCGTCGATATCATTTGCGAAAACTGGAGCCGGTTATTGGGCTTGAGGTCATACGTACCGCCCATCGTGTTACATCCGCCCGACGCGCCCACCCGGTTGTCCTCCGCGTCAAACTGGATGAAGGGTTCACTATTCAGACCGGTATCCACCGGGTTACCTGCAATTTCAACAAGCTTCCAATACGTGCCTACCAAGGGCACGCCCGCCGTATCGCCACCAGACGCGTCGGCTTGCTCTTTCCGAACGCTGCAAGCAGCAAAAAAGACAATCGCAGCAACGAAAACAATCGGTTTTACATAATGCTGGGTCGCTAAAGTAAGGTTTTTCATGTTTTGTGTATTAGGGTTGTTTATCGTTCAGACTGTTTAAGGCTGTGAAGGTTTAACGTCTAAACATACAATAACGTATAAAAGTTTACCATTTAGATAGCTTT
>CAZXSL010000103.1:0-1688 GCA_964643235.1 uncultured Sphingobacteriaceae bacterium | reverse complement strand
ACCACGTCATGAACATGAACTTGAACGGGCAACATGCCACCCCAATATTCGTCCGCAGCGATTGCACTGAACCCTGTCCATACCAAGGAAAAAACACGACGATCCGTTAATCTTCATAATAAGGTGCATAACCAATAAAAGTGCATTTTAGCCGATTTATTGCGCGACAAAAACGACAAAAACGACAAATCCGCCAAAAACGACAAAAACGACAACGCTTCTTGGAATCCTTCCGAACTTTACAAATATAGCCCTCGGGGCAGGTACCACCCGGCGGCTTAGGTTAATTGTTTTATTTTATTACTATTTACACATTTATTATGTCTATTAAATTCAACATTCAGGAAATCGGTCACCCGGGAGACCCAACAGCTCCCAAGAAGTTTTACCCCCGCCCCATGCATACGGGCGAGATCACCTTGGAAGATCTATCAGCAGACATCTCCCATGCATCGTCCTTAACCGAAGCGGACGTGTATGCCGTACTACAAAGTTTGGTGCGGGAGATTCCCCGTAACATTTCGCGGGGGTATATCGTCCGCCTTGGCAATCTGGGCTCGTTCCGAGTAGGTACAAACAGTACAGGTAGCGACACCAAAGAAGAGGTAACAGCCGCAAACATTTTCCGCAAACGGCTCGTGTTCTACCCTGGCCCCCGGGTAAAGACTGCAATCGATAATTTAACTTTCGAGAAAAACAGATAACATAGCAACGAATCGCTGTCCATCGACCGCCCCGAAATATAGTCGGGGCGGTTTTTTTGTGCAAAAAAGTCAAAAATGGCGCTAGGCCAAAAATAATTTGGCCTAGCGTCATATTATTTCTGGCCTAGCGCCAAATAAAAAACGGCTTAGGAGACTTTGAAAAGTCACTTCGGAGCGATACTCAGCTGACTCTGGAGAAAATTTTAGTTTCTCAAAAAGATAAGTTTTTTCTCAAAAACACCAGCCCACATACCCCTATATGCTCTTTATTGACACCGCCGTGTCGAAATAAAATATTACCTCCCCGGCTCTCGATATTTTTGAAGATAAAAAAGCCCAGTGATGAATACTAAAGTGACAGCCAATTTGACATCACACATCTGGATGGTGATTTGGCGGATATGAATGCTAGTAAAAACACAAACAAGTTTTCAATTAATTATTTGCTTTTTCATTAAAACAGTTATACTTTAGGCAACACTAGCCAATTAAATCCGCGAAACATGAACGTAATTCTACGCACCAAAGTAAACGCGGCCGTCTGTTGCACCGTGCTGATCATGGCCATGTATTCGTGTCAGAAAGAGGAAAGCCCATCCATCGGGGAAGCAGATCCCATCGCCGAAGCCCGGCAGGTTTTTGAAAGCAAAAACAAGACCAGCCGGATGACCTACACGGGGGCGCTCCTTTCTCCCCGACCACCTGTTACCGAACCGGGATATCGACTGGCATTCCGCTTTTTCCCAACAGCGTGGCGATACCGTTTCGGTATTCGTCCCCATCCGGTTTCCCGTTTCCATCCGCTTGCGAGGCGAAGGTTTACGAAACACCCGCCTCAACGATCTGATATTGCTACGCATGACCAAACCAGGCGACAACGACCAGTTTACAGCCGAGATGCTTACCTTTATTCCCGATCAGCCATGGTCGGAGGGTAGTCCGTTTAGCGGCAACATCATTGTTGAAGATTGGTTCAGGCCCATC
>CAZXSL010000102.1:9882-11434 GCA_964643235.1 uncultured Sphingobacteriaceae bacterium | reverse complement strand
TACCAACCAAAAAAAGCTAAAAACAACTACTTATCGTGTAATACATACACATATATTTTTTCTTTTTATGACAGCAATCCACCAAAAATACTATATTCGTGGCTGCTTGAACGGGAGGTAAGGGGGTTAAAAGGCTAATTCGGCACGTTGCCCGTACTTTTCGGCCCAGAAAAGCAGGAATTTATATTAGAGATGAAAAACGGAAAAAAATTATTACCTACGGTCATCGTTATCTTTGGAGGGACCGGCGACTTGGCAAAACGCAAGCTGATTCCTGCGTTTTATAACTTGTTTATCGAAAAATGGATGCCAGAACAATTCGCTATTTTCGGATTGGGCAGAACTGAATATGACGACCTTTCCTATCGGGACAAACTGCATGAAGGCTTGGTCGATTTTTCGCGTAGTGGCAAACCCAAAGCAGACAAGTGGGCTGCTTTTAAGGAAAGCATCTTTTACGTACAATCGGACATCAAGAATGAGGCCGACTATCAGCATTTAGCCAAACAACTGGATGCGCTGGACAAGGCATGGGGGATACGTGCAAACCGCTTGTTTTACCTTTCGGTGGCTCCCCAGTTTATCGGCACGGTATCCGCCAATTTGAAAAAACACCAACTTGCAGACCATGCTGAAACCGATCGCATTGTTGTAGAAAAGCCATTCGGTCATGACATGAAATCGGCTGTTGAGCTCAATAAACTACTGACCGATTCATTTGAGGAAACTCAGATTTACCGCATCGACCACTATTTGGGTAAAGAAACGGTACAGAACATCTTGGCTTTCCGCTTTGCTAACGCGCTTTTTGAACCCTTATGGAACCGAAACTACATCGATTACGTACAAATTACCGTAGCTGAGCAAGGAGGTGTCGAAGATCGGGGCGGCTATTATGAAGATTCGGGTGCCCTTCGGGATATGATCCAGAACCACCTATTACAATTGCTGTGCATGGTAGCTATGGAAGCCCCGGTATCATTCGATGCCGAGGAAATCCGGAACCGGAAGGTCGATGTGCTCCGTGCCGTACGGGGAATTAACCCCGAAGAAGTAAGCCGTTATGCCGTCAGGGGGCAATACCGCTCTGGATGGATTAAGGGTGAGGAAGTAAAGGGTTACCGCGAAGAGGCCAAGGTAAACCCCAAGTCTAATACGGAAACGTATGCTGCCATTAAGTTTTATTTGGAAAACTGGCGTTGGCAAGGAGTACCGTTTTACCTGCGAACGGGAAAACGTATGCAAGAGCAATATTCAGCCATTACCATACAGTTCAGGCCTGTACCGCATTCCACATTCAGTAAACAGAAGTCGGATTCGCTCATGCCAAACCGACTGACAATCAACCTCCAGCCTCAAATGGACATTCGCTTGCGCTTCATGGCGAAAAAGCCGGGATTAGACATGATCTTGAACCCCGCTGAGATGGTATTCGATTACGAAATCAACTCCAAACATACCCCAGAAGCGTATGAAACCTTGTTGTTGGACGCTATGCTGGGAGATTCCACGCTGTTCATGCGCTCAGACCAAGTCGAAGAAGCGTGGAAAG
>CAZXSL010000102.1:0-9872 GCA_964643235.1 uncultured Sphingobacteriaceae bacterium | reverse complement strand
TGGAAAGTTATTACACCCGTATTGGAAGCTTGGGATTCTCGGGATTCGCTCGAGTTTCCGAACTACCCTGCCGGCTCGTGGGGTCCAGAATTAGCCGAAGCGTTGATTGCCCGGAACAGCCACGTATGGACGACTCCAAAACCAAAAAAGTAAAATGAGTATCAAGATTTATAAAGACAAAGACACATTAGCAAGGGCCGCTGCCGACCTGTTCGTCGAAACAGCTAGCGAAGCCATCACTCAACGAGGGAGGTTTACCGTCGCCCTTACTGGTGGCTCCACGCCAGAGCAACTTTACAAACTATTGGCCACAACCGAATACCGAGACCGGGTCGACTGGCAACAGGTATGGGTGTTTTGGGGAGACGAGCGCTGGGTACCACTTAACGATAGCAAAAGTAATGCACGGATGTCGTTTGAAACCTTACTGGATCATGTCGATGTCCCTAGGGAGCAGATATTCCCAATGTATCGGGAAGGAGTAACCCCAGAAAACTATGCAGCTGAGTATTCCGATATCCTACAAAAGGTATTGGGCGATGACGGCTCGTTCGATCTGATACTGCTGGGTATGGGCGACGATGGCCACACGGCTTCCTTATTCCCGGGAACTGCCGTACTCAATGAAACGGAAAAATGGGTAGACGCTTATTTCCTTGTTCCTCAAGACATGCATCGCATTACGCTTACCGCACCACTGATCAACCGTGCTCGGAAAATCGTATTCGCTCTGTTTGGTGCCAATAAGGCTCCGGCCCTGTATGAGGTACTGGAAGGCGAACCGAATATCCATACTTATCCGTCCCAGTTGATCAAACCTAAGGGAGGCGAACTGGTGTGGCTAGTGGACGAGTCAGCAGCATCAAGATTGACGACAGGAAGTTAACAGATCTTTTTACTTTTTTTTTAGAAAGATAGGACTACCTCAGCTCCTTCCTTAACTTTTCGGTATCCAGCTCACGTTCCCATTTAGCGACGACTAAGCCTGCGGCCACATTGCCAATGAGGTTGGTCAGGGCACGGGCTTCGCTCATGAAACGGTCAATACCGAAGATAATGGCGACGGCCCGGACGTCGATATCGCCCATGACCGACAGGGAGGCAATGAGAATAATGAAACCACTGCCTGTGACCCCCGCCGCACCATTTGAGGTCACCGTCAAGACCAACAGTAGGAACAACTGTTGCCCGAAATCTATGGGCGTATTCGTGGCTTGTGCTAGAAAAATCGCAGCCATGGTCAGGTAGATTGTCGTACCGTCGAGATTAAACGAATATCCCGTGGGAATCACAAGGCCCACAACGGGTTTGGAACACCCCGCGCGTTCCAACTTCTCCATGATGGCCGGCAAAACTGATTCGGACGACGATGTCCCCAGCACGACAAGCAGCTCTTCCTTGATATATCGCAGCACCTTAAAAATGCTGATGTTATAATACCGCAATATCAACCCGACTACAACGAAGATATAGATCAAGCAAGCGGCATAAAACGTGACCATTAAGTAAGCCAACGAGGCAAGCGATTCGACCCCAAACTGCCCGATCGTGAATCCCATGGCACCCATAGCTCCGATGGGCGCTACCCGCATAATCATGCGGATGACACCGAAAAGCCCGTCGAGAAAAGATTGCATGACTCGTAGGGCCGGTTCGGCTTTCACGCCTACTTTGGACAAAGCAAATCCGAATAATACAGCAAAGAAAAGTACTTGGAGGATGTTGCCGGACGCCAGCGCACCAAAAATATTTTCGGGGATGATATCGAGTAAGAATCCTGTCACGCCCCCCTCTCGACTCGCACCTTCCCCTTTGAGCAGGGAGTCGACCGAAGAGGTGTCCAACGAAGCGGGGTCGACATCCATCCCCCTGCCGGGCTTGAAAAAGTTGACCATCCCCAAAGCGATGAGCATGGCAACCATGGTCAGCACCTGAAAATAAACCAAAGCCTTGACCCCGACCGTCCCCACCTTTTTAGCATCGCCCATCCCAGCGATACCCAGTACGATTGTACAAAAGATGAGCGGGGCGATAACCATCTTGATCAACTTGATAAAACCATCGCCCAGGGGCTTCATCGCAACACCGATTTCGGGATAATAATGACCGACCAAGATGCCAATCAAAATGGCAACGATGACTTGGAAATACAAAAGGCGGAAAACCTTTTTCATTACGGAACTGGGGTTAGATAATTAGCGATGGAGGCAAATATGTAGTTTTATTGTGGGAATAACGAGCAAAACAGCAAGCTTAATCACTCTGGTGATACAAACTACACGACCCATGTGCCCTCCAACATGACTTTCTTGACTTGGAAGTCGTTATCGAAGGCCAATATATTTGCGGTCATCCCCTGACCAAGTACTCCCAACTTATCGGCCGCGATAACCCGAGCGGGGTACAACGTGGCCATACGTAATGCCTCATCCAACGGAATTCCCACGTGCCTTACACAGTTCCCCACGGCCTGCAGCAAGGTTAAAGCAGAGCCAGACAATGTCCCGTCCGGCAAAGCGAAATGGTCGCCTTTATTGATATGGGTGTAGATACCCGTATCACAAGTGGTTACTGCATCCGTAATGAGGAACAATCGGTCGCCCATGACCTGTTTGCTGATTTTGACCAAATCGTATGAAACATGGATGCCATCCACAATGATACTCGCGGCCACCTTTTCGTGCAGGAAAATCGCCCCAGGTAACCCAGCAGCACGGTGGTGTAATGGCGACATAGCATTGAACAAATGGGTGGCTGCTTGTACGCCCGCATCGAATGCGTGCATGGCCTGCTCACTATCGGCATCGCTATGCCCAGCTGACAGGACAAGCCCTCGATCTAATAACATTTGGATCGTCTCCTGATCAAAAAACTCGGTTGCAATCGTCATGATCTTGACCCGGTCTCCACCTTTGCTGTCTAGCAGTGCTTCTATTTCCTTTTGGTCCGGGGGGCGGACTAGTTCTTCGGGGTGTGCCCCGCGTTTTTTCGAGTTGAGGTAAGGACCTTCGAGATGCAGACCCAACAAGGCCGGATGTGTATAGCCCTCAGCAACAGCCATTGCATCACGAAACACATCCAGGCTATTGGTCGCTAGGGTCAGCATGTAGCTCGTTGTACCGGAGGCCATAATGGTTTTACTGATCTGCTCAAGCGCCCTTTCTGAACGCTCGGCTGCATACAGAAATCCACCCGCACCATATATCTGTAAATCGATCAAACCCGGCGCGATGTTGGCCCCTGCAACATCCACCACTTCGGCATCCGAGGGAATGTCGATTACGTTGATGATATCGACGATACTGCTACCCTCGATCAAGAGTACTTTCCCATCGACGAAAATCTCGTTCCCTGTAAATAACTTCCCGTTTTTAATTGCTTTTTTTGCCGTCATAAGAAGCTTGATTGAAAATTCCCGAACTACACTTTAACAATTAACCCCGCAATACTCTTTCCAACATTCCTATATATAGCGCGATCCCTTCCCCAATTTCCGAGACGTGAATATACTCATCGGCCATGTGCGAACGCGCGGAGTCGCCCGGACCCAATTTAAGCGAAGGAATATCCAGTAAGGCCTGATCGCTCGTTGTTGGCGAACCATAGGTCGTGCGACCTAAGTCCAAGCCTGCTTTCACAATGGGGTGGTCTTTCGGTATCGAAGACGGCTTTAAACGCGTAGACCGAGCAGTCACATCGCTCGTCACGTGCTGCCGAATAATCTCCAAAACTTCCTCATTCCGATATCGATCCGTAACCCGCACATCCACCACGTATTGGCAGGTAGCAGGTACAACATTATGTTGTGAACCAGCTTGAATAACCGTGACGCTCATTTTGACGTGACCAAACTCGTCAGAAACTTTGGGAAAACGATAGGTTTGGAACCATTTAATATCTTCCATCGCCTTATAGATCGCATTCTCCCCTTCTTCACGCGCGGCGTGTCCAGCTTTGCCATAGGCTACGCAGTCGAGTACCATCAACCCACGCTCAGAAACGGCTAATTGCATTTGTGTCGGCTCACCAACAATAGCAAAGTCGAGCTTTCCGAGCTCAGGCAACACGGATTCAATACCGTTTTTTCCCGAGATCTCTTCCTCTGCCGTTGCCGCCAAGCAGAGGTTATACCTCATGTCTTTCGACTCATAGAAATATAAGAAGGTAGCAATCAGCGAGACCAAGCTACCCCCAGCGTCGTTGCTGCCCAGCCCGTAAAGTTTGCCGTTTTCGATATCAGGCGAGAAAGGATCCCGGGTATACCCTGAGTTTGGCTTAACCGTATCATGATGGGAGTTTAGCAGAATGGTAGGTTTGGCAGAATCGAAGTGTTTATTGAATGCCCAAACATTATGTTGTCTGCGTTGGATATCCACCCCGCGCTCAACGAGAAAATGTGCCAAAACGTCCGCCGTACCTGCCTCTTCCCTGCTAAAGGATGACACCCGAATTAACTTGCAAAGCAGCTCGATACTGTCTTTCGTTAGCCTGTCAGTCATTGTAAAGATTCCCCGCTTTAAGGGCAGACAATTTAATACCCTTGATAAAGGCTGAGCTAAACCCGTTATGTTCCATTTCGTTAAGTCCGGCGATAGTGCAGCCCTTTGGCGACGTTACCTTGTCGATTTCGCCTTCGGGGTGGCTATCAGTATGCAAAAGCAGGTCGGCGGCCCCTTTAGCAGTCTGTACTGCCATCTTCAACGCATCGTGGGCATGGAAGCCAATTTCTACCCCACCTTGGGATGCGGCCCGGATACCACGCAGGAAAAACGCAATACCACAAGCGCACAGGGCCGTTGCAGAAGTCATCAAGTCTTCATTAATTTCAACCACGGCTCCCACCGTTTCAAACATCCGGGTTACTTGTTCCATCAGCTCGGGCGCCACGTGGTCGGATGCGATGCAGGTCATTGACTGCCCTATTGCGATAGCCGTGTTGGGCATAGCTCGAACCACTTGGGCATCCTTACCCAACACCTCGCGGATATCCGCACAAGACACGCCTGACACCACAGAGACAAAGAGCTGCCCCGGCTCAATGGACGGAGCTACTTCTTCCATGACCTTACGTAGCTGTTGTGGCAATACGGCCAGCACCACGATAGCGGCCCCCTGAATAGCCCTAACATTGTCGTCACTTAGCTGAAAACCGTGCGTCGCATCACCTTGGAGGTTACTCAGGTTTCGGCGTGTCAACGTGATGTTCCCTGCCGGACAGAAGTTCTTTTTTACCAATCCTTTGGCGAGGGACATTCCAATATTACCACTCCCGATAATCGTTATCTTACTCATATTTTTTTGTTTATATGGGTTATATGACCATGCGCGTACCGAACTGGCCGTTTTGTAAACCTCCTAGTGCACCAGCATGGCCGATGTACACATCTTCAACTCCGGCCGCCATCGCGTCAAACGCATTCTTGAGTTTCGGAATCATGCCCTCGGCTATGATGCCTTCGTCCTTTAAGCGACCGAAATCCGTGTAATGGACTTCCGGAATCAATGAGTTATCGTCATTAACATCCCTAAGTACGCCCCGTTTTTCAAAACAGTATACCAACGACACGCGATATTCGGCAGCCAACGCTACCGCTAAAGCCGATGCAATCGTGTCTGCATTGGTATTGAGCAGCTGCCCTTGCCCATCATGTGTGATGGCTGAAAAAACCGGTGATAGCCCAGTCTCAAGAAGGCTTTTAATAAGCTTCGTATTGACCGTCCCATCAACGACATCGCCTACATACCCATAATCGATATCCCTGACCGGCCGTTTGACACACCGGATGGCATTTCCATCCGCACCACTTAGACCGATAGCGTCCACCCCATGCTTTTGCAGACTGGCCACTACATTTTTGTTGCTTAGCCCTGCATATACCATTGTTACGATATCGAGCATGGCTTGGTCGGTGATCCGTCGTCCCTCAACCATTTGTACATTTACACCAAGTTCATCTGCCAGTCGGGAGGCAATCTTACCACCGCCATGCACCAATATTTTTTTACTTGGCAATCCGGTGAATGAAACTAAAAACTGCTGCAACGCCTTTGCATCGTCAACAACATTTCCCCCGATCTTGACAATATATAACCGTTCCTTTTCCATGGATACTCCTTAGCCGATTATGCTTCCAGCATTCGCTTTAACACAGCTTGCGCAGCCCACAAACGATTGGAGGCTTCCTGTATTACAATTGAATGCTCGCTGTCTAATATCTCAGACGAAAGCTCCAAATCTCGCCTCACGGGCAGGCAATGCATCACTTTTGCTTGGTTAGTTTTACCGAGCCTTGCGATGTCCAGCATCCAAGGCTCGTTTACGGGTGTTACTTTTCCGTAATCGGTATAACCCGACCAATTTTTCACATAAACAAAGTCTGCATCAGTTAGCGCTTCATCCAAGTCGTTGGTCACAGCTACACCTTCCGTGAATTCGGGAGCCAGCTCATAACCCTTAGGATGGGCAATGGTAAAATCCAGCATGCCTTGTTGCTCCGCCTTGCTCATCCATTCAGCGAACGAATTGGGCACGGCTTGGGGCAAAGCCTTGATATGAGGTGCCCACGCCAAGACCACTTTGGGTTTTTCACGGGTTTTGTGCTCCGTTACGGTAATCAAGTCAGTCAAACTCTGCAAGGGATGGCGTGTAGCGCTTTCCAACGATACAACGGGTACCCCGCAATATTCGATAAATTTATTAAACAAATCCTCGCTGTAATCTTCCTCCCGGTCTTGTAATTTAGGAAAGGAACGTATCCCCAAGATATCACAATACTGCCCCATCACGGCGGCAGCCTCACGGATATGTTCAACGGTCGTGCCATCCATTGCAATACCATCCCGGGTCTCCAGCGCCCAACCGTCTTTATCCATGTTCATGACCATGACATTCATGCCGAGGTTCATCGCTGCCTTTTGCGTACTTAGCCTCGTCCGGAGACTCGGATTGAGGAAAACAAGGCCTAAAGTCTTGTTTTCGCCTAGCTTTTTGTGTTCATAGGGGTCGGCTTTCAATGCTAATGCTTCGTCTACGATTTGCTGCAGCTTATCGACATCGGCCACCGAAAAAAAACGTTTCATATTTCAGTCTTTTTGTATGTAGTTGTTTCTATTAATGGGCTATCCGACTTGCAAAGCAGCTTTGATCCGTTCATCCAATGCTTCCAAAAACCTATCTGCCGCTTCTTTTGTCACGTTCAGTGCCGGGAGCAAGCGGATAACGTTAGGACTTGCCACACCCGTAAATATCCGATTTTTAAATAGCAGATCGTTCTTGACCGAAGCCAGCTCTGCTGGCAGATCGATTCCAATCATCAAGCCACGCCCGCGCACTTCGGTAATGTGGTCCATCCTTTGGAGCTCGGAGATCAGGTATTGCCCTAATTGGGTGGCATGATCCATTAACTTATCGGATTCCATGACCTCTAAAACGGCAAGTGCTGCCGCGCAGGCCAAGTGGTTACCACCAAAGGTTGTACCCAACATCCCGTGCCAAGGTTTAAGCATCGGCGAAATCGCAATGGCACCAATGGGAAAACCATTACCCATTCCCTTGGCCATGCTGTAGATATCAGCATCCACGCCGCTATAATCATGTGAGAAAAACCGCCCACTGCGCCCATAGCCGCATTGTACGGAGTCAGCGATAAATACTGCCCCATATTGAGTGGTTAATTCACGTATCTTAGCCAAGAATGAGTCGGTAGCTACGCGGATACCCCCCACTCCTTGTATCCCCTCGACGATAACGGCTGTAATTTCTTCGCCAAAATTGGTAAAAGCTTGTTCTAATGCTTCTTCGTCATTAAATGGCAGAAAAGTAACATGATCCGTTTGGTTTACCGGCGCAATTATCTTGGGGTTGTCCGTCGCTGATACCGCAAGTGATGTGCGCCCATGAAACGCGCCTTTAAATGCTATAATCCGCTTCCGTCCATTGTGGAATGAGGCTAGTTTTAGCGCATTTTCGTTTGCTTCAGCTCCAGAATTACACAGGAAAAGTTGATAGTCTGGCCGCCCCGAAACCCTGCCCAATAATTTGGCCAACTCCAGTTGCGCTGGTATTTCCACGGAGTTTGAATAAAAGCCAATTTGGTTTAATTGCTCAGTAATTCGTTTAACGTAATGAGGATGGGTATGTCCGATGGATATGACAGCATGTCCTCCGTACAGGTCTAAGTATTCTTTTCCTTGGCTATCCCATACGGTGCTTCCCATTGCCTTCGTAATGGCAATCGGGTGGAGTGGGTATACATCAAATGGTTTCATTTCTATATTGGTAATAACGCTAATTTACTAACAACCCTAACCTGGGTTCTGCATTTCAATAGTACCCTTGTGTGCTTAATATCCGTTTAGCAGTCTAACTTTACCTGAGGTGCTATTGCACGACTTCGTAACACAACGAAATTCAGCATATCAAAGGAAAGCAATTTGCTTCAAATTCTACGAAAGCCCGACCAATGTACAACAAAAAACCCGTTTTTTGGATTCAAAAAACGGGTTTTTTTAATATGAAGCTAATTTTGCTTAGTCTTCTTTCTTTGGTTCCTCCTCGGAGGGGGTTTCGTCCGTTTTTTGACTTTCCTCCTCAGCCGGTGCTGCTACTTCTGCTTCCGCTGTTGGCTCCTCTTGTGTCGGTGCCGCTACTTCTTCCGCTTCCACAGTGGCTTCTACCTCCTGAGTAGATTCCTCGGCAGCTGCCTCAACAGAGGCTGCAGCTCCGGATTTTTTACGTCCGCGTCGTCGGGTCGTTTTCTTCTCAGCAGGTGCACCTTTAGTGTATACCTCATTGTAGTCCACCAGCTCGATGAAAGCCATCTCGGCATTATCGCCTAACCGGTTTTCCAATTTAATGATCCGCGTATATCCACCTGGACGAGCGGCCACCTTCTCCGAAATTTCGCGGAAGAGGATGGAAACAGACTCTTTGTCCTTCAAATAACTGAACACCACACGACGGGAATGTGTCGTGTCGTTCTTTGACTTGGTGATGATAGGCTCCACATACTTGCGCAGTGCTTTTGCCTTAGCTAAAGTCGTGGTAATACGCTTGTGTTTGATAAGCGACGAAGCCATGTTGGACAGCATCGCAGCGCGATGCGAATCCGTACGGCTTAGGTGATTGAATTTTTTACCGTGTCTCATTTTTGTTTTGAATTACCGTGACATACCGTTCTTTTCAGGATTAAAGGATGGAAAGAAAAAGGGACAAAGACCGATATACGAATTATATACCCTAATAGTCTTTGATCTTTACTCCATACGCTTTGCTCTTCTTAGAGGAATTATGCCCGGGTCGCTAATTTATTGTTTTTATTCTTCGTCTAATTTGTATTTCGTCAGGTTCATTCCAAAAGAAAGCCCTTTGGATTTGACCAGCTCCTGAATTTCAGTTAGAGACTTTTTACCAAAGTTCCTGAATTTCAGCATATCTGCGACATCGTAGGTTACCAGTTCGGCCAATGTACGAATATCCGCTGCTTTCAAGCAGTTCAGGGCACGTACAGAAAGGTCCAAATCAACCAATTCGGTTTTCAACACCTTACGCATATGCAGGATTTCCTCATCTACGACTTTAGTTTCTTCCTTCGCTTGTGATTCCAGGAGCATGTTTTCGTCAGAGAACAGCATGAAGTGCTGAATCAGAATCTTGGCTGCCTCTTTCAGGGCATCTTCAGGATGGATAGACCCATCGGTTTGAATATCCAGCAGTAACTTCTCGTAGTCTGTTTTCTGTTCTACCCGATAGTTCTCAATGGTATATTTGACGTTCTTGATTGGGGTAAAAATCGAATCGATTGCAATCACGCCCAAGGGGCCGTCACTAACCTTATTTTCTTCCGCATTCACATATCCACGGCCCTTTCCTA
>CAZXSL010000101.1:0-11629 GCA_964643235.1 uncultured Sphingobacteriaceae bacterium | reverse complement strand
ATCGACCTCGGCAGCAAGTTTCAGTGGCTTAAGGTGCACTTTAAAAATCTGCTCCCGCCCCACCAAATCAGGTTTGTCGATGGATATTTGCCTATCGAAGCGTCCGGGTCTCAACAAGGCCGAGTCCAGTACATCCGGGCGGTTGGTCGCCGCCATGATGATGATGCCTGAATCCGTCCCGAACCCGTCCATTTCCACGAGCAGTTGGTTCAGCGTGTTTTCACGCTCATCGTTGCCACCCATCACACTATTTTTGCCGCGCGCCCGCCCGATAGCATCAATCTCATCGATAAAGATGATACAAGGAGCTTTGTCTTTTGCTTGGCGAAACAGGTCGCGCACCCGCGACGCTCCTACACCGACGAACATCTCGACGAAGTCTGATCCCGACAGGGAGAAAAACGGCACCTGAGCTTCGCCAGCTACGGCTTTGGCCAAAAGAGTCTTCCCCGTTCCGGGCGAGCCTACAAGCAGGGCACCTTTGGGGATTTTCCCTCCCAGATTGGTGTATTTTTTCGGGTTTTTCAGGAAATCGACTATTTCCATAACTTCCTGTTTAGCCTCTTCGAGCCCGGCGACATCACTAAATGTGATAGCAACCTGGGACTCCTTGTCGAAAAGGGTGGCTTTGGATTTCCCGATATTGAATATCTGGCCACCACCGCCACCGGCTCCACCTCCCATCCGACGAATGATGAATATCCAGAAGAAGATGATCAACAGCAGGGGGAGCATGATGGAAAATATCCAGCCACTCCATGCGTTGGTCCGGTCTTCAAGGTGGATATGTAGTCGGTCTTCGGGAGCTATGTCCAATTGTGCCTCTTCCAGTTTCCGTTCCAGGGTCTCGTACGAGCCATCCGTAAACTCGTACTGCGGCGTTGTAGAAGGCGAAAGGGCTAAATTATTAGACGAAGGCCTGACGCTTTCATACTTCGGATCGGCAAGCCGGTCTTTCTTGATGTACACCTCCGCATAGATGATGTTATTCCGGTTGTAAGCCACGAGCTTATCGACATCGCCGGTTTTCAGGATGTCTGTCTCGAATTCACTGTACGTGATTCGCTTGGGTTTATCGCCTGTAAAAAGAAATTGCAACGCGAAAAAACCAAGTAACATCGCAACCCACAGCCACATGATATTAAACCTAGGCGGCTTGGGGGCAACTTTCTTGCTTGGAATTTTTTTCATTCCGTTCGGTCCGTTTGACATTTCTGTATTTCTCTCCTCTTTGATTAAATTAACGATCGATACCGTTAGTCCTTGTATCGCTACGCGGGGTTACGCACTTTTATAATACTCCGTCTCGGCGTCGCCCCATAAATCTTCAATGCCGAAATGCCTCCGCTTGTCGGTTTTGAAAATATGGACCACTACATCCACAAAGTCCAATAGCACCCATTCTCCCTGATCCAGACCTTCTTTTTGCCAAGGCTCTTGTTGTATTGCCTTAAATACTTCCTCTTCCACACTTTTTGCTAATGCATTGACTTGTGTGGATGAGTCAGCGTGGCAGATAACGAAATAGTCGGCTACCGAACTGTGGATATTCCGCAGGTCGAGACGAACGATCTCGTTACCTTTCTTTTCTTGCATCCCGTGGACGACAATCTCCGAAAGACGAGCGGAAAGTTCTGAACTGCTATTTTTTGCCATTAAAAAATATTATAGTTTTGGGCATTATTACCATATACATTCATATCACTATTGCAAAGTAACGCATTTTCGGGGGTAATTGTCGGACAAAAAATTATTACATTGTCTGAAACGCCCTCAACAAACGAGTATCTCAGGGATAAACTGTCAAAATCCACGCCATTAGACGAAGGTACTGTAATAATGGCAGTCCGGCAAACTGCCGGCAAGGGGCAACGAGGCAGCACTTGGGAAAGCGAGCCGGGAAAAAACCTGACGTTTAGTGTATTGTTGTATCCCACGTTTCTGGATATCCAGCAACAATTCCATCTCAACGCCGCTATCAGCGTGGCCATCGTGCGGGCCTTGCAAGAGTTCGTCGAAGGCTCACTGCAGATCAAATGGCCCAATGACGTGCTACTGGGGGAACGAAAAGTGGCAGGCATACTGATCGAAAACCAAGTACAGGGAAGAAAATGGAAATCCGCCATCGTTGGGCTTGGGATCAACGTAAACCAAGAATCTTTCGGTGAGCCCGTGTCCCAACGCGCCACATCCCTCAAAATTGTTACAGGACAGGCTGTTGACCTTGTCCCCTTGTTGTCAAGGCTGTGTCATTATATGGAGGAGACCTACAACATGCTGAGACAAGGGCAGACTGAGACCTTGCTCAACGATTATACGAAATATTTGTTCGCAATGGGGGAAAAGCGCACCTTCCTCATCCATGGGGGCACTGAAATATCAGGCACAATACTGGGTGTAAACAAGTTAGGCATGCTTTTGATAGAAATCAACGGGCAGCAAGTAGTTTTTGGGATCAAGGAGATCGAATACGTTTTCTGAGTTAAAAAAAGCCAAGGAAGACCAAGGGCGAAACACCATGTTCCCCTACGTCGCTTTATCAAAACACTCGTTCTTTGCAAAGAAATTTCTTATTTTTGTGCTTCGTTTTGGCGAGGTGCCATTATTAAACCTCTGACGCATTGCGTTGTCTTACTAATAAGCAAGATTCGGTAAAACGAGAACTTTAAAAAAGGAAAAAAATGAAGAAGGTATTTTTTCTGGTAACAATTACTGTGCTGTTTGTAATGAACGGCGCGTCCGCGCAAATATTAACTCCAGTAAAATGGGATTACGGTGCGAAGAAAATCAACGAAAACGAAGCTGTAGTTTTTCTTAGAGCAAAAATGGATGACGGTTGGCATATCTATTCCCAACATGTGGAAGATGGTGGCCCCATCAAAACGTCTTTTGATTTTGCTGAATCGAAAGACTACACCTTGGTAGGTAAAACAGCGGAGCCTACGCCCAAAACAAAATACGAAAATGTATTTAGCATGGATGTGTCATACTTTGACAACGAAGTTGTTTTCCAACAACGTGTAAAGCTAACCAAGGGACAGGCTGTCGTACGTGGCACGCTCGAATATATGGCTTGTGATGCCAACTCTTGCCTGCCTCCAGAGGAAGTCGATTTTGCAATCGCCGTCAAGTAAAGCCCCATGCAAGTAAAGCCCCATGTCTACCCTTTTGGCGTATTCGGCAAAAACATTGACAGATTATATGATAGGAAAGGCAGTTCTACTGCCTTTTTTATAAATTATAAAGCATAAACCCGTACATGCAAACACTACCAAGGCTCTTTACATTTTTGGTGTCAGCAACTCTCTTATTGTTCGCAAACACCAATGTCCATGCCCACCATGCCCTTGCCACGGACACCCTATTCTCATTTGATGACATCGAATTTTCGGAAGGTACAGATACCATGGAGTACATGGAAGTGCCTGACGATATTGTCTTTACTGAAGGGGAATCCATCGTGGACGATATGGATGCAACAGACGGATTGGTTACCATCTCAAACGAACATAAAGACCAAAGTCTGTGGGGGATTTTCATTGCGGGTATCATCGGTGGCTTTGCCGCCTTTTTGATGCCCTGTATCTACCCCATGGTGCCGCTGACGATCTCATTTTTCACCAAACAAAGTGGTACACGTACCAAAGGATTGATGAATGCATTGCTCTACGGCTTATTCATCATTGTCATATACGTGGCGCTAGGCATGCTGGTAACCCTGATATTCGGGGCTTCCGCACTGAACGAGGCAGCCAGCAGCGCGTGGTTCAACTTGGCATTTTTCGTGATGATCATCATCTTTGCCATCTCGTTCCTAGGCGCATTTGAGATTACTCTCCCTTCCCGCTTCGTGAATAAGATGGATGAGAAATCAAACCGTGGAGGGCTCATTGGGCTTTTCTTCATGGCATTCACGCTTGCCTTGGTTTCTTTCTCCTGTACGGGACCCATCATTGGATATTTGTTAGTGGAGGCGGTGTCTGAAGGAGCGCTGATGGGACCAGCAGTCGGCATGCTTGGGTTCTCCGTAGCATTGGCAGTTCCGTTTATGATTTTCGCCATCTTCCCATCGTGGCTCAAAGAGATGCCCAAGTCTGGCGGATGGCTAAATACGGTCAAAGTTTCCCTCGGTTTCTTGGAGCTGGCCCTAGCATTCAAGTTCCTGTCTAACGTAGATTTGGCGTATCACTGGGGAATTTTGGATCGCGAAGTGTTTCTAGCCATCTGGATTGTTATCTTCGGATTATTCGGCATCTACTTACTGGGCAAACTGAAGTTTGCACACGACTCTGAAGTGAAGTTTATATCGGTACCAAGGCTATTTTTTGCGATTGTAGTCCTATCGTTTACGGTTTACATGATTCCTGGGATGTGGGGAGCTCCGCTCAAGGCACTGAGTGCATGGCTTCCACCTTCGCCCACCCAGGATTTCAATCTGCACCAAGTGGGCTATGGCGGCGGCACAACCACTTCCCTAACGGGTGGTGGAAGTCGCGATATCGTGAAAAAATACGGGGATATGTTCCATGCTCCCCATGGGTTGGATGCGTTCTACGATTACGACCAGGCGCTGGAATACGCCAAAACAGTCAATAAGCCCGTCTTACTTGACTTCACAGGCTGGAGCTGCGTCAACTGCCGAAAAATGGAAGAATCCGTATGGCCTGACCCCCGCGTGCTCAAGCGGCTTAACGAAGATTACGTTTTGGTATCCTTATACGTCGACGACCGCACGAGCCTTATCCCTGATGAACAATACGTATCATCTTTCAGCGGCAAGCGTATCAACACCGTGGGGCGTAAGTGGTCCGACTTGCAACAATCCCGGTTCGGAGTCAATGCACAGCCGTATTACGTGATTTTGGACACCGAAGGCAACCAACTTATCCCGGCACAAGCCTATAATGAAGATATAGACAACTATGTGGATTTCTTGGACCGTGGCTTGGAAGAGTTTGGGGCATTGAATAATTGAAACTAGACAAAAAAAAAACAGAAATAAACAAATGAATACAATTAAAAATATCGCTATCCTAACCTCCGGGGGCGATGCTCCCGGAATGAATGCCGCCATCCGTGCCGTCGTACGTAGTGGCATTTATAACGGACTAAATGTTTTCGGGATCTCACGTGGGTACGATGGCCTTGTCAAAGGCGAAATAATGGCCATGGACACCAAATCCGTTGCAAACATCATACAGCGTGGCGGTACGATCCTCAAGACGGCGAGGAGCGAGCAGTTTAAAACTCAGGAAGGGCGCAAGGCTGCCTACGACAACCTCCGCAAACACGAAATCGATGCCATGGTGGTTATTGGTGGCGATGGTACATTTACCGGGGCCAGCCTATTTGCCGAGGAGTTCAACTTCCCGATTATCGGCCTGCCGGGAACCATAGACAACGACTTATTGGGGACGGATTTTACCATTGGCTATGATACAGCCATCAATACGGTTATCAACGCAGTCGACAAAATCCGGGACACGGCCGAATCGCATGACCGGGTGTTTGTTATCGAAGTGATGGGTCGCGACTGCGGACTGATTGCCTTACGTACTGGTATCGGAACGGGTGCTGAAGTCGTTGTTGTGCCAGAGGTCAAAATTGATTACAAATCGGTCATGAGCCGGATGGATAAGACAAGGAAGAACAAATCGTCTCGCATCATCATTGTTGCCGAAGGAGACGAGGACGGTGGGATGGTTGTTGCCGACAAAATTCGGGAGCATTTCCCGCACTATGATGTCCGTGTTTCAATCTTGGGTCACATGCAACGTGGGGGTAGCCCTTCGTGTATGGACCGTGTGCTTGCCAGTCGTCTGGGAGTGGGTGCAGTTGAGGGATTGCTTGAGGGCAGGCAAGGCGTAATGGCCGGACTTATCCACGGCGAGGTGCAGTATACTCCGTTTGAGAATGCTATTAAACACATCGGACAGCCTAGCGACAGCCTAATGCGCATCGTCAATATCCTGTCGCTCTAACAGTAAAACTTCACAAAAGCCAAAGGGGCTGCTTCATGCTGAAGCAGCCCCTTTGGCTTTTGTGAAATAATGGCGGTTAGTCGCCTAAGATTTCAGCCAACGCATCGTGTAAGTCCTGCCCACGCAGGTTCTTCGCGATGATACGCCCTTCGGGGTCGAGAAGAAAATTCTGTGGTATACTCGTTATCTGGTATAACTGGGCGGCTTCCGATTGCCAAAATTTCAAATCTGATACTTGTGGCCAGTCTTGCAGTTTATCATCATGGATGGCTTTCATCCACGCATTGCGTTGCCCTGGACGATCGAGAGACACGCCCAAAATCGTGAAGTTCCTATCCTTAAAGGCTTCGTACGCAGCCACGAGATTCGGGTTTTCGCGCCTGCAGGGGCCACACCAACTTGCCCAAAAATCAATCAGCACATATTGCCCCCGAAGCGAGGATAGCGCCAAGTCGTTGTTTGCCGTATCTGGCAGCGTAAAGTCGGGCGCCAGCGAACCGATCTCCGTAGCTCCTGCGGAAAGGATATACGAACCTATCTCTTTCCCATTGCCCGAATTACGGACAGCCGCACTCAGTTGGTCGTACATGGGTTTGATTACATCATTTACCGACTCGGTTTCCAAATACATGGTCAGTATATCCAGGCTGACTAGCGAATTCGGGTTGCTTGACATGTAATTGAAATCCAAGTTTCGTTGTTCTTGCTGTATATTTTCAAAATCAGCTTGTAGAGAAGCAATGAATACGGGATCGTGGCGCTCGTCATCCGACGCGGCAAAATGGCGATTTCTCAGATCAGCTACTTTTGCTTGAATTGGGGCTACCTCGGTCTTGTACGCTAAAAAATCACGATTGAGCTTACCCCCAGATACTTCGGCCCGCAACAAGGAGTCGGCAGAACTAATCGTTACCGCACCCTTTTCGACGTATATTTCGACCCAGTCCGGTTCCGATGTTTGACGTATATCCTCCCCGTGGTGCATCAACAGAACCGTGGCTCGCGAAGGCTCACTCGCCGTGCCATGAAATTTAAACGAACCTTCGGTTACCATTGTCGAGTCCAATACATATTCATCCCCGGCCAAATAATGCAAGTATACCTTAGCATCAGAACCCAAACCGTCTACTTTCCCAATCACTGAGAAATCAACTTGCGCAACACCCGCTAAGGGCACGATGCCTAAGCATATCATTAATATTTTCCTGATCATATCTATTTTTTCTTATTTACCAGTTTATACAAAGTTACCCAAATGGAGTGCCACTTTTTCTTGTTTGACTATATTTAACTGAAGCACGACGAAACTTCAGGTCAACACCTAAATAATCTGCGTTGCTGGACGTACCATTCAGTTCTGTGTTTTCAAAGAACCCGGGAATTCGTCAATGATACCCTGTGCTTGGTGAGATGGAAGAACACGATCGACAACAAGCAGCCCCAGACCGGTAAAGAATATAAGCAAGAAAGCCCATCGCTGGATAAAAAAAGCGAACAGAAAAGGCAGGATGACAAGCGCCAAAAACGCAGAGAGCCGACCGGTAGGAAATAGGCTGATGTAATCGGTATGGATTTGTCTGCTCTCTGGCCAATTTTGCTTGTAGTATACTTCAATATTACACAATTAGCCCGAGTAAGCCCATGTTGCTTTACCAACTGCCGCTTGCACCCCCACCACCAAACCCACCGCCGCCAAATCCACCGAATCCACCACCACCAAACCCGCCGCCACCGAAGCCGCCGCCGAATCCACCACCGCGGCTTCCACCACGTCCCATCCCGCCCATGAGCATACCGGTCCAGAAAACATCTGCAGCACCACGACCACTAACCATCCGGCCTCCACCGCCATTGCCTCCTCCCGAATTTTTCGACCCGGCAATGATAAAAACAACGATGAAAATAAAAATCAGCATCACGATAATGCCTGCCCCGGCACCGCCCTCCCCACGGCTGCGAGGAGAAGCAGTATACTCTCCTTTTGTATAACTGATTAGCGCGTCAGTTGCCTGGTCGATTCCCGTGAAATAGTCATTTTGCCGAAATGCCGGCTTGATTTCATTCTCGATGATACGGTAGGCTATCGCATCTGGCACAGCTCCTTCCACACCGTAACCGGTTTGGATGGTCACTCGACGATCACCCAAAGCTGCCAGCAATAGAATACCGTTATCATGTTCCGCACCGCCGATTCCCCATTGCTGTGCGAGCCGCGTACCGTAATCGGCTATGTCGTATCGCCCTACAGACTGCATGAGCACGACCGCAATCTGGGTAGATGTAGTGTCATCAAAAGCAACCAGCTTACGTTCCAAACGGGCCACCTGCTCGGCTGTCAGTGTATTCGTGTAGTCGTTCACCAAGCGGTTTGGCTTGGCGGGGAAGTCTTGTGCCCACAGGGAGCCTACCCAACCGATCCCAACCAGTAATCCGACCAATAATTTCGCCATCAGGGGCTTATATCTATTGCGAGTTTTCGCCATGTTTCTAGTCCAGTTTTTTCCCGTCTCCAAAGATAATTTCATCCGGAAGCTCGTTGACGTCGTCGCCCAGACGAGGGAAGTGCTCCTTCAATTGCTGTCCGGCATGTTCGATACCCGCTATAAGGCCACTGACCAAATCGTCTTGCCGAAAGTGGTTTGCCATAATTTGCTTGGTCTCTTCCCAAAACCCGTCGCCCACTTTTTCATGTATCCCTTTGTCGCCGATGATGGCAAACTTGTGGTCATCAATGGCGACATAGATTAACACACCATGATGCAGTGATGTTTGGTGCATGGCCAAATAGCGGAAATAATCCGCAGCCCTATCTAAGGCATTTCCGGCGCATGTCCGTTCCACCACAATGCGAATTTCTCCCGAGGTTCGGTTTTCCGCAACATTGATGGCGTACATCACGTGTTCCTGTTCTTCTTCGGTCAATAAGTGCATTTCGATTTTTTTCCTTGTTTCAGAACCTTAATAATACCAATATGCCTCACTTTTAAAGTACGGCAAGTCCCAGGACATACAGGAACTCAGCTACCGCTCGGGCAGCTTGATAAAATAAAGCGTACGAGACACTTAGAATTGGACTTCGGGAGCTGTTTCCGCTCCCGCGGCAGCTGTGAAGTGTCCCTTTTGCTTGAACCCGAATATCCCGGCCATGATGTTGTTAGGGAATTTGCGTACCGCCGTATTGTATTGCTGGGTTGCCTCGTTGAATGCACGACGCTCGGTACTGATTCGGTTCTCCGTACCTTCGAGCTGGGCCTGCAACTCCAAGAAGTTCTGATTCGCTTTTAGCTCTGGATAACGCTCTACGGTAACCAACAGTCGCCCTAATGATTGCGACAGCCCATCTTGTGTCTGCTGGAACTGCTGGAGAGCTTCCGGGGTCAGGTTTTCAGGGTCCACAGTTACGGATGTCGCCCGCGACCGAGCTTCGATCACTTGGGTTAATGTTTCCTGCTCGAAATTAGCAGCCCCTTTAACCGTATTGACCAAGTTTGGGATTAAATCTGCCCGACGTTGGTAAGCATTTTCAACCTGTGCCCATTTTCCTTTGACATTTTCGTCTAGTGAAACGAGGGTGTTGTAGCCACAGGAGCTGAAGGACATAGTAACCAGCAGGCCTGCTAGGATGACAAAGATTCTTTTCATGTTATGTGTTTCTATTTATCAATATATACAAAATAAAGACCGCACGAGTTTTACTCCCGTGTTCTATGCGGCACTAATTTACGTACTTTGACGTCAAAATCCATACCTTTGTTACGTCATCGGGATAAATACCCGACACAAAGACCATGCAGCACGAGATCGAATTATCCATTCCTCCGGCCTATATCGCCGACGAACAGTATATTATCCAACAAGGAGCATCACGCTTAAAAATCGAAAAATCCCGGATTAAAGGCACAAAAATCAGAAAACGTTCAATCGATGCACGCAGCCGCCACGTCGTATACCGTGCCCGAGTGGTTTTCTACATCGATGAAATTCCGCACCCTGAAATATTTTCTTTTTCGCATGCCAATGTAGCAGATAGGGAGCCTGTTATCATCGTGGGCGCTGGCCCCGCAGGATTGTTTGCAGCGATTCGTTGTATCGAACGCGGCTTCAAGCCCATTATCCTGGAGCGAGGCAAAGATGTGCAGGAGCGTCGAAAAGACCTTGCCCGTTTAAATAAGGCAGGAATCGTCAATCCCGAGTCGAACTATTGCTTTGGAGAAGGTGGTGCGGGCACTTATTCCGACGGAAAGCTCTATACACGGTCCAATAAACGTGGCGATGTGCAGTACGTACTTCAGCTATTCGTCGCCCACGGAGCTACTGAGGATATTTTGGTAGATGCACGCCCCCATATTGGCACGAACAAGCTTCCACACATCATCAAAGCCATGCGGGAAACGATTATCGCACACGGTGGAGAGGTCCATTTCGACACCGCAGTTGTTGATATCGAGTGCCAATTCAACCAGGTCACGGGTGTCAAACTGGCTTCGGGTGCACGTATCCATGGCAAACACGTGATCTTAGCCACTGGCCATTCTGCACGGGATATCTTTTACCTGTTTCGCCAAAAGAAATGGGCGCTCGAAGCTAAGCCTTTTGCTTTAGGTGTGCGCATTGAGCATCCCCAGCAAACCATCGACCGTATCCAATACCATTGCGACGTACGAAATGAGCACCTGCCTCCGGCATATTACAGCTTAGTAGAACAAGTGGGCAACCGAGGTGTGTTCTCCTTCTGCATGTGTCCTGGTGGTATCATCGCGCCTTGCTCGACTGACCATGGTGAAGTTGTCGTCAACGGTTGGTCTCCTTCCAAACGCAATAACCCCCATGCCAATTCGGGAACGGTTGTACAGGTCAACTTGGCGGATGTTGCCCATGCAGATACCGACCCCTTTGCTTTATTGGAATTTCAACGGCAAGTGGAGCAAGCCGCATACCGAGCCGGTGGGGGTAATGTGGTAGCCCCGGCACAGCGTATGGTTGATTTCGTAGAGGGCAAGTTGTCCGTTGATCTGCCTAATAATTCCTATATGCCTGGCGTTAAGAGTGTCCCCTTATCGGAGGTTCTCCCCGGGTTTGTCCACGATGCACTAAAAGGAGCATTACCGATTTTCGGCCAGAAAATGAAGGGATATTTTACCAATGAGGCGATTCTTGTCGGCGTAGAATCTCGGACGTCATCACCTGTGCGTATCCCGCGCGATAAGGACAGCCTGCAACATCCCCAAGTCAAAGGATTGTATCCTTGTGCAGAAGGTGCAGGCTACGCCGGTGGTATTGTATCGGCAGCTATTGATGGGGTCAATTGTGCGGATAGGATCAGCAGGGAGTCAGCCTAACAAAGCCACAACTTCCTTTGCTTCCTTCACGTCGTGCACACGCAACATGTGGACACCTTTCATCAATAGAACCGCATGGAGAGCCGTGGTTCCATTTAATGCTTCATCCGGCGTGATATCCAGCTTTTTGTAGATCATCGACTTGCGCGAAATGGCTCCCAGGATGGGAATCCCGTAGGCCTGCAAGGTTTCCATTCCCTCCATCAGTTCATAATTCTGTGCTACTGATTTGGCGAAACCGAAGCCTGGGTCCAGAATAATATCTTTGACCCCGAGTGCCCGAAGTTGGCTGATCCGCTCCCCAAAATA
>CAZXSL010000100.1:0-11694 GCA_964643235.1 uncultured Sphingobacteriaceae bacterium | reverse complement strand
AAGGATTTAGGGCTTTCTTATGCTAATTTCAAAGGAATTCAGAAAACATCTTCCTTAAGTTCGGATGCGATAGTCACGATTTTATCCCGCTATCCGGATGTTAATCCCTCGTGGTTGGTGACGGGTAAGGGCGAAATGTATGAGGGTAATTCATTAATTGCCCAAGAGCGCGGACAGGCATATCTCGCTTCCAATCTGGAGGAAGCGACCGAATCATTGATTCGGGCGATGGAGAAAATCATCGCGGCCCATGAAGCGACGATACAGTCGCAAACCAAAACCATTCAATCGCTCGAAAACCAATTAAAGAACTTGAAGGCAGGAAAATAATAAACACTGGTTATCTCGGCTACCGTTGAATACCATTATCCCTAATGAATGCATATCTTACCATCCACATACGCTTTTCTCCGCCAACTGGCTAGCAATAATGACCGCGAGTGGTTTCAGGAACACCGCGATCAATATGAAGACGCATGGCAAAACATGAAGGATTTTGTGCAGGGACTCATCCTTGGGCTGTCGACAATTGACCGGTATATCCCAGCAGATATTCCCGTGAGTAAGTGCTTATTCCGGATTTATCGCGACACCCGGTTTAGCAAAGACAAAACCCCCTATAAAAACTGGCTGGGTGCTGGTATCTCCACCGCAGGCCGCAACATCAATGGCCCCGAGTATTACTTGCACATCCAACCGGGGAACAGTTTCTTTGCTAGTGGGTACTGGCGCCCCGAGAAGGAACATCTGGCAGCTATCCGGCAGGAGATAGACTACAGTGGGGATGAGCTGGTGGATATCCTGGCAGACACACGTTTTTCCACGCATTGCCTGTTGGACAAGACCGACACCCTGAAGCGTTCGCCCATGGGATACGACGAATCAAACCCCCATATCGAGCTCCTCAGGCTCAAGAGTTTTACGGCTCTCACGACACTACCCGACGTTGATTTGACTGCCACGGACGGCATCGCGACACTTGTGAAGCGGGCCGAAGCCATGTACCCTTTCAAACTGTTCCTGCACCGTGCGTTGGGGGAAGAATAGTCATCCGCCTGCACTAGTTGCTAATCCGTAGTTCCTGTACCCGATCGTAGGTCTCGTAGCTTGACGTCACGACCTGGTCGCCGGGTTCCAGCCCACTAATCACTTCGTAATAGTCGGGGTTTTGGCGGCCTAGCTGGACATCTACCCGGTAGGCGGTTTTGCCGTCATCGGTCAACTTGAACACCCAGTTGCCTCCCGTTTGCTGGTAGAATCCGCCTTTAGAGAGCAAGATCGCCTTGGTTTCGTCGCTGAGTGCTAGGCGTATTTGAAGGGTTTGCCCGCGACGGATGCCTTCGGGTACTTCATCTGCGAATTCCAGGTCGACCTGAAAACGGCCACTCGTTACTTGTGTATACACCTTGCGGATGACGAGCTTGTACGTCTTGCCGGCAAAATTAAACTCGCCTTCCAAGTCGGGGTAGATACGCGATATATAGTGCTCGTCGATATCCGCTCGTACCTTGAAGCCTGTCAGCACGTCGATTTGACCAAGGCGTTCCCCGGGGTTTTTGCTTTGGCCTATTTCCGCGTCAAAAGAAGTTAGCTGCCCATCAACGGGCGCACGGAGGATCAAGTCGCCTACTTTTCGGCGCATGAGCTCTAATGCCGACATACCGCTGGCATACAGTTGTTTGTTTTGCTGTAGGTTTTGTACGCTTCTGATCGAATCCTGCACAATGTTCTCGCGCGTCAGCTTGATACGCTCCAATTGGTAATCGTAATTGTTTTTTGCTTGTTGGTATTCCTGCGAACCGATTGCGTTGCGTTCGAACAGGGTTTTGTTGACGTCATATATGCGCTTGGCCTCCTTCAGGGCATTCTCGGCATCCGCCATTTGGTTGCGGTTGGCGATGGACGTTGTCTGTGCATTAGTTTGCGCAATTTGCATCTGGGTCAGGTTGTTATACACCTGCGTTTCCTGGGTTACCAGGCTCAACTCCAAATCCGTGTTCGAAAGCCTCATGATGGGATCGCCTTTTCTGAGATGAACTCCGTCTTCTACATATTTTTCTTCCACACGTCCACCCACGGACGCATCGAGGAAAATACTGCTGATAGGGAGCACCGTTCCGTTGACGGGGATAAACTCCCGGAAGGAATCTTCCTTAACCGTTGAAATCGTAATCCGTTCGGCATCTACGTTCAGCCGGGTATTGCCACTGGTGAAATAATAACTGGCCAGGATCAGTGTGATGATGCCCACAATCCCTAAGGCAAGGGTAATCCGTTTGCTGGTCCACGTTTTTTTTGGTAATGCTCTGTCCATATATCTTGAATCATTAATGCGGCACATGGCCACAGCCTCCCCGTTTTCTCGTAATATAGCCGATCTCGGCGGGTATGGCTGACTATTTATAGATAAGTTTGTGCCATAATGTTACTCCATTGGTTTTCAGTTAGATAGTTTTAAGCGTTTTGTCTGTAGTGTTCGATATCGAACACTTGACTGTCCGATATCGGACAGTATTAGTTTTTGGTTTGCTTGTAAGATTCTGATTGTCAGTTAGGTGTGTTTTTGGTGGTGTTTTTGGTACAAGATCGTAGACGTGCATAGGTGTGAATCATCTAAATAGAAGTCATGATAATTACACATTTGAAGATCGCTTGGCGCAACGTGTTGCGCTCGAAATTATTTACTTTCCTCAATGTCATGGGGTTGGCATTGGGGTTCACGGGGTTTATCCTCGCACACCTATATATCAATCGCGAAAGGAGCTACGATAGCTGGAACCCGAATTATGAAAACATCTATTTAGTGGGGCTGACTTATCAGGGAAATAATACGGACCTCACGCCTCCGGATTTGGCGAATGCCATTAAAGCCCAACTGCCCGAGTTGGTTGACGTCGGACGGGTATCCTATTTCCTCTGGGAAACACCGTTTATCCACGAAGATGGCGAGGCGATGGTAAAAGACTGGAAAACGGCAGACCTTTCCATTGCCAAGATGTTCGGTATTGAAGCGTACGATCCGTCGCTTACGGTAGGGGAGCAGCCTGAATTGAATTTGGTAACGCCCGAAATAGCCACTGCCTTATTCCCGCTAAGCTCCGACGCAATCTTCGAGCCTCGGCAAATAATCGTTCATAGCGAACAAAGTGGCTATTTTCCATATATATACGGTGTTGCACAAGCGCGTGGCTTATCCAACCTGACCTATGATGCCATCTTTTTCAAACCAGATCTCGCGGGGGACAACCTAGGTGACCCGCTTCCCTACCAAACGTATATTCAAGTAAAACCGGGAACGGATATCGGACAACTGGAGCATAAGATTCAGCAGGTATACAAACAGGAAATATCCCAGCAGCATCACGTGGTCACGTCCGCTTTCGCAAACGGAGAAACCTACCTTGATCCGTTGGCTAACTTGCATCTGCGTCCCCGACATGGTTCCAATACGGGATACATTACGGTTTGGACCTTAGCCATCCTTTCCGGTGTTATCCTTCTGTTAGCCAGTATCAACTTCGCCAACTTGATGATTGCGCAGGCCAACAGGCGGACCAAGGAAATCGGGGTTAAAAAGATTTTTGGCGTTACCCGAGCGCGGCTGACGCTACAGTTTTTGGGTGAGGTATTGCTCCAGTGTTTGTTTGCCGCTGCGTTGGCTTGGGGATTAGTGGTGCTCTGTCGTAATGGGTTAGAGAAGTGGCTGGCTTACGACTTAGCTGCTTTTGCGGTGGATAGTCGGATTGCGTGGCAGTTACTAATAGCCGCATTGCTTACAACCTTGGTGTCCGGATGTTATCCGGCCGTTATTCTTTCGGGGTACCATCCGGTTACGATCTTAAAAGGTAATTTTCAGACGAGCCACCGTACAGCTTGGTTTCGCCATGCACTATTGGCGTTTCAGTTTGTCATCGCCATGGTGTTCATCTTTGGTATGTTCATCTTCAACCGGCAGATGGATTATATGCGTGATGGAGACAAAGGCTTTGAGCCGGCACAGGTGGTGTATATTAAGAATGCGGCACTACTCAATACCCCAGCGGATTTTAAGCCCTTTCGGGATCGGATGCAAGCCTATCCAGGTATTGAGTTTGCGACAGTGGCATCCAGCATTCCCGGGGGTATCAACCCCGCTGAGCGGGAATTTACCCACATCAACGATGTGCGGCAAGTGGAGCACATCGCCGTGGATTTTGATTATGTGGAAACGATGGGGATGGAGCTCCTGCAAGGAAGGCCCTTGACGGAGAACTTTTCAGCCGATTCTTTACATGGGGCCCTCGTCAATGAAACCTTGGCAAAATCCTTTGCTATGTCTAACCCCGTGGGGCAAACTATCCGTGGTTGTGATACGGACTTCCGTATCATCGGAGTGGTCAAGGACAGTAAGATGCATGGCTTCGAGGAGCGGGTCCGCCCGACTGTTTACTCGATTGCTAGTGCCTGCGGGCAATTCAAAACCGAGATTTTAGTCAAGATGAAACCAGGGGCGGCGTCGCAGACATTGGCCGCCCTAGAGAAGGACTGGGGGTCCATCAACCGATTGGACGGCGAACGCTTCGACTACGAGTTCATCGATCAAAAATACGCAGCCTTACATGCGAAGCAGGAGCAAATGGAGTCGGCGGTTAAGGCCTTTACCATTCTCTCTCTCACTATTGCTATAATGGGGCTCTTTAGCATGTCGGCATACAGTATTAGTGTCCGGCAAAAAGAGTTGAGCATCCGCAAAGTGTTAGGGGCCTCGGCGGGGCAGCTATTCGTGCAGCTCAACAAGCCGTTTTTGCGTGTCTTCGTGTTGGCTAACCTCATAGCACTTCCGTTGGCCTACCTGCTGGCAGGCCGATGGCTAGCTACGTTCGCTTACAGAATTACCGTGCAGTGGTGGATGTTTGCCCTAGCGGGTGTGGTAGCGTTGGCCATTGCCCTGCTTACGGTTACGTTTCAATCGGTACGGGCAGCAAAGGCTAATCCAGCCGATAGTTTGAGGGATGAATAGCTTTAAAAGGTGTAAAAACTAACTTGCTTTTAATTAGTTGTAGACTTGGTAAGGAATTTGGCACTCAGCTGTTGATTATCGATAAATTTGATGCCGTGCGCCAAACGGATAGCATGGGCGGAAACTAGGGAAATGATACAATTAAATAACATATTCAAATGGTACAACGTGGGCGGTAGCCGCTCGTTTGTGCTGAAAGACATCAGCCTCCGGATTGCCGAAGGCGAGTTTGTATCCATCATGGGGCCTTCGGGTTCAGGGAAATCGACTTTGTTGCATATCCTCGGTTTGTTGGACGAGCCTAATGAGGGTGAATACTTCTTTATGGGCGAACCCGTCTTGGGGTTAAAGGAACGGCAGCGGTCCGCCTTGTACAAGCAACACGTGGGCTTCGTCTTCCAGGCCTATCACCTTATCGACGAGTTGACGGTGTACGAAAACATCGAAACCCCGCTGATCTACAAGAACCTGAAAAGTGGCGAGCGCAAAGCAATCGTAGGCGATATGCTCGATCGCTTTGGGATAGTTGGTAAAAAAGACTTGTTCCCAAACCAGTTGTCGGGCGGGCAGCAGCAATTGGTGGGCATTGCACGGGCCTTAGCTACGACACCCAAGCTGTTACTGGCCGATGAGCCGACGGGCAATCTTAACTCAAGGCAGGGAGAAGAAATCATGATGCTTTTCAAGAAACTTAACGAAGAGGACGGCGTGACTATCGTGCAGGTTACCCATTCGGAGAAAAACGCCGAGTATGGCAACCGGATTGTCGAGCTCCTGGACGGGCAGGTTGTTTAGGGAGTCAAGAGGGCAGGTTTCAAACGTGATGCCCTAGCAACCCCTTTCTTATCCTAGGTCAATGCACAGCAAACCATGTCTCCTTACTTTTGTATAAACATAAAAAAGGAGCATGTCATGGACAACAAGATTTTAGGTATACACCACGTTACGGCGATAGCCGGTGACGCTGTTAAAAATCACGATTTTTATACTCGCATACTGGGGCAGCGGCTCGTCAAGAAAACCGTTAACTTCGACGACCCGCAGACTTATCATTTCTATTTTGGGGATGAGGTGGGTACACCCGGCACCATTATGACGTTTTTTCCTTGGGGCGACCGCGTGCGTACGGGCAAGCGGGGCACGGGGCAAGTAACGGAAGTAGGCTATGCCGTACCTGAAGGTAGTCTCGACTTTTGGTTGAACCGCCTGGAAGCCAATAACGTGATTTACAACAAGCCGGCTGAAAAATTCGGGGAGCAATACCTGACGTTTTTGGATCGTGACGGCTTGAAGATAGAACTTACCGTACCCAAATCAGTAGATAATCGCAAGCCGTGGACTACCGAAGGCGTATCGGCAGAGCACGCCATACGCGGGTTTCACCATGTAACCATTACCACAACGAATATGGATGCTACGGCTGCCATCTTGACCGAGGTCTTTGGTTATCGATTGCTCGAACAGCATGTCAATCGCTACCGCTTTATCACGGATGCGGTACAGGAAGCCGCTATCATCGATTTGGTGGAAGCATTGGGCGAGGAGCGCGGTGTGGTGGCCGGTGGGTCGGTGCACCATGTGGCATTCCGTGTCAACAATGAGGCTTCACTACTGTATTTCAGGAATAAAATTGTAGAGAGGGGTTTGCATATTACCGAAAAAATTGACCGCAATTATTTCTATTCCTTGTATTTCAGGGAGCCGGGAGGCGTACTGTTCGAAATTGCAACGGACAACCCCGGTTTTGCAACGGACGAGTCAGTTGAAGAGTTAGGAAGCACACTGAAATTACCTGCACAATACGAGTCGAGCCGCGAACAGATTGAAAATGTGTTACCGAAATTAAGTTAAGGAGGAGTGTAATGGCATATACGCATCATAAACAAATTGTGCGACGTGATCCCGCGGGCGCACAAGCAAAGAAAGCGGTGGTCATGATACATGGCCGAGGCAGTACCGCCGAAAATATCCTTTCTCTGGGCCAGCATCTCGCTTTAGGCGAGGTGCTGCTACTAGCGCCACAGGCGACGAATAACAGTTGGTACCCATACAGTTTTATGGCTCCCACAGCACAAAACCAACCGGCGTTAGACTCAGCTGTAGAATTGGTTGACTATGCTGTCCGAGAAGCTGTAGCTGAGGGGATTGCCGCCGAAAATATTTATTTTGTCGGGTTCTCGCAGGGGGCTTGCCTAGCTTTGGAGTATGCGGGGCGCCACGCCAAGCGATACGGCGGCGTCGTGGCGTTTACCGGAGGGTTGGTTGGAGGTGAACTGGATACCTCGAATTATCAAGATGGCTTTGGTGGTACACCTGTGTTGATTACCGCAGGGGATGACGACCCCCATGTGCCCGTTAGCAGAATCAGGGAGAGCGAAACGATTTTGACCAACCATGGCGCTGATGTTACGGTCGAGGTCTATCCCGGTAAACCGCATAGCATCTCCATGGAAGAGGTTGCACTGGCAAATAAACTGGTTTTTGCTAGCTGAAATGCCGCTCAAACCTGCGCTTCCATAAACAACATGTAGAGATTGGACAACTGGTCTCACATCCGGATGGATTATTTGTTAACCGTTTCTTAAAGAATAAGTTTTGCTCATCGTGGAGCTCTAAACAAAAAAATGGTTAAGTTTGTAGGGTGCAAATATTGACCGCTTTTTCTTGAATAAGTTTACCTTAAAATACGAATTAGATTTAGACTTCGTTCTATTTGCGATATCGAGCCCTTTAAAAGATTATCGCCTGTGCCATTTTATCAATAAAAATACAGGGCTCAGTCTGGGTAAGGCAGACGATCACGAAGTTTGGTTGGTCAATGCCGATAATCCGTCTTATTTCAGTAAATATGCACACCTTAATGACGATTCGGAATCGGAGCTCTACTTGATCGCTAACAAGGGCTACGATGGAGGATGGCTTGTGCCCGAAATGAGACAAACAGATTTTTTTCTCATCATCAAAAGCTTTATCGACGATGATGATCTCCAAGCATTGGACGAGGGAATCAACGCGATACCGGATGTTTTAGTGGCAGGCGAAATACAGCCCGAAAAGTTGAAATCGAAGGAAAATCTGATTTTTTGAAACAAAAATAGCCTTTGTGTAGAAAGTACACCTATCTTTGCACTTGCTCTGGATGGGGGTATCGCACCAAAAAGGGCATATCGAATAGAGATTAACAGTTAATAGATAAATACATGGAAAAAGTCCAGAAGCGTACAAAAATCGTGGCCACCTTGGGCCCGGCTTCGGCAAAGAAGGAAGTATTGGCAAGCATGATCGAAAAGGGCGTAGATGTATGCCGCTTGAATTTTTCGCATGGTAGCCACGAGGATCACTTGCAGGTAATCAACACCATCAAGGAAATCAACAAAGAGTATAACGTCAATATCGGCATGCTGGCCGACCTCCAAGGTCCGAAGATCCGGATAGGGAAAATGAAGGAGGGAGGAGCCGTTTTGTTGAATGGTACACAAGTGGAAATAACCACTCAGGAGCTGATTGGTGATGAGAAGCGGATCTACATTACCTATGATACTTTTCCGCAGGATGTGCGCGAAGAGGAAATCATCTTGTTGGATGATGGAAAGATTCAGCTGCGTGTTTTGACCACCAACCGCAAAGACACCGTAACATGCGAAGTGGTACATGGAGGGGTGTTGACTTCCCGAAAAGGGGTAAACCTGCCCAATACCAACGTTTCCATCCCAAGTTTGACCGAAGAGGACTTGATCAACTTGGACTTCGTACTCGAACACGATATCGAGTGGATTGGCATGTCGTTCGTGCGTAAAGCCGAAGACATTATCCGCTTGAAAGAGATTATCAAATCGAAAGGAAAGACCGCAGGAGTCATTGCTAAAATCGAGAAACCTGAGGCAATTGATAACATTGACGCCATCATCGCCGCTACAGACGGTATCATGGTGGCTCGTGGCGACCTCGGTGTGGAAATGCCGATGGAGGAAGTGCCCGTTTTGCAGAAAATGATTGTCAAGAAATGCCGCAACGCAGCAAAACCGGTCATCATCGCCACCCAGATGTTGGAAAGTATGATCACCACGCCTCGCCCTACCCGGGCTGAAGTCAACGACGTGGCCAACTCGGTGTTGGATGGTGCCGATGCAGTCATGTTGAGTGGCGAGACATCCGTGGGCGAATTCCCTGAGATCGTCATTGACACCATGAGCAAAATCATCGTGCATGTCGAGCAGACATCGTACCCATATTATATCGCGAAGAAATCGGAATACGTCGAAGAGTCCATGATCCCGGATGCGATTTGTGGCTCATCGATATACTTGGCGGAAAAAGCCAGTGCCTCGGCCATCGTGGCGATGACCTCGTCGGGGTACACCGCTTTTGAAATTTCGAGCTACCGCCCGGATGCTGATATTTATATCTTTACGGGAAATAAGAGACTGCTGAATACCCTGAGCTTACTCTGGGGTGTCAAAACGTTTTTCTACGACAAATTTGAAAGTACTGACGGAAGCATTAACGATGTAAACCGCGTGCTGAAGGAGAAGAAACTGGTTCGCGTTGGTGAGGTGGTTATTAACACGGCATCTACCCCGTTGCACCTGAAAGGCAAGACGAATACCATCAAGATTACCATCATGGATTAAACTGGGCTTCTGCCTATAACATAAAATCCTGGAAAGCCCGACTATAATGTTGGGCTTTTTTGTGTATATGGCTGATCATAAGCATGGATGTCGTTAGTAATGAAGTTGAAGGATGCAGATAAGTGCTACCCGCTCGACTTTTTAAACAGTCACCTGTAGCGAATCCCGGGTTTAGTACGTCTATTTAAAAATGACCACGATGAAAGGAATATTAATGACGTTAATTGCCGTTCTGGTTTTCGTTAGCTGTAATAAAGAAAGTCAGCAATTGAACGCTTCAGAATGCGCACTGCGCATGTTCAAATTGTTTGAAAATGAGTTAAGCTGCACGAGTGAGGGAACGATGGAAAGTAACCTCTATTCTGGTATTTATAAAGGGGAAACTGTATATTTTCCAAACATAATGTGCCCTGCTTGCAATACTATTGCTCCGTCATTTGGATATACATGTGCATCGATCAGGGTTGAATTTGAAGACTACCATAGCGACGTGAGTGACGTTAAGCTAGTGTATAATAGTTGTTCCAAAAAATTTACCGAATAGTTCCATTGCCGACGCGTGTGTGCAAACAGAGGCTTCCGGCTACCCAAACTTCGGTAAACGTTTTTCAATCGACCTATTGACGCGCTGGAGTCTGTGTTTTGACACACGTTTCCACTTGGCGAATTTTGCCTGTATATCGATATTCTGTTCGATTTGGAGCAATTCTTCCGCAGTTTTTCTGATATCCAACCGTTCTTCCGCAATCTGTCGGAGTTGTAAGCCGTCTTGGGCGTTATATTGGCCAAACTCCCTGAGCAAGTCATCTTCGTCCATCTCCATGTTGCGGTATCGCCCGGAGCAATTGGTTTGGACGTATTGGTCGAACAGGTGTGGGTGGAGGTAGCCATCCCCTTTGTTGCCGTTGTAGTCGCGCCAATCGAAAACCACGCAGGGCCGTCCGCAGGCCATGGCATCGTAAATCGATCGGCCGATCCCCACTACCATATCGGCTTTGTTAATTTCATCTTGGATGTTGAATGTGGGATTCTTGTTTTTATTATAGTGGAACAGTTCTACACCTGCACGTGTACAGACCTTTGCCAGCAGCTCGTTTGCTTCCTCACTTTGGCATAACGACAAAACCGTTTTCAATTCGTCACTAGGTGTGCCCTGCGGGCGTTTTTCCTCAAGGTCTAAACCGTTTAATACAAGCTGGCTTGCATAATTTTCTTTTTGTAAATGGTCACATATTTCCTGGCTGACGCCTACATGGTAGTCTGCATAAGGGAAAGGTTGTTCTACCTCTGGGAAGATACCGTGACAGATTTGAATCACGGGGCCTCGCTTTCGGAGCGCATCGACTGTAACCGTATGCGATGCGAAGATAATATCATACTTTTCCTTGGACATAAACGGAATGCCATACTCTCTTTCCACTCGCTCCGAAAGCTCACCTTCATATAATGTGAAAAACTCGACCTCTACGTCTTGGCGACTTTTTAACGCACGTAAAAGGTCGATCGTGTAGAGTTCTGATCCACCTACTTGATAGAGATGACGAGTGCCAACAAGCACTTTTTTCGGCCTTTTTAAGGAGATATTCATAGTCTGGCTAGTTTATTGTCGTGCGAACAATGATAAACCCCGTACAGCATAAAGGTCCTATTATCTTAAAGTGGAATTGCTGGAGCTTCATCCATTCGTAGTTATGCTAACTTACTCACTAGTCTGGAAAAATCAAAGTTTGAGACCTTCTTTCAAAGCCTCTAGGTACGCTCGCCCATACCGCTGATCCGGCTCCAAATGACAGCCCTCACCCCATTCGTTCCATGCATTGATAAACATCAGTTGTTCGTCACCTTCAAAATGTGATGTCGTTTCCTCGGCAACACGCCGTACCCATTGTTTGAATTTATCCGGGGATGAGCCGTGAAAAATGGTCGCATTCCGATCTCGTCTGGCCGAATTATCCCATCCTGGACAGACTGACCGGAAGAACTTGTAGGCGGGTTGAGGCTTGTTGATCATGTTATCGACTAATGTATCATAACTATATATATTATTTTCAAAAAAAGCTGATT
>CAZXSL010000099.1:0-11700 GCA_964643235.1 uncultured Sphingobacteriaceae bacterium | reverse complement strand
ACCAAGAACAAGAAAAACACGACTGAGCGTTTGGAATTGAAAAAATTCAATCCCGTATTGCGCAAAGTGACAGTCCACAAGGAGATTAAGTAACATTTCGGGTTTATACCGATTTAAAATTATACCAACATGGCAAAGAAGGCAGTAGCATCACTCAAGAGCGGTAAGGGTAAAGACTATACGAAAGTTATCACAGCTGTGAGATCACCCAAAACCGGTGCCTATACGTTTAAGGAACTCATCGCGCACAACGATCAGATTAAGGAAGCCGTCGAGTTGGCTAAACAGTCTGTTATCGAAGGTGCGGAGGCGGAATAAAACGACCTGATACGATCTTTTAGGAAAGCCATTTCGGAGACAACCGGAAGGGCTTTTTTTGTGGATTAATAAATCGCTAACTTTGTGTGCGCCACGGCATGGGCCGGGCTATACTTTATTTACGTATGGCATTATTCGATTTTTTCAAGAAGAAACAGCAAACACCCGAAGCCAAAGAAGCATTGGACAAGGGTTTGGAAAAAACTAAGGAAGGATTCCTGTCTAAAGTGACCAAGGCCATGATCGGCAAATCGACCGTGGACGACGAGGTGCTGGACAACCTGGAGGAAGTACTGGTTACATCCGACGTGGGGGTGCAAACCACGCTTAAAATCATCGAGCGGCTGGAGGCCCGTGTGGCTCGGGATAAATACGTGGATGCCAAAGAACTAAATGCCTTAATGCGTGAAGAAATCCAAGGGTTGCTGGCTGAAAATAACAGCGCTGATTTTGAGCATTTTGAGTATGGCGACCATAAGCCCTATGTGATTATGGTCGTTGGCGTCAATGGTGTAGGCAAGACGACGACTATCGGCAAACTCGCCCACCAACTCAAAGAGGCTGGCAACAAGGTTGTGTTAGGTGCGGCAGACACGTTTCGGGCGGCGGCAGTTGACCAAATCCAGTTGTGGGGCGAACGGGTCGGCGTTCGGGTAGTAGCCCAGCCCATGGGATCGGACCCGGCTTCGGTTGCTTTCGATACCGTGAAATCTGCAGTGGCGAATGGTGACGATGTGGCCATTATCGATACGGCCGGCAGGTTGCACAACAAGGTAACGCTGATGAACGAATTGGGCAAGATAAAAAAAGTCATGAGTCGCATCGTGCCTGATGCTCCGCATGAAATCCTCTTGGTACTCGACGCCTCAACCGGCCAAAATGCCATCGAACAATGCAAGCAGTTTACCGAGGCTACGGATGTCAATGCCTTGGCACTGACCAAACTCGACGGTACTGCCAAAGGAGGAGTGGTCATCGGTATCTCCGACCAATTTAAAATCCCCGTTAAGTATATCGGTGTAGGCGAAAAGATCGGCGACCTGCAATTGTTTAACAAGCAGGAATTTGTCGATTCGCTGTTCAGTTGATAGCTAAGGGGAAAAGAAAAATAGATGAAAACAAAGGAACGGAAGGAAGCGCCTAAAAGCGCAGGGAGGAAACCCCGGGTCAACGTGGTCACGTTGGGGTGCTCGAAAAATATACATGACAGTGAGATCCTGATGGGGCAGCTCCGGGGCAACCAAATGGATGTGGTGCACGAGGCGCAAAATATCCGTGAGGACGATATCGTTGTCATCAATACCTGTGGATTCATCGATAACGCTAAGCAGGAGTCTATCGACACCATTCTGGAATACAGCGCATTGAAAGATGCAGGCAGGGTAAATAAGGTTATCGTAACAGGCTGCCTCTCCGAGCGCTACAAGCCCGAATTGGAAACGGAAATTCCAAATGTGGATGCGTACTTCGGCACCAATGACCTGCAAGAGCTCCTGGGGACGTTGGGTGCTGATTACAAATATGAATTGGTGGGCGAGCGGATGCTGACTACGCCTTCGCATTATGCCTATTTCAAGATTGCCGAGGGTTGTAACAGACCCTGTTCGTTTTGTGCCATACCGCTGATGCGCGGTAAGCATGTTTCCAAACCCATTGACCAGTTGGTCAAGGAGGCCAAACACCTGGCCCGTAACGGAACCAAGGAACTGATTCTTATAGCGCAGGATTTGACCTACTACGGATTAGATGTGTACGGCAAGCGAAACTTGTCCGATTTGCTTCGTCACCTTTCAGATGTAGACGGTATCGAATGGATTCGCCTGCAATACGCCTACCCTTCGGGCTTCCCGATGGATATCCTTGATGTGATGAACGAGCGCGACAACATCTGCAACTACTTGGATATGCCCCTGCAACACATCAGCGATTCCATGCTCAAATCCATGAGACGCGGTATTAATAAACAGAAAACCCTCGACCTGGTTGATGCCATTCGCGACAAGGTGCCGGATATCGCACTGCGCACGACCTTGATTTGCGGCTATCCGGGCGAGACGGAGGGGGACCATGAGGAAATGAAGGAATGGGTGGCCGAAACAAAGTTTGACCGATTGGGGTGCTTTACTTATTCGCACGAGGAAAAAACCCATGCACATTCTTTGGTAGATGATGTGCCTGAGGAAGAAAAGGAAGCCCGTGTGGAAGCGATTATGGATATCCAGCAAGGGATATCCTACGAAATCAACCAATCCCGAATCGGGAAAACGTATACGGTCATGATCGACAGGCTGGAGGGCGATCACTTTGTCGGGCGTACGGAATTCGACTCGCCCGAAGTAGACAACGAAGTGCTTATTCCAGCAGCTAATCAGTTTGCCAATATCGGACGATTCCACCAGGTCCGTATCGATCAGGCGACGGATTTCGACTTGTATGGAACGATTGTCAAATAATTGTTAATCATTTTTACCTTGGCGGCCAAGTCTTACATTTGTAGGTAACGGTCCTATGCGGATAGGCAATCCGGCCGTAAGGGAAACATTCGGTTAGATGAAGGCAACATACATAGCATATAGGGATACCAAGAGTTTTTCGAAACTCCTTTTAGACTATCTGGACCAAAAAGAGAGTGTCAAGCCGTTTTTTGGTAACACGCCGGACATGGCAGGCTTTCGGAAGCAAATCGAGCAGAAAAAAGGAAAAACAAACCGTACGCTGTTGGTCGAAAGCCTTCGGACCCAATACGGTGGACTGCTGGCTCAATCGCCACAAGTGGCGGAGGCGATTAGCTCCCTGAATAACGAAAATACCTATACGGTAACCACTGGACACCAACTCAACATCTTTACCGGACCTTTGTATTTTATTTTCAAAATTGTTTCGGCAATACGCCTGGCCCGGGATCTGAAAGCTGAATTTCCCGATAAAAATTTTGTGCCGGTTTATTGGATGGCAACGGAAGACCATGATTTTGCTGAGATTAACCACACCAAGCTGTCAGGCAAAAAAATCGCGTGGGACACGCCAGCCGTTTCGGCGACGGGTAGGATGTCTACCGAGTCTATGGAGGAGGTTGTCCGGACATACCAGAATTTTTTGGGCCTTTCGGATAATTCGGAAAAGCTGGCCAAGTTGGTGGAGGCGGCCTATCTCGGACACCAAACGCTGGCCGATGCGACACGCTATTTGGTCGATGGGCTTTTTGGCGAATACGGTTTGGTTGTCTTCGATGCGGATAGGCCGGAACTAAAGCAGGTGTTTGCTCCCATCATGGGGCGGGATATTCAGCAGTCGGGCAGCTATCAGGCTATTATGGATACCTCGGCAAAGCTCGAAGAAGCAGGATATAAGAGCCAGGTACAGCCCCGAGAAATCAACTTTTTTTACCTGACAGATACCTACCGTGAGCGCATCGTCAAATTGAATGATGGGCGATATGAGGTGTTGCGCAAGGACCAGTATTTTGCTGATGACGATGCCCTAAGGCAGGCGATAAATGAAACTCCGGAGCGCTTCAGCCCCAATGTGGTCATGCGTCCGGTTTATCAGGAGTTAATTCTGCCCAACCTAGCGTATATAGGCGGAGGAGCTGAAATCGCATATTGGTTGCAATTGAAATCCGTTTTTGATGATTACGGTGTCGACTTTCCTATCCTGGTACCACGCAATTCGGCTATCGTTACCGATGACTCCCTGGCTGTAAAGATTCTCCGGTTGGATCTGACCTTCCGAAGTATTTTTAAGGGCACCGAGGAGTTGAAGAACGAATACGTCAGGCGGCAAACCAAACATCGACTCAACCTGAAAGATGAGTGGATGGAGTTTAACGCCATTTTTGCGAAAATCAAACTTCGGGCACATAAGATCGACCCGACATTGGGGCCTAGTACCGATGCGGTCAAAGCGCGTTTGAAAAAAGCAATCAATAACCTGGAAAAGAAGTTGCTGAAAGCAGACAAGCATAACCACGAAGATGCACTCATCCAAATCGACCGGATTAAGGACAAGCTTTTTCCCGGAGGCGAATTGCAGGAACGCTCGGAAAATTTCGGATTGCTCTACGTCAAGCACGGAGACCAATTGGTTGAAGAGTTGCTCAAGCATTTTAAGCCATTGGATTTTCAGTTCTCAATTATTTATTAATGGAGCCTTGCCGTACTGTGATATTAGCTAAACAGTAACAAATCTTAACATCCTACTGGCTAAGACGGCAAAAACTGTTATTTTTATCGGCATAAGTACTTGTTTAGGCACACTCACCAAGCTAACCATGATGATTGTACGATATATTTTACCTTTATTAATAGCTATTTCTTTGTGGAGTTGCCAGGATACGGGCAACATGGACGACGCTCCGGCACCTTATGGTCCGCTTCCCACTGAAGCCCAGTTAAATTGGCACGAAATGGAGATGTATTGCCTCATCCATTTCACGCCTACGACCTTCCAGAATAAGGAATGGGGATTTGGGGATGCCCCGGTGGAGCTGTTCAACCCACTTCATTTCGATGCCGATCAGATTGCTGCCGCTGCGAAGTCCGCCGGGTTCAAGGGACTGATTTCCGTAGCTAAGCACCACGACGGTTTTTGCCTATGGCCAACTAACACGACCGAGTATAACATTGCGAATACCCCTTGGCGTGGAGGGCAAGGCGATATGGTTAAGGAGTTTGAAGAGGCGACTAGAAAGCAGGGAATGCAATTTGGTGTCTACGTATCGGCATGGGATCGTAACCATTCCGAATACGGCAATGAGGCCTATGCCGATGCCTATCGCGAGCAGCTCCGTGAGCTATACGAAGGATATGGCGAGCTGTTTACCAGTTGGCACGATGGCGCGAACGGAGGCGATGGCTACTACGGCGGTGCTAACGAAACCCGTCGGATCGACCGTTCCACGTATTACGAATGGGAAGAGAAAACTTGGGCACTTACCCGCAAGATGCAACCCACGGCCGTTATTTTTAGTGATGTAGGTTTGGACACCCGCTGGGTCGGCAACGAACGCGGCATCGCTCCGGAAACTTCTTGGGCAACGTTTACCCCGATTGGTCCCGAAGGGGGCAAGGCAGCACCAGGGCATGTCGACGAGCGTTTCCTTGGCTCCGGACAACGCGACGGTCAGTATTGGATCCCGGCCGAGTGTGACGTGCCACACAGACCGGGTTGGTTTTACCATCCCGAACAGGACGACCAGGTCAAGTCGCCAAGTGATTTGTTTGACTTATACCTCAAGAGCGTAGGGCGTGGTGCCGCATTCAACCTCGGCTTGGCACCAAATAAAGATGGCGTATTGCACCCCAACGATGTTGCTTCATTGGAAGGGTTTGGAGAGAAAGTGGCTCAAACCTTTGCGGTAAACTATGCCGATAACGCCCGTTTAACAGCTTCCAATATACGGAATGGAAGGGAGAAGCCTTACGGACCTGCCAATGTATTGGATGATGATCGTTATAGCTATTGGGCGACGGACGATGACGTGACGAACCCCGAACTGGTCATCGAACTAGATGGGGAGCAGACGTTCGATTTGATTCGATTGCGCGAGAATATCAAACTGGGGCAGCGCCTAGACAGTGTTTGGGTGGATGTTTGGGAAAATGATGCTTGGTATCCCCTAACCATGGCCACGAGTATAGGGTCCAGTCGGATTATTCCCCTGCAAAATCCCGTAACGGTTACCAAACTACGTCTGCGTCTGTTTGCACCCGTGGCTTCCACATTAAGTGACTTCGGGCTGTTCCGTGAGGCGCAGATTGATTTTTCTGCTCAGCAGCAGGAACGCCAGGGGTTGGACCGGTCGCGCTGGACGGTTATTGAAAGTGGTTTCAGAGGGGGCGACCTCGCGATGGCGGTGGATAGCGATCTGGCAACGTTCTGGTTATCCGATGAAACATCACTGCCCCAGCAGATGGTGATCGATTTAGGACAGAATCACGACCTGACCGGATTCAGTTACTTGCCCCGGCAAGACGGGAATCCGAGCGGCTTAATCAGCCGTTATGTGGCAGAGCTTAGCGCGGATGGAAACAACTGGCAACAGGCATCCCGGGGCGAATTTTCCAATATCGTCAACAATCCGGTGTCACAATACGTGGAATTTGCCAGCCCGATTGCGGCCCGTTACCTCCGCTTTACCGTCGAGGCTGTAGCCAATAGTCAAGGGTCACGTATGCCTGTGGCAATAGCGGAGTTCAATGTGTATGCGGATTGACGCTGGCGGGAGCAACCTGTCACCTCGGTGCAAAAGTTATCAAGTGAGAACTGATCTGCACCCATATCGGGTAAATTCATCTGAAAATTGTTATCATTGTTTTAAGTGTAAGCGAGATAATATTCAAATTTTTGTGATGCGGAGACAAATTTCCTTTTTACTGTTACTATCCACTTTTGCCCTGACGGCATACGGGCAAACGAAACCATTAAAATTGCTTTCTCCCCGGTCCGATAGCTCTGTCGTGGAAAATCGGATTACGTACCTACGGGGCCTGGGCGATCCATCCGCTTCCTTATGGCTGGATGATGAAGAGGTAACCATCTACAAAACCGGGGCGTTTGCAGCGGCTATTTCCTTGGAGGAAGGGCGCAACGAATCCGTGCTTACCTATGTTAAAGAGGGTGACACGCTGCGCCGGCACTTAATTTTTGAGCGCCAGGTGCCTGCTCCAGTTCAACCTACCGAAGGTTTTGCGATATCCTATGCTAATGTATTGCCAGGTGGCGATTTGTGGGTCCGGCCGGGAGATGCCTTACAGGTGGAGATGAAAGCGACCCCGGGCCTGCGTGCCACTTTTATGGATGGGACACCGCTCCAGGAAGTGGATACGGCTATTGCCGGGGTTGCCGGTATCTACCGTGGAGAGTATTTTGTTAAGGAAAGCGATACGCTCGACGATTCTCCGATTCGGTTCCAGCTGCACGACGATGCATCCGGCCGGACGATTTCGACCTTTAGTCGTGAAAAAGTTCGGGTTTTGTCACAGCCCCATGCGTTAATTGGTACGACAACAGGCCGTAATATCCAATTATCCTACGGTCTAGGGACCGATCGGCTTGGCGGGGCTAAAATGGGTTTTTTGGATCAGGGAGTGAAATTGGAGATAAACGGGCTGGTAGGGGATATGTATCGGGTGCGTTTGTCGAGTATTCGGCAAGCATATATCCCAGTGGGTAACCTGCAGATCCTGCCGGGTGTGCATTTTAGGCCGAGTTCGCTGGTTGGGAGCTGGTCCGTTAGTCCGGACGAGGGGCATGATGTCGTGCGTCTGCGACTTGATGAGCGATTGCCCTATACGAGCGTGATGCGTAACCACGAACGCCTTATCGTTGTGGATATTTACGGGGCGGTGTCCAACACCAATTGGATTACACAAAAGCAAAACTTACAGGCTATCCAAAATGTCTGGTACGAGCAAGTTGAGAAAGATATGTTCCGGGTGTTTATCGAGCTGAAAAACGATGTGTTCTGGGGCTACGGAGTTGGTTATGAAGGCAGCCAGCTTGTTATTCGGGTTAAATCCCAACCCGAGAAGCTGGCTTTGGAAGGATTGACCGTTGCGGTCGATGCTGGTCATGGTGGCAGTAATCGGGGTGCCGTAAGTATGACCGGCGTATTAGAGAAAGATCTCAATCTGGAGATGGCCTTGAAACTTCGTCGTGCCCTTCTTCGCGAGGGTGCCCGGGTGGTGATGACGCGCGAGTCGGATCGTAGCGTCAACAACGCGTTTCGGGTGCAGTGGGCGCGTGAACAGAATCCCGATATCTTGATCAGCATCCATTGCAACGCATCGGCTAATCCGATGGCGCAAGGAGCTTCCACGTTTTATAAACACCATGCGCTTCGCGGGCCGTCCCAGTATATTTATGAAGAAATGTTGACTTTAGGCTTGGCCGATTACGGTAACGTCGGTGGGTTTAATTTCATGCTCAATGCGCCTACAGAGTTTCCAACGGTATTGGTAGAAACCGCGTTTATGTCCAATCCGGCGGACGAAGAAAAGCTCGTCGATCCGGAATTCCATACTGAGTTAGCAGAAAGCATCGTGCGCGGCCTCAAGAAATACCTGAAAGCCGTTAAGGAGGGCTAGGCGATTACCTTGGCACGGATAGCAGCTTCTGCCTCGGCAACGATGTCTTCGGCACGACGACCCTGAGGTTCAATCGGAGGCAGTACTTCCCATGACATCGCAAGGAACGTGTTGAGTGGGAAAAAACCATAACGTACTAACTTCCATGAATTGTTAATTGCGATAGGTACGACTAGTGCATCCGGTACTTTTTTCAAGATCGTGGCTATGCCACCCACATTAAACGGTTTCATTCGTCCATCCCGTGCACGTGTTCCTTCGGGAAAGATAAATGCCGACCATCTCTTTTTTTGCATGTTATTGGCCAGTTTTAGTATTTCGGCAATCGACTGCTTGGAATCCTTGCGATCGATATTGGCACCGCCGCCATGCTTGAGGTTATATGAAATGCTCGGGAGCCCCTTGGTCAGCTCGATCTTGGAAATAAACTTGCCATGGTGCTTGCGTAGGTTGTAGATCAATGGTGGAATATCATACATGCTTTGGTGGTTGGACACGAACACGATGGGGCGGTCGGTGGGTAAATTTTGCCTGTTGGTAAACCGTACGGTGTTGCCCAGCACATAATACGAAGAAATCAACAGTCGGTTCAGAATCTCGACCGAACGTTTGTGCAGGCCATATCCTCCCCAGTTTAGGCACATCCACTGAATGGGGTGGAATATCAACAAAATCAACCCGAAATACAGGTAATGAATTGGCGACAGGATATACCCGAAAAATTTTCTCATACAGGACGAAGCGTATAAAGGTAATTTATCTGCAAATATATAATTTAACCCCGAGGCTATGGCAATCACGTCCCCCGTGTACTTACGAGGAATGCAAGATGTTTAGGATATGTTGGCAAATGTCTGCCGCCACATCGTCTTTGGACTTCACTGGATAGCTGTGGGCCTGTTCGTGACGGTCGATGATGGTTACTTTATTGGTGTCGCCGGCAAAACCCGCACCCTCGTCCTTTAGTGAATTAAGCACGATTAAGTCCAGATTTTTCTTACGTAGTTTGGCTAGGGCATTGGTTTGTTCGTTTTCGGTTTCGAGGGCAAAGCCCACGAGCAGCTGTCCTTCTTTTTTGCGCTTTCCCAGTTCAAACAAGATATCCTGTGTTTTGGCTAAGGTTAGGGTCATGTCGCCTGTTTCCTTTTTTATCTTTTGGTCTGCAACAGTTGCGGGACTGTAGTCGGCCACGGCGGCACTCATCACGGTAATATCCGTATTTGCAAAATGGCTGAGGCAGGCCTCTAGCATATCGGCTGCGGAACGTACGGCATGGGCTTGCACACCGCTAGGTATCGGGATGGTAATGGGGCCATGGACCAATGTGACGTCGGCGCCAAGGGCAACGAGCTTCTTGGCAAGGGCTATTCCCATTTTGCCTGAGGAGTGGTTACTAATATATCGTACCGGATCGATGGCTTCATAAGTCGGGCCGGCCGTAACTAAGACACGTTTGCCCTGCAAGGGGCGACGTTGGCCCGAAAAAAACGAAGTAACGAGCTCGAGTATCTCCTCCGGCTCAGCAAGTCGGCCATCGCCATGCAAGCCGCTGGCTAGCTCGCCACTACCCGGCGGGATAATGATATTCCCGTAACCGAGAAGCGTATCGATGTTTCGCTTGGTGGATGGGTGTGCCCACATATCCAAATCCATCGCCGGGGCAATGAAAACAGGGCTCTTTGCCGACAAGTATACGGCACTCAAGAGGTTGTCGCAAAGTCCGTTGGCAAATTTACCGATGGTATTTGCACTAGCCGGGGCAATCAGGATTAGATCGGCTTCAGCTGCCAAGTGCACATGGTTGTTCCATGAGCCGGTTTTCCCGTCAAAATATTCCATTAAAACCGGTTCCCCGGATAAAGTGGAAAGGGTAAGAGGAGAAATGAAATGGGTGGCATCGGGTGTCATGACAATTTGCACATGTGCCCCCGCTTTGACCAGCAGGCGAGTCAAAAAAGCGGCTTTGTATGCGGCTATACTGCCGCATACGCCCAGTAATACTTTTTTTCCTTCGATTCCTGCCATGCCACTAGACCGTATACCGGCCGAGGCTTAAGCCTCTTCCGTAGCCGGGTTGCGGAAATAGATCTTGTCGTTCAGAAACTCGTCGATTGCCACCAAGGTAGGTTTTGGCATACGCTCGTAATGTTTTGAAATCTCGATCTGCTCACGGTTTTCAAAAACCTCCTCCAAGTTGTCATTAGTCGTCGCAAACTCCGCTAACTTTCCGTTCAACTCTTCTTTCACGTCAATGGAAATTTGGTTGGCACGCTTGCTGATGATGACAATCGATTCGTAGAGATTGTTAGTTTTTTCGTCGATGGCTCGCAAATCACGCGTTACTGTCGTATTTGGAACCACAGGTGTATTGTTTTGTGTACTCATATTCGATATTGTTTTATGGTTGTGTACCCGGAGTGATGGAAGCTTCCGCTTCTTCCGTTTCCACGACCGGTTCGTTCGGGTTTCGATTTCGTTCGGCTAGGCTCGCATTGTATTCAGCCATACGCTTGTTGGCCTGTTCCACACCGTTTTCGGATGATTTACGTAGCTCTTCTGCCTCAGCCATGAACTTGCTCTCTGGATAAGACGATGCAAAACGATTATACAATTCGATAGCTTCATTATATCGCTCTTCCTGACGTTGGAGCGTGCTGTTCGATGCATAAAGGTATTGCGCCTTGATACTTAAGAATTCGGCTTCCTCGGCATGCTTCGTGTCGGGGAATTCGATAAGCACGTTTTCAAAAGCGATGACCGCCGCGCGGTAATCGTCGTGAAGACCCATGTCCAGGTAGTATTTGGCGTTTGTGAACGCTTTCAGCTCCAGCTTGTCACGCAGGTCCTGGATTAAGTCGGCAGCCTCCTCGGCACGCTCCGAAGTAGGATACAAGTTGATGAACAGCTGTAGCGCCTCGATAGCCCGATAGGTATATTCCTGATCCAAGGTTGATCTGGGCGACTCCAAGTAATAGCAGTATGCGGCCATAAACCGACATTCTTCCGTGCGTGCACTGTTCGGATACGTATCCGTGAACATTCGGAAATGGTGGCGTGCAGACGTGTAGTCGCGAAGCCGATAGCTTGCGTACGCGGTATAGTAGTATAGATCCTCCGCTTCTGCCGCTCCCCGATATTGCTGCATCAGGTCGGCAAATAGGATAGAGGCCTTGCTGTACTTCCCGTTGTTATATAGTTTGATAGCCTCTTGGTATTTCAAGGCGATGTTATTGCTCGCCCTTAGTTTCTCGAACTTGCTTTTGCATCCCCCCAATACCAATACAACCAATAACAC
>CAZXSL010000098.1:0-11793 GCA_964643235.1 uncultured Sphingobacteriaceae bacterium | reverse complement strand
AATAAGGGCGATGATATAAAATCGGGAATTGAACTGTATCCACGGGCTGCCCGTCGGTATTTCGCCACATTCGTAAGAAGTCAGTTTTTCCGGGGTCGGCCTGCGTAGCGAAATCAGCTTGCCCAAGCCTAAGGTAAAAAGCACGAGCAATACACCGACGACACCGATGAGCAGTATCTGTCCGAAGGCGGTAAGCTGTGACGGATCATCCATGCTTCAAAGATACATGAAGTTTTGATAAAGTCCATGCGGTTGATGGAAAAATGGCGAATTGTACTGTGATGGCCGAGAGCACGAATGGTTTCGTAGCCCGCACATAGCCGATAGCCAAGGAAGTCATATCTCGTTTCGCCGGTTAATTGGGCAATGGCTTGCCACAGTACACTTATCCTGAATCGGAGATCCGGTTATGGACAGTGTCACACAACGCGTGCTATGAAGCACCCCATTTACCAGTCCCTAGCGGGAAGCTAGGGCTGGTAAGGACGTAAAGCAATTCTTTTTATTGGCTTGCCGCAGGTACGAAATTCATAGAAAGCGAATTAACGCAGTGGCGTGTGTTCTTTTGTGTAAAGCCTTCGCCAAGGAAGACGTGTCCCAAATGGCCTTGGCAAGCGGCGCATACAATCTCCGTACGGCGCCCATCGGCATCAGGTATGCGGAGAACGGCACCGGCAATTTCGTCGTCAAAGCTAGGCCAACCGCAGTGTGCCTCAAACTTGTCTTCAGATCGGTATAAAGCTGCGTCGCAACGCTTGCAGGTATAGATACCCGTTTCTTGATTGTTAAGTAATGCGCCGGTGAAGGGGCGTTCCGTACCCTTGTGTACAATGATATATTCCTCTTCAGCGGTCAGTTTGTTGTATTTTGTGGAGTCCATCATCTCTAAATTTTTTAAGGGGATATGCAAATGGGGTTTGGTCTCCCGGCTTTTGCCGGTAGATTGGGCGCAAGATGCCGTTATCCAAGAGAATAAGGCTATAAACGCCAGAACCTTAATTCGTTGGTCGAATTCCATATACTAATGTAAATATAAAACTTCAGTCTTGCAAATTTCGTAACGAGACGTACACATAATTCGAGTTTAGTTACTCATACCGGCAAGTTATACTGGAGCGAATTTCTATGTAAGTCTCCGCTATATCGCGGGTTTTATTATTCCATAGGTTTTAGTACCTTCGATTATGTTTTTTAGGTTCAAGCCATGAAAGCGGGATGGTCTCTGACCCCGGTAAGCAAGGCAAGCATAACCAGCGAAAGCATTATGATTCAGGATGCTCCTTCAAAGAGCATTGAGGTATCAAGATAGGCTTTGCTAGCAAAGGAGGAATTACATAAATTAGGCGCAATCTTTTTGTCGTCATCATGCCCGGAGATAAGGGCATATTATTCGATAAAACGATATTATGGCATATTTTGAAAACAATTTAGAACGATTATAAATTACCAAATTCAGTCATCAAAATGTCAGCGATCCAGTAATAAGTTATACTTTTGTGCGAAATAATGCTGGGCGGATATTCCAGTGTCCGCTCCATTGATCCAAGTTTGTTTTGTCTTACTAAACAGTAAAAGTGCTATATATATGAGAACCATCTCATTGTCTATTGAAAACATCGTGAAATCTATTGCTGTCGTTGCAGCCTTGTTTTTGACGATTTCCAGTTCATACGCCCAGAGTGCTGCCGAGGGAGCGACCCTTTTTCGGGCCAATTGTTCGAGCTGTCACCGGGTGTTCGGTAACCTGACCGGTCCTGAGCTGGCCGGTATGAGTGAACGCCGGGAGCAGGATTGGCTAGTTAGCTGGATTAAAAACGCACCGGCTAAGATTGCTTCGGGCGATCCCATCGCATTGGAATTGGATGCGGCATACCCGACGGCAATGATGACCGCGTTCCCGATGCTCTCTGACGACGATGTGTTAAGCATCATCGCTTACGTCAGTTCGGAAGAGGAGAAGCGGGCGGCAGGTGATGCAGCAGGAGCCGCAGGTGGTGCAGAAGCGGGCGGGTCTGGTGCAGCCAGTGGCGACGCCAGCAACTTTATGTTGGTTGGTGTTATTTTGGTAATCGGGCTCGTGCTGATTATCATCTTCGTGCTCAACCGTGTCATCCGTACTTTGGAACGTGTCATTGAGACAAACAAAGACGTGGTGCTCGCCTCGCCTTCGGCAACGATTTCCAAGCCGAGCTTTGGCGATACCCTGCGCCGATTGTTGAAAAACAAGAAACTGGTGTTCTTTATTGTCTTATTCCTCGTGGCCTTCCTAGGATCCGCCGGATGGAAAACCCTTTGGAACGTAGGTGTACACGACGGCTACATGCCCGTACAGCCCATTAAATTCTCACACCAGTTGCACGCTGGGGTCAACCAGATCGAATGTCAATATTGCCACGGGGGCGCATACAAATCGCAAAATGCTTCCATTCCATCAGCCAACGTCTGTATGAATTGCCATACCGCTGTTACAGGAATGGATCAATACGGTGGCGAGACTTCTCCGGAGATTGCTAAAATCTACCGCGCATTAGACTTTAACCCCGAAACAGGTGAATACGGGCCGAATACCCGTCCCATCGAGTGGGTGAGGATCCACAACTTGCCGGATTTTGCATATTTCAACCACTCCCAACACGTGGTAGTGGCGGGCGTGGAATGCCAAACCTGTCACGGTCCTGTAGAGACTATGGAAGAGGTATATCAGTTCTCTCCGCTGACGATGAAATGGTGTGTAGACTGCCACCAAGAAACCGAAGTGGATGCGGATAACGACTACTACGAACAATTGATAGCAGCGCACGAGAAGTTGAAAAAAGGTGAAAAGATGACCGCTGCCATGATCGGTGGTTTGGAGTGTGGTAAATGCCATTATTAATCAATGGTCAGTTAATTTCAGAAAGACGCAATATATTATATACTAGCTTAGATGGATAGCAATAAGAAATATTGGAAGGGATTGGAGGAGCTTCAGCAGACGCCCGCTTTTGTGGAAAGCAGCAAGGGCGAGTTTGCCGAAACCATTCCCGTGGAAGACGTATTGAACGAAGCCGGTTTGAGTACAAAGGCACCTCGGCGCGACTTCCTTAAGGCCTTAGGTTTCGGTCTGGGTGCTGTAACGCTTGCAGCATGTAACCGGACACCTGTACACAAAGCCGTTCCATACCTGATTAAGCCGGAAGAGGTTACCCCCGGTATACCGAACTTTTACGTTTCTAGCTACAACGGACAGAGTGTTCTAGTCCGTACGCGCGAAGGACGCCCAATTTTGTTGGAGCCTAACCCGCAAGCTATCGGCTTGAACCGCGGTACTGATGCCGCCACTCAAGCCTCGATATTGGACCTATACGACATGTCTAAGCTCCAGGACCCAAAGTTAGGCGGAGAAACCGTGTCATGGGACACCTTAGACCAGCAAGTTATGGCCCACTTGGCCGCAGCTAGCGCTGCTGGAAAACAAATCCGAATCATTGCCAGTTCCATCAACAGCCCTTCGGCATTGCGTGTGATTGAGCAGTTCAAGGAAAAATATCCAACCGCCGATTTGATTGAAGTCGATTCGGTATCCTATACTGGTATTATCAAGGCAAATGCCAATAACTTTGGTAAAGCTGTGGTACCACATTACCGTTTTGATAAGGCCGACATCATTGTCAGCGTAGGAGCCGATTTCCTTGGTACTTGGCTGAATGGCGAGGAGCATACCCAGCAATATGCCACGAATCGGGATTACAAATCTTTGGAAAAAGGAAAAATGTCACGCCACATCCAGTTTGAGGCTGGGCTGAGCATGACGGGTACCAATGCTGACGCACGCATCGCCGTGAAGCCTTCGGAAGAAGGACCGCTGTTGATCTCCCTGTATAATGCTTTGACAGGTAGCAACCTGTCTGGCGGATTGAGTACGAACCCGAAAGCGCAAACCGCATTGAAGCTAGTCGTTCAGGAATTAAGTAATTCCCAAGGGCGTGCGTTGGTCGTTTCAGGATCTAACGATGTAGCTATGCAGGAATTGACCAACGCTATCAACGCAGCATTGGGAAGCTACGGCCAAACTATCGACCTGGATAATGCTAGTTACCAATATAAAGGGGACGACGCTCGTTTTGAAGAGTTCCTTACAGCTGCCAAGTCTGGCCTGGTAGATGTAGCCTTCTTCTTGAACAGCAACCCGCTATATGATTATCATAACGTGGAGACGGTTCGTGAAGCCTTGGGCAACATCAAGTTCAAACTTTCTTTTGCAGATCGTGAGGATGAGACAGCTTCTGAATTGGATGCCATTGCTCCAAACAGTAACTTCCTTGAATCTTGGGGAGATGCAAACCCGATGGAAGGTTATTACACCATTGTGCAACCTACGATCAATCCAGTATTCAATACACGGCAAGCCGAACAAAGCCTGTTGAAATGGTCTGGTGACTCGACAGACTATTATACCTATGTGAAAGAAAACTGGGAGGAGAATATCCTAGCAGGCACCGGGAAGACCCTTCCTGAGGTACTAAAGACAACCGGATTTGAATACAAAGGCGAATTGCCAGCATCTGCTTACGCTTTTGAAGGAGACGTGACTGCTGCAGCAAGTGCCATTACTGCCCAAAGCCGCGCATTGGCCCAAAACGTGGAGGTACAACTGTACCAGAGCACGTCTTTGCGCGACGGAAAGCAAGGAAATAACGCGTATCTGCAGGAATTGCCAGACCCGGTATCGAAGGTTACTTGGGACAATTATGCAGCCATCAACCCTAAATTTGCCGAGGAACTTCGCTTAGGTGAGAATAGCCTAGTAACTGTTGAAGGCGAGAACGGATATAGCATTGTGTTACCCGTATTGTTGCAACCAGGACAAGCCATGGGTACCGTGTCTATCGCTGTGGGTTATGGACGTACCAAAGCCGGTAAAGCGGGTAATGGTGTCGGTAAAAACGCATTCCCATTTGCCAAATCTGTAAATGGTACTGTTCAGTTGAATACGACCGCCACCTTGACTAAGGCAAGTGGATCGTATGAGCTAGCACAAACACAAACACATCACACGATTGAAGGACGTAACATCGTACGTGAAACTACGTTCGAGAAATACAAGGAAAACCCGGGACACAACGCAGGACGATTCATCGACGACCACAAGACTTATGACCTGTGGAACAAATACGAGCAACCCGGACATCGTTGGGTTATGGCCATCGATTTGAATGCTTGTACAGGTTGTGGTTCATGTATCGTGGCTTGTAACATCGAGAATAACATTCCCGTAGTAGGTCGGGATGAAGTCCGTCGTCGTCGTGAGATGCATTGGTTGCGTATCGATCGCTATTATGCCATCGAACAGGATGGAGCGGCTTATACGACTGAATCGGATATCAAGCATTTAGACGATTTCGAGAACGTGACCGTCGTACACCAGCCGATGATGTGTCAGCACTGTGACCACGCACCATGTGAAACGGTGTGTCCAGTATTGGCTACGGTTCACTCCTCTGAAGGACTAAACCACATGGCTTACAACCGTTGCTTCGGTACGCGTTACTGCGCAAACAACTGTCCGTACAAGGTGCGTCGTTTCAACTGGTTTAACTACTGGAATGATTCCCGGTTTGACAATTACTTGAACAATGAGTTCACGCAGTTGGTATTGAACCCGGATGTCACTTCGCGTTCACGTGGTGTGATGGAGAAGTGCTCGATGTGTATCCAGCGTATCCAAGCCGGTAAGTTGAAGGCCAAGATGGAGAATCGCCCGCTTGCCGAGAGCGATGTTAAGATGGCCTGCCAGTCGGCTTGTTCGGCTAATGCCATTATCTTCGGTGATGCCAACGATCCGAATTCGGAAGTATCAAAAGCGTTGCGCAATGAGCGTGTGTACTACGTGCTTGAGGAAATCAATGTACAACCGGGGACAGGTTACATGACGAAGGTTAGAAATACATTTGGGGCTTAAATTCTATTCGAAATAATATACTATGTCATCGCATAACGAATCAATATTAAGGGAACCATTAGTTACCGGCAAGGACATTACCTATGCCAAGGTAACGGATGATATTTTGCTCCCGGTAGAGAATAAGCCCAACAAGGCCTGGTGGATTGGTTTTACTATTGCCGGCTTGGGTGCCTTGCTGTGGGTTTTCAGTGTAGGTTACACGTTCTGGACCGGTATTGGGGCATGGGGTTTGAACAAAACCGTAGGTTGGGCTTGGGATATTACCAACTTTGTTTGGTTGGTAGGTATCGGGCACGCCGGAACACTGATTTCGGCCGTGTTGTTGCTCTTCCGTCAAAATTGGCGTAACTCCATCAACCGATCGGCAGAAGCCATGACCATTTTTGCCGTTATTTGTGCGGCGACCTACGTCGTAGCTCACATGGGACGCCCATGGTTAGCCTATTGGATTTTCCCATTGCCTAACCAGTTTGGCTCGCTTTGGGTTAACTTCAACTCGCCGCTGGTTTGGGACGCCTTTGCGATTTCAACGTATTTTACCGTTTCCTTGGTGTTCTGGTATTGTGGTCTGTTACCAGATATCGCTACTGTACGTGACCGTGCACAAGGGTTGAAAAAGAGGATTTACTCTGTTCTGTCGTTCGGCTGGAACGGTTCTGTTAAGAGCTGGCAGCGCTTTGAGATTGTGTCCCTCATTTTGGCAGGTATTTCTACTCCGCTGGTACTTTCGGTGCACACTATCGTGTCGATGGACTTTGCTACATCGGTCATACCGGGATGGCATACGACTATTTTCCCACCCTATTTTGTAGCAGGGGCTATTTTCTCCGGATTTGCCATGGTGCAAACACTTCTCCTTGTGATGCGCAAGGTGCTGAACTTCGAGAACTACATTACCATGTTCCATATCGAGTCGATGAACAAGATTATCATGGTCACCGGTTCCATAGTCGGTATTGCATATCTGACAGAGTTGTTCATTGCATTCTATTCTGGATCCGAGTATGAGATGTACGCCTTTACCAACCGGATGTTTGGTCCCTATGCGTGGGCTTACTGGGCGATGATGACCTGTAACGTAATCTCCCCACAATTATTTTGGTTCAAAAAGATCCGGACAAGTATCCCTATCTCATGGGTGTTGTCCATCGTGGTAAACATCGGGATGTGGTTTGAGCGTTTCGTAATTATCGTGACCTCCCTACACCGAGACTACCTGCCTTCGAGCTGGGCCATGTTCTATCCTACATGGGTTGACGTGGGAATCTTTGTTGGGTCCATTGGATTGTTCTTTACATTATTCCTGTTGTTCCTTCGCTTCCTGCCAGGCATTGCGATTGCAGAGGTTAAGATGTTGTTGAAGAGTGCAAGCCTGCAGCAGAAAACCAAGTTGATAGAGGAGGGCAAAGTGGACAAGGAACATGCCGAATTCTTTATCGATACGCTTAGCAAGTACGATTCGGTAACTGAGGAGGAAATTGCGGATCTGAGAAGTAAAAACAACTATAGCCATCAGCATTAATTAAGTCATGAGTACAACGAAATATATATTAGGCTGTTTTGCCGACCCGGACGAAATGATGGACGGGATCGATAAGTTGCAAAAAAACAACATTAGCATTTACGACTGCTTCACGCCTATGCCAATTCACGGTATCGAGGATAAGTTGGGAGTAAAACCATCAAGGCTTCCGATTGCCGCCTTTGTCTTCGGTATTACGGGTACGTTCTTGGGTGCGCTTCTTTTGTATTATACCATGGCGTACGATTGGCCGATGAACGTTGGGGGAAAACCTGCTTTGGCATTGCCAAACTTTGTTCCGGTTACATTTGAGGTTACAATCTTGCTTTGTGCACTGGGGATGGTCGCCACCTTTTTTTACCGCAATCACTTGTTCCCAGGACGTGCTCCTCGGGTCATGGACTTGCGAGCTACTGACGACCGCTTTATCATTGCCATAGATGCTAAGGAAAATACAGGCCATGAGGCTATCGAGTCTTTGCTGAAAGATGTGGGAGCGGTAGAAGTGAAGTACAACGATAGAAAATATGTTAGCTATGAATAAGGTGAAATTTCTAGGAACTATTGGGGTGGCGCTAGCCGTTGCTGCCGTAGTAAGTGCTTGCGGAGACGGTACGACCCGCAGTACAGGCTGGGAATTTTCAAGGAATATGTATGATCCGATTGGGTATAACCCTGACCAGCCCAATCCGAATTTTGCGGATGGTCTGACTGCCCAAACACCGCCTACGGGTACAGTGCCAGTCGGTTTTGAACGTTTTGAATACGAAAAAGACATTGATGGCTGGCGCCTGGCTGGCGAGGAATTGCATAATCCATTGGATGTTACAGAAAGTAATTTAGCACAAGGTCAGACCCTGTTCAACGCATACTGTGCGGTTTGTCACGGAGTGGAAGGAAAGGGCGATGGCCCGATTACGATGGATCGTGAATTGGTAACAGCATCAGGTAGCCGGCAGCTAGAAAACTTTCCGCCGCCACCATCATTAGCCGCTAGTGATGGAGCTAATTCCACACGTTCTGGTGGGCCTATGGCAAACCTGACGGATGGAAATATTTACCACACGATCTATCACGGGTATAACGTGATGGGATCACATGCGTCGCAACTCGATCCGGATGAGCGCTGGAAGGTAGTTATGTATGTTAGGGAATTACAAAAGAAATAGTTATATCAGATAAATAATAAATGGGAACTCACAGTCAACACCACGATTATAACTTCAACGAAAGATTCGTGTTTACCAGCAGGGCGAAGATGCTCAGCTTGGCCGCACTGGTAGTCGGCGTCGTCGCTATTGCCTTGGGCGTGCTATCCGGTGACCACATCATGGTAGAACGTACGTTTGCCAATTTGTTGCTGATGGGCTATTATTTTACGTGTGTTTGTGCCGCCGGTGCATTCTTCGTGGCCTTGCAATTGGTTACCCAGTCGGGTTGGTCAGCAGGTATGATGCGTATTCCGCAGGCAATGGCTCATGTATTACCAATTGCTTCGGTCATCCTTTTCGTAATCACGACGATCGGTTTGTTTAGCCATAACTTGTACCACCATTGGTATGGCGAGGGCTTGATGGACCCGGCGAGCCCGAATTACGACCAATTGGTAGCGGGTAAAGAATGGTTTTTGAATGCACCAGGCTTTCTGTTCCGCCAAGTGCTGTTTATGGGAGCTTATAGTATTTGTGCTTGGCTGCTCGCTAAGTATTCATATAATGAGGATCTGACCGGAGGCTTGTCATCTTACAAAAAAGCATTTAAACTGTCTGCCGGATTTTTGGTTATCTTCGGCTTTACGACACCTATTTGGTCATTTGATACTATCATGTCCTTGGAGGCGCATTGGTTCTCAACGATGTTTGGGTGGTATAATTTTGCCGCTATGTGGGTAAGTGCACTTTGCGTTATTACCTTAATCGTTATTTACCTGAAAAAGAATGGATACATGAGTTGGGTCAATGAAAACCATCTTCACGACTTGGGTAAGCTGATTTTTGGCTTTTCCATCTTCTGGACTTACGTATGGTTTTCACAATTTATGTTGATTTATTATGCGAATATCCCCGAAGAAACCGTTTATTTTTATAAAAGGTGGGAACCCGAGTACAAATTCTGGTTTTGGCTGAACTTAGCAATTAACTTTGTAGCGCCTGTATTGCTCTTGATGGATCGAGATGCCAAACGGAAAGTAGGTATGATGACCTTTGTATGTATCCTGTTGTTGTTAGGACACTGGTTGGATTACTACATTATGGTTATGCCTGGTACGGTGGAAATGCATAATGGATTCGGTTGGATCGAGTTAGGTACTGCTATCGGATTTGTAGGATTGTTTACCCTATTGGTGTTTAGCAAACTGAGTAAACACTCGCTTGCACCGGCTAGACACCCTTTATTAGAAGAGAGTTTGCATCATCAAATTTAGGTTTCGTATTTTTGTCATACAGAACTAATAGAAATATCGTCATCACAATAAAATGAGCTTTAAACGAAATATCAGATTCAGGTCCATTGTTGGGATTATATGCTTGTTGGGGCTTTGGGCTTTTAGCCCACTCCACGCACAGGAAGTGGATGCGACAGAAAATGTAGAAGTGGTTGATTCTACTGCCGCAGAGGCAGAGGAATCCGCAGCAGCGGATACCGCGGCGCTTGCCGCTGGGGAGGCTGATGGTACACCTACGGAAACTGTGGCCGCGGCACCTCCTGCCACAGCGACAGCGAGTGCAGCTACAACAGCAGAGGATGATGGGATAGACCCGCAGGTATATAAAAACTTCTTTTATTACCTGTTCCTGTTTGTGTTGATATGTGCTTTCGTGGCCGCGTTGGGTCGTATCATCCAGATTTACGAGCTGACTCGAACCATGAATGGGAAGGATAACGCATATTACTTCAATAACTTGAATGCGACATTTTTCTTAATTGCGCTGGTTGTTGGGCTCTATGGTGTTTATTGGTCATACGCTAACCACGGTACAGCGGCCTTCCGCGAAGCGGCTAGCGAACACGGGGCGGCTATCGATACGATGTTTATTGTTACGACGGTTATTGTTACCATCGTATTGGTGCTAACTCATATTGCACTTTTCGGCTTTGTATTTGTCTACAGGGCAAGGCCAAACCGCAAGGCTTATTTTTATCCGCATAACAACACCATCGAAAAAGTGTGGACGATAGTTCCGGCTACGGTGTTGACGATCCTGGTTTTATTCGGGTTCTTTACGTGGCGAGCCATTACCGATGTTCCGGAAGACGAGGTGGAGCGTGCACTGAAGATCGAAGTCGTCGGTGAGCAATTTATGTGGACGGTTCGTTATCCCGGCTTTGACGGTACCATCGGACCCCGTAATTATAAGTTGACCACACCAATTAACGGTGTCGGTATCGACTTTTCGGATCAGACGAGCTGGGACGACCAAATGGCTTCTGAGATTGTCTTGCCGGTTAACCAACCGGTTCGCTTCCAGATTACATCCAAGGACGCTTTGCATAGCTTCTACATCCCCGATTTCAGAGTCCAAATGAACGCAGTCCCCGGCATGTATACGTATTTTCAGTTTACTCCGACTATCACTACTGCTGAGATGCGGGAGAAAATGGACGACTATAGCTATAACTTTGTGATGCTATGCGCCAAAATTTGTGGTACGAACCATTTTAACATGCAACGTACCGTACGGGTCGTTACCGAAGAAGAGTATCGGGAATGGCTAGCCGAGCAGCCTTATTTCCTGACCGAGGACCTGCGCAAGGAGTTTCAGATTGGACAAGTTGCGGATGAGCGGGCAGCTGAAACCGGATTGCTCGCTTCCACGAATTAATAATTAGTAAGGTAGAATACAGCGAAACAATAAAGATATGTCAACTATAGCAAGCTCTCATAACGCCGATCATCTTCACGGGCATGATCATCACCATGAGGAGTCATTTTTGACTAAATACATATTTAGTCAGGATCATAAAATGATTGCGAAACAGTTTTTGATCACGGGTATCATCATGGCGATCTTTGCCATGTTGCTTTCGGTCTTATTCCGAATCCAACTCGCATGGCCTGATCAGGAATTTCCAATATTGGAGGTCTTTTTAGGAAAATGGGCTGCGGGTGGGCGTATTAACCCCGACTTCTTCTTAGCCTTGGTAACCATCCACGGTACGATCATGGTGTTTTTCGTTCTGACGGCCGGTCTTAGCGGAACCTTCAGTAACTTGTTAATACCTTATCAGTTGGGTGCACGGGATATGGCATCGCCTTTCATGAACATGCTGTCCTATTGGTTTTTCTTTACAGCGTGTGTGATAATGATATCCTCATTCTTTGTGG
>CAZXSL010000097.1:0-11812 GCA_964643235.1 uncultured Sphingobacteriaceae bacterium | reverse complement strand
ACACTGTGCTTAGGGAAATACTGCCGTTATATTCCACTTTGGTTTGCCCGGCCTGTCCCTTCTTGGTTTGGATCAAAATTACTCCTCCCGAAGCCCTTGCACCGTATATACTGGCCGAGGCTGCATCCTTCAACACCTGAATAGACTCGATATCGCCGGAGTTGATATCACGAAGGTTGAGGTTTTCGGTAGGCATACCATCCAGTACGATGAGTGGTCTGACTGCACCGGACAAAGAAGAAAGTCCCCTTACCTGTATCGTCACACCTTCAGCAGGGTTCCCTCCATCAGTCGTAATATGGACACCCGAAAGCTTCCCTTGCAGGGATTTCATTGCGTTAGCCGATGGGTTTTTAGCGATATCACCAGCGGTAGCCATAGCTACAGAACCAGTCAAATCGGCTTTGCGTTGAGTCATGTAACCTGTGACGATCACTTCATCCAAATCCCGGACTGCCTCGTTCAGTACGATATCGATAACCGATTGCGACGTGACCGCCTGTTGAACCGATTCATACCCCAAAGCGGTAAACAATAAAGTTGATGCATTTGGCGGGACATCGATACGGTACCCACCATTATCATCGCTCATAGAGGCAATAGGTGTACCTTGCACCGATACAGTTACCCCCGCTAAAGGCTCGCCCTTTGCATTACGTATATGTCCGGTTACCGTACGTTGTTGCTCAACTGCGGCCAACGCTACTCGAGGTTTCGCAGCTTGGATATTTCGCTCTGTTCTTTCCTTGATAACGACCGTCTCATGCTCGTTGAAAACAAACTCAAACTTGTTCGTGTCGAAACATGCCTGGAGCACGGCCTGTAATGTGGAATTCTGCATGTTGACGCTGATAGGTTTCAATCCTTTCAATTGGTCTGCATCCGCAATGAAATTATATCCCGTTTTTTTGGTCAGTTCATACAACACGTCCTTTACAGGCATGTTCCTGACATTCAAGCTGAGCTCCTGGGCTAGCCCAGACGCACTTACCTGTACAAAAAAAACAGTGAGAAACACGATGGTCAGTTTCATGACAGCGATATATTTCAGGATTTTATGACGGGCGCCATAGGACGCCTGGTCTAAATATTTTTTATACATTTGGCTTAATTTATAAATGGTTAATTGGCTACAATTAATTATTGTCATGCTAATGGGGGTATCCCCCCATTGGTTCGTCGGGAGTGTTCGCACCACTCCCGATATTTTTTGCTTTTAGCCGGTCAGTTTTTCATTACATATATCCTCCTTTCATCCGCGTAGGTTTGGTCGATTTGAAACTGGACTCTACCGGCTTCTTCTAGGTTTGCCAATAAGTTCAATAGTCCCTTGTTTCTAAAATAATTGCCTTGGAAAACAACATCTGCCAAGTCATCCTCATATACAAACGTGACGTCGTACCACCTGGAAACTCGTTTCAACAAGGAGGGTAACGGTTCGTTATTGAATACAAAAAGACCGTCCTTCCAAGCCATGGTTTCATTGATATCTGCAAGCCTACTTTGTATTCCATCCGATTCACTTTGCTCACTTTTGAATACAGACTGCTGTCCCGACCCGAGTATTACATGATCGCCTCCCTCGTTGCTGACGGCGACCCGCCCACCCACGACCGTGGTTACAATAGCTTGGTCTAGGTCATAGGAATTGATATTGAATTCAGTTCCTAACACCCGGACTTCCTGTTCTAGACCTTCGGAAATGGTCTTAACCACAAATGGACGATCGGGATCGGACTGAACTTCGAAGTACCCTTCGCCCTCAAACTCCACAAAACGTTCGTTTTGAGGGAAGCGCTGCGGATACCGCAAACGGGAGGCAGCATTGAGCATGACCTTCGTGCCATCGGGCAACATAACTTGGTATTGACCACCCGTTGGAGTAGTTAGGGTATTGTATTCCAACTCCATACCCGGCAACGGAGCGGGAGTATCCGATGGCAAATACACCAGCATATTATCAGCTTCTTTACTGATTTTCAAGGTCGGTACGTCTAAGATGTGCTCCTCCTCATAGCCGTTCAGTATGATTTGCCTGCCATCGGCAAGCGTCAGGATCGCTTTGTGGGTACCCGGCTCAATATCACGGATTTCGGCATGGGCCAGACTAACGGTTTCAACCGGTTTGCTGTTCAGCACCCAATACTGATGGAGTACAACCGAGGATATGACCATAACCGCCGCCGCCGACCAGATGATCATGCGGCGTAAGCCGCCACCACGTCTATCCTGCTTTAGGATACGGGCTAGCACGATTTTTGACCGATCTTCCGACATATCTGAAAGCGGCTTGTCGTCCATCTCTTCCCACATGCTATCAAGCCAGTCGGCCATATCGCTTTCATGGCTAAGATCGACTACCAAGGATTTGAGCTCATCCAACTCCTCTTCGGTAGCCTGACCTCTTGCATATCGTTCGTGAAGATAATCTAGGCGCTTCTTTATCATGTTTATGTATCCAGCTGTTTATGTATCGCTCAAAAACTGTGTCGTGCCGTTATACGGTTTTGCCATTGGCTTACCGCCCTTTTATATATAGGACCCTTGGGCGTATCGATCGGAGTAGTTACATACTAAAAAAATAAAGACTGACTCTCCTTATAAGTTAGAACCACATTCAAAAGAAACATGATCAACCACCACACAGCACACTGACTATCAATATAAAAGATGAAACATGCCTTTGGAAAACTTAAACCTGTACGTGGAACAATGCGCAAATTGGGTTTGCGATAAAAACAGCAAAAAAGAAATCTTTACAACCACCGCACCGTATAGAATCAGGACATCGGGCGATAACGAAACGGAAAAAATGAGCCATAGCGAGCATGCCCATCATGAAACCGAGCTTGCCAAACGCTACCTGAAACGGTTGTACTTAACTGGAATATTTATTCATATACTCTCGCAGAAAACGCAAAGCATGCTGCATGTGTGTTTTGACGGTCAGTGGCGACAAGTTCATGCGCTCGGCCACCTCGTCATATTTCAACCCTTCTTCCCTGCACAACAGGAATACTTGCTTTCGCTGTGGCGACAATTGGGAGATTGCACGAAACACGATCGCTTGGGCCTCCCGATAAGCCACCGTTTCATCCGTGCAGGAGTCACAAACTGGTTTCCCGATTACAGCATCCGCCAGGCTTCGGTGTTCTACCATTTGTTTCTTGAGCATCTTCAGGGTATGGTTCCGAGTTATCACACGCAGGTAACCTGTAACATTTTCTACATCCATACCACCATTGTCCCAGATTTTCAGGAAAACATCATGGACGATATCCTCCGCAACCTCTGCAGACAACGTGATTTTCAATGCATACGAATAGACTTTGGGCCGATACCGATCATATAGGATACGAAAGGCATCCTCATCGCCCAAAGAGGCTTTTTTTAAAAGTTTGGAATCCGACATAAGCTGTTCACATTAACCATGTCCACGATTATTTCTTTTCCTATTATCCCGCCCCTATCTGGTTCCTGTGCTTCGCGATGGAACGAAAGAGGGCCGAAAGGAAAAGTTTTGCCTAGGTTTTTCTAATTGATCAAGTAAGTATTACTTACCCTACCCTATTGCTCATTGACCACGCAAACCAACGGAATGATATTATGTTATCGCTACCCGTCGTATGATATACCGCAATAATATGAGGGCATGCCTCACTTGTCGATCAGGGATAATCTAGTGTTTACAATTTCCTAACCCAAAGGAAGCGCCATTAAGCCCGTATTCAAACCACTAAGAAACCCTTTTCTGACTGTTTTTTATCATAAATAGCCGCCATTAAGCATAAAACGAGAAAATACGGGTAAAATGCTGCTAGTTTAGGGTTATTTTAGCCTTTTTTTAACCAGTATCCGTTGCCGGTTTCATGGCATTCATAATCGACAAGTATCCCTACTTTAATACCAATGGCCGTGAAATTGGATATGGCATGACCTTAAACCTGAATGAAAATCGTAAATTTGGGCTTACTAATTGAGTTTACCTTAGCATGAAAGCAGATAAAACAGCTAAACCTTTTTTGAAGTGGGCAGGCGGAAAGACCCAACTCATTTCAGCTATTGGAAAGACTTTGCCGCCAAACATAGTACAGAAAAACTTCACATACATCGAACCATTTGTAGGCAGCGGTGCGGTTTTATTTTGGGTGCTTAACCACTTTCCAAACTTAAAAAAAGCTGTAATTAACGACATTAACGAAGATTTAATTCATACTTATCAAACCATTGCCGACAGACCCAATGAACTGATTTCGATTCTACAGGTTTTACAAAATGAATACCACGCTTTAGAAGGAAATGAGGACGGCAAAAAAAACTATTACTACCAAAAAAGAGCGTTGTACAACGCAAGAAAAGAAGAACAGAGCGGACAAGCCGCTTTGTTTATATTCCTGAATCGCACCGGATTCAATGGCCTGTATCGCGTAAACCGTAAGAATGAATTCAATGTACCAATGGGCGATTATAAAAAACCAACAATTTGCGACAGGAAGAATATTTTGGCAGTAAGTGAAGCACTCCAGAAAGTCGAAATGTTGTGTGGGGATTTCGAACAGACGCTAAATTATGCAGACAACAATTCCCTGTTTTATTTTGACCCGCCTTATAAGCCCCTGAACGAAACATCAAGCTTTAATACGTACGCAAAAGAGGGTTTTAATGACAGCGAACAAGTTCGATTAAAAAGCTTTTGTTCCAAATTGGACATACTAAAGCATACGTGGATTTTGAGTAATTCGGACGTCAAAGGGACCGACGACAACGACAATTTCTTTGACGACTTATATGCTAACTTTAACATTCAACGAGTTGAAGCAAAACGAAATATAAATGCAAACCCTGAAAAAAGAGGAAAATTAACAGAGCTTCTCATTACCAATCAAGGGAACGACAACGATCGTGTCGGAGCAATTTAACGTCATTTTATCCCAACTTTTTTCAACCAATTCCTTTGGGATTGGTTTGACATAAACGTACTTGCGCTGACTTTTTCCATTATGGAGGGAAGACAACTTCGGTTGAAAATTAATACCAATAATCCGCGTCTTAACAGGGCTTCAATACACGGAAAACAAAGTTTTTCGGTATCCAAAAAAGAAATTATTTCGCCCAATAACCCATTATAACCGATTACAAACGGGTATATACGGATATAGATGATAATATCCGTTTACCATCCGACTCAGTTTTGCTACGAATCCCACTTTTGCATCGTCGGTGGTCATGAGAAACTACCGTTCGTTAATCACAAAATAAAAGTCAATTGTTATGAACACATTGAAAAACAGCGTACGCCTGACTGGATTCTTAGGCAGCGCACCGGAAGTAAAAAGCTTTGGCAACGACAAAAGCCTAGCCCGTGTATCCATCGCTACGAACGAGCGTTACCGTAACCAGCAAGGCGAGTGGGTGACGGACACCCAATGGCACAATCTTGTTTTCTGGGGTCGTAAAGCGATCTTCGCATCCGAAAGTCTGAGCAAAGGCACCGAAGTGTCCATTGAGGGCAAACTCGTGAACCGTCAATACCAAGACAAGAACGGTGTCATGCGTTACAGCACCGAGGTCAACGTTAATGAGGTGCTTATATTGACGCGTTCCGAAAAGCCAGAGAACGCCTAATTAAGCGAATGCATTATTCAATGGGCCGGGCTTGCTCTCGGCTTCCAAGTCAAGCGTGCTTAACACGCTGTAAGGAAAAGCGTTTAACTCCTCAGAGAAGCTTGCGGTTGCCCTTCCAAGTTGAATGGGCAGCCGCAAGTCTCTTTTATTTTCGTTAGCTTTGCGACGGAAACGAAAACTTGGATTCACTTCAAATTTTAATCGCTACAAGCTATGATAAAAAATACAGCGCTTACCGATGTCCACATTTCCTTAGGTGCAAAAATGGTTCCTTTTGCCGGGTTTAACATGCCTGTGCAATACTCCGGTATTAACGACGAACATGAAGCCGTGCGCACGGCCGTTGGCGTTTTTGATGTCAGCCACATGGGTGAATTCATCCTTAAAGGTGACAATGTACTAGCACTCCTCCAACAAATCTGCTCCAACGATATATCCAAACTCTATGACGGGAAAATTCAATACACCTATTTCCCCAACGAACAAGGAGGAATCGTGGACGACCTACTGGTTTACCGTATCGACGAAAAAACCTATATGCTCGTGGTTAATGCATCCAATATCGAGAAGGACTGGGACTGGATCAGCAAGTACAACACCCACGGGGTAGAAATGATAAACATTTCGGACCGTACGGCATTATTTGCGGTACAAGGTCCCAAAGCCAGTGCTGCGCTATCCTCCCTTACTGATTTCGATTTGGGCACCATGGCCTATTACTCGTTCCAAAAAGGGGTATTTGCCGGGGTTGACAACGTCCTGATATCCGCCACCGGCTATACCGGGGCAGGCGGATTCGAGATTTATGCCGACAGCAAAGATGCGCAAACCATCTGGGATGCGATATTCGAAGCCGGCAAGGAATACGGCATCAAGCCCGTTGGGCTGGGCGCACGTGACACACTTCGCCTGGAAATGGGCTTTTGCTTGTATGGAAACGATATCGACGACACGACCTCTCCACTGGAAGCAGGACTGGGTTGGGTAACCAAGTTTACCAAAGAGTTCGTTAACTCGGATAATCTAAAAAAAGAAAAAGAGGCCGGATTGGCCAACAAGCTGGTCGGGTTCGAGATGATCGATCGAGGTATCCCCCGTCAAGGGTATCCCATCGAGGATGCCGATGGAAACACCATCGGCCGAGTTACCTCCGGCACCCAATCCCCTACACTCAAGAAATCCATTGGCCTAGGGTATGTCACGAGTGAACACGCTGCCCCCGGCACAGCGATCTTCGTTAATATTCGCGACCGGAAACTAAAAGCAGTAATTAGTAAGCCGCCTTTTGTCAAGTAAGTAGGGAAACATATATCCGAGGTTCCCCAACGACGTGTAAGACGTTGATGGGGAACCCCCGGTAAGCCAACAAACAAAACAGGAAACACCAACAAACAACCCGAAGACGTATACCCCATGCCAGAACGAAAAATTAGCGTCTGCCTTAGCCCCGCATTATTGCCTTACTATGATTTATCCCAAACCATTGCTGTGGTCATCGACGTGTTTCGTGCCACCACATCCATGTGTTACGGCTTGGCCAACGGAGCTGAAGCCATCATCCCTGTGGCGGAGGTGGAAGAATGCCTCGCCTATCGCGATCATGGCTACCTATTGGCTGCCGAACGTGATGGAAAAGTCGTAGATGGATTTGATTTTGGCAATTCGCCGTTTTCGTACACTGCGGATAAAGTAGCTGGAAAAACTATCGTACTGACCACTACCAACGGAACCCGGGCTATCCAGCACTGCCAACAGGCGAAACAAATCGTTATCGGCGCTTTCGCCAACATCGATATCCTGGCCAATTGGCTACTCACTCACCAGGAAGACGTCCTGTTTGTGTGCTCAGGATGGAAAAATCATGTCAACTTAGAAGACACCATTTTTGCCGGTGCGATGGCCAAACGTTTGCAGAACGAACAAACCGACTTAGACGACTCTGCCATATTGGCGATGCGCCTGTACGAAGGAGCAAAACACGATCTGCGGGGCTCCCTTCAGGACGCATCCCACGCCAAACGAATGCAGCGGCTTGATATATCGCGCGATGTCGAATTTTGCCTCCGACAAAACACCTCGCCAGCCATACCTCTGTTCGAAAATGGCAAACTCATCAATGCCGCAAAACAAGCCTTAGTCGGCTAGAAAGAATGTCGGCAAATACAAAGTACGGTGTATCTTATCAATTCTGCTGTAATTTTGTCGCACAATGCGTCCTAGCACGACAAACCGTCACCTAAATTCCTTATCCCACGACGGATCGTGTAATATCTTTGTAAACTTTATGTTCAAAACACCTAGGAATCGTATCTTTATCCATGTTAGCTCACAACCTTGGAAAACGACGGTATATTTTTTGCGCTGGTACAAAAAGGAAAATGATTGAAAACATAAACACATACGAAAAATAAATTATGGGATTATATTGGGTTCTATTTATTGGGATTATGCTTGTTAGCATGATCGTCCAATGGCGATTTAAAAGTAAGTTCAAGAAGTACTCGGAAATGCCACTCAGCAGTGGTATGACTGGTCGGGATGTGGCACAGCAAATGCTGAATGATAACGGCATTTACGACGTGGAGATAATTTCTGTACAGGGCCAACTAACCGATCACTACAACCCCCAAAACCGTACGGTTAACCTTAGCCCCGAGGTATACCAAGGCCGGAGTGTAGCGGCTGCCGCAGTAGCTGCTCACGAATGTGGGCACGCCGTCCAGCATGCCAAAGCCTACTCATGGCTGCAATTCCGGTCTGCGATGGTGCCGGCAGTAAGCGTAGCGTCCAAGATGACGACATGGGTATTGCTGATTGGTGTCATTCTTGCCTTTTCGGGCAATATTTGGGTATTGGCGGTCGGCGTGGCGGCGTTAGCCATCACGACGCTGTTTACCTTCGTTACCTTACCTGTTGAGTTCGACGCTTCAAAAAGAGCATTGGCGTGGTTAGACACAAAAAACATTACCCATAGCACAACCGAGCACGAGGGTGCCAAAGATGCGCTGTGGTGGGCCGCAATGACCTATGTCGTAGCTGCGCTCTCCGCATTGGTTACGTTGCTGTATTACGCCAGCATCCTCTTCGGACGACGCGATTAAAATCGATCTATTAAATCATTTAGAAAGACCTGCTTGCCATCGGTGTGAGCAGGTCTTTTTTTTAAGGATCGTCTTCCTTCACTACCAGCACTTCAGTATGGTTGAGCACATCGATTTCCATACGCATTGATTTTTCTCCTTTTCTTAAAAATAAAAGTGAGTGTCCTTCTCTATCCTGATTTACTTGTTCAAGATACCCAATCAGCGTCAGTCGATTCACAAATAATCTGACTTTTTTGTCGTACATCTACGTTCACGGGGTTCGAAATCATTTCGTACTTTTACCCATGCTGAGAAACATTAGTCCGTTTCCGTACTAAACCGCGACGATGGGATTCAAACGTTTGTTGTATATAGGTTGCACAACCATGCTATTGCTTGGTATAGGCGTAATGCAAGGACTACTCCCGTGGTTTGTATTACTACTCGTATTGTTGGCCATGTTGGCTATTGTTGCTGCCGGGGCTTCGCGGATAGGCTCTGGGTTCTTTCTCCGTGCAACAACACACTTCGCCACCAAGGAAAAGAAAATAGCCCTAACTTTCGATGACGGTCCCCTGCCCGAATACACCCTCGCGGTAGCTGATTTATTGGAACGGTACGGTGCTCGTGCAACGTTCTTTTGCATCGGTAGCCAGGTATTGGAACATCCCGAAACTGCAACGCTATTATATAAACGGGGGCACCAAGTTGCCAACCATTCGTTCAGTCATTCGAAATGGATCGACTTCAAGTCAAAACGTGGGTGGCTGCAAGAGATTCGGCAAGCTGACGAGGCTATACAACAAGTGACCAACGAAAAAAACAAGTTATTTAGACCGCCCTACGGTGTCACGACCCCGCACTTAGCCGCTGCTATCCATGAAACAGGCCATCAGGTCATTGGATGGCAAGTGCGTCCATTCGATACCACCGAAGCCGACCCCGAACGTATCACAAGCCGCGTGTTAAAAAAAGTGAAACCTGGCGATATCGTCCTCCTCCATGATACCCACCCCCGCATTATACCTGCTTTGGAACGGTTGTTGCCTATATTAATCCAAGATGGATACAAAATGGTTACAGTTGAGAAACTTGCATGTGATGTTTAGCCGGATCAGGTTTTTTCTTTTGGTTTTCATGGCCATCATACTCATGACGGGGCCATCTTATGCACAATCCACACCGATGTCCGCATCAGAAGTAAGCACCTTTAAAAAACAAGTTGCCGACCAAGCTTCCCGCCTCCAGTCCTTAGAAAGCGACTTTATACAGCTTAAGCACCTTGATTTTGTTGAACAGGCTATCAAGTCGGTAGGTAAACTTTCGTTCAAAAGCCCTCAGCGTATTCGTTGGGAGTACACCTCCCCGTTCCAATACTATGTAATTTTTGATGATAATCGCATGTTTATCAACGATGGCGGCAACACAAAGGATGTGAACCTAGCCTCCAACGCCCTACTGCGTGACATGAACAATATGCTCGCGGGCACGGTACAGGGCGATGCTATTTTTGACGACAAACGCTTCGACATCACATACTACCGGGTCAATTCTCAATACCAAACGGTTTTTGTTCCCAAGGAACGGGCATTATCCAAGTATATCAAGCAGATTGAAATGACCTTTGATCCCAGCTCCTATTTAGTCACAAACATCAAAATCGTGGAGCCTTCAATGGATTATACAGAAATTACGTTCTCCAACCAGAAACGGAATACCCCAATTGCCGATGAGAAGTTTTTGGCTCGTTAGTACCCTACTCATTGTGCTCTTGGTTGGCTGCCGAAGCTATGCCCACCGTTTTACGCGTGTAGAAGCGACGGCCGATCAGTTCACCCCCGACTTTCTCAAACCCAGCGGTTTTGAGCATAGTTTTAGAGCCCATATCGATGCGTACGGACATACCATGGCAGGTATCTTCATCATCAAGAAATTAGACACACACCATTACCGTATGGCCTTGCTCAACGAGTTTGGCGGAACTTTAATGGGGTTTGAACTGCTTGACGATTCGTTCATATTACACCACGCTATCCCTCCATTGAGGCGCAAAGCACTGCTGAACATACTTGAACAGGACTTCAAGCTGCTATTGAATGAGGACATGCCCATATTACGACAGTTCGCAAACGCCGATACCATCGTCTATGAAACCAATTTCGATGGTCAGCAAGTCTACCAATACCTCGAACCGCGGGGCGGAAGATTAGCCAAAACAACCCGAGTCAGACGTGGCCGTGAACGAGTAAACATTACCTTCGATTACCGGGATGACTCTTTTCCAGACCTTACAATTTCACACCACCACGGTAAGTTAAATATTTTCCTATTTTTGCTAAAGGAAGCCGGTCCCCAAACGGATTCAGTTTCCCCTTAGATTCATCATATGTCATTGTTAAAAGATTTTTACACTGTCCTGTCGTTTGATACGGAGCCTAACAACCGGGCCAAAGCTGCTTTACGGTTGAATAAGAACCATCCTGTGTTTGCCGGACATTTTCCAGGCCAACCGGTAACTCCGGGCGTGTGTATGATGCAGATCATCAAAGAACTGGGCGAGAAATGGGCGGACACGCCATTACAATTAAAAACAGCCCGTAACGTTAAGTTCATGGCGATCATCAACCCCTACGAAACGGCGGATATCAATATAGAGCTGCAATTTGAAGAGGTGGCTGATGGCCTAGCCATCAAGAGTACAACTTCTTTTGCAGAGACAACAGCTCTCAAATTCAGCGGAGTATTCCAAAAAACCAGGGCATGAAACCACTTTTCTCTATCTGTTTGTTCCTTTGCTTGGGCCTAAAAGCCCATACGCAATCCCTTGACGAACTTCGATTGCTATACCGTGATGCTACCGCATCAGAAAAAGCTGCCAACAACTTTTACGATCATGTCCAGCATGTCGAGCAAACCGACAAACCGGTCATGGTTGCCTACAAAGGTGCCGGATTAATGTTATTGGCCCGCTATGCCAGGCTTTCCGAGCGTGGAAACAAAGTTAGGGAGGCAGCGGTATGGATTGAAGATGCCGTCGAGCGTGAGCCTCACAACGCTGAGATACGGTTGATACGGCTGAGCGTTCAGGAACACCTCCCGAAGAT
>CAZXSL010000096.1:1188-11903 GCA_964643235.1 uncultured Sphingobacteriaceae bacterium | reverse complement strand
TTGATATTTTCCTCAACGAAGAAAAAGCAGACTCGGCCTATGAGAAAAAAGTGGGGCTAACGCTAGCCAACGGCCAAGTTTTCCCAAACCGTGGCCGGGCTGAGTTTGCGGAAAGTGAGTTCGAAGCCAATACGGGTTCCATATCGCTCCGTGCTCGGTTTGACAACCCTTCGGGCCTGCTTAAGCATGGATCGTCCGGCCGTGTAAATGTGCCAATACAAACCGGAGACATCCAAGTGGTGCATCAAAAATCCGTCTTCGAAATCCAAGACCGCACCTACGTCTATGTATTGGCTGCTGACAGCACGGTAAAAATGACTCCCTTTGACGCTGGCCAACGTGTAGGCCACTTCTACTTGGTCAATAGTGGATTAGAACCCAGTTCTACCATTGTGTACGAGGGGGTGCAACGACTACGCGACGGCATCAAAGTCGACGTTCACGAAATTGACCCGCTGACACAATAAGCTTGCGACAACTATTTGCAGTAACCATCAGATTAAGAAAAATGTGCTCACTTGTGTATCGGTAGATTAACCGATACCAAGCCGCACAATCCATTTTCATATCATGCTCGAAACATTTATCAGAAGACCTGTACTCTCACTGGTCATTTCCATATTCATTACCTTGCTAGGGTTGCTTTCGTTATTCACCCTACCCATTACCCAATTTCCGGACATCGTACCGCCATCAGTTGTGGTTACCGCCAACTACACCGGTGCTAACGCCGAAGTGGCGACCGACGCCGTTGCTCTTCCACTGGAGCGAGCCATCAACGGAGTCGCCGGGATGACCTACATGTCGACTGTTTCTACCAACAACGGCACTACCCTCATCCAGGTGTTTTTCAAAGTGGGAACCGACCCCGATATTGCTGCGGTAAACGTCCAAAACCGGGTAACAACCGTGTTGGATGAGCTACCCGAAGAGGTCATTCGCGCCGGGGTAACCACGGAGAAAGAGGTAAACAGCATGCTCATGTACCTCAAAATATACAGTTTCGACCCCACTTCCTATGAGCGTTTTATCTACAACTTTACCGACATCAACGTCCTGAAGGAACTCAAGCGCATCGAGGGTGTCGGGTTTGTCGAAATTATGGGGCTGCGCGACTACGCCATGCGTGTCTGGCTAAAGCCCGACCGGCTGGCGGCTTACCAAGTTTCCAGTGAGGAGGTCGTGGAAGCAATCCGTGCCCAGAACGTTGAAGCGGCACCCGGACAGACGGGCATCGGCTCGGATCAACGGGTCAACATGCAACAATACGTACTTCGCTATCCGGGCAAGTTCACATCCGAGGAAGATTATCGAAACATTCCGATTCGGGCTAATCCCGATGGCTCAATTCTTCGGGTTAAGGATATAGCAGACGTCGAGTTCGGTTCCGAGGATTACGAAATGGTATCCAAGACCGACGGCAGGCCATCTGCTTCCATCATGATGAAACAACTGCCGGGCTCAAACGCACAGGACGTCATCCAATCTGTAAAAGATCGCATGGCGGAGCTACAAGCAACGCAGTTTCCACCGGGCATGCAATATTCCATGAGTTATGACGTGTCACGCTTTCTGGACGCTTCGATATCAGAAGTCATCAAGACACTGGTTGAGGCCTTCTTGCTGGTGTTTCTGGTGGTGTTCATCTTCTTACAAGACTTTCGCTCTACGCTAATCCCAGCACTTGCCGTACCGGTATGTCTGATCGGCGCATTGTTCTTTATGCAACTGCTGGGCTTTTCCATCAACCTCCTTACCCTTTTTGCCCTTGTTCTCGCCATCGGTATCGTCGTCGACAACGCCATTGTGGTGGTCGAGGCAGTGTACGTCAAGATGGAAGAAGAACATATGCAACCCATGGAAGCCACATTGGCTGCCATGAAAGAAATCGGAAGTGCTGTCATAGCCATTACCTTGGTCATGTCGGCGGTGTTTGTGCCTGTCGCTTTCCTCGACGGACCGGTTGGAATCTTCTACCGCCAGTTTTCGCTTACTTTAGCTTCGGCTATTGTTATTTCGGGTATCAATGCCCTGACGCTGACACCCGCACTTTGTGCATTGATATTGCGTTCGCCGCACGACAAACCGGCACCTAAAGGTTTCTGGGCCTTATTATTCAATGGTTTCAACCGCCTGTACAATAAGGTAGCAGGCAAATATGCTAACCTCATCGGGCGCATTGCCGGTCGCAGAATCATTACCCTGGGTTTGCTCGTTGGTTTTTTCTTCGCCACCTGGGGCATGAGTAGCGTTTTGCCATCGGGTTTTATCCCTACCGAAGACCAAGGCATGATATACGTCAACGTCACAACGCCACCCGGCGCAACCGTCGACCGTACGGAAGCCATTCTGGACGAGATTGACGCCATCAGCCGCCAACATGATGCCGTCGAGACCGTTTCAACTTTATCAGGCTACAGCTTGATAAACGAAGTCTCGGGAGCATCGTATGGAATGGGTATGATTAACCTCAACGCCTGGGACGAACGCGACGAATCCATCTATGACGTTATCGAATATTTGGAAAATGAAACCGCACATCTCCTGGATGCCGAAATTGAGTACTTCCCTCCTCCTACCGTTCCAGGATTTGGAAACTCGAGTGGTTTCGAGCTTCGTTTTCTGGATCGCACAGGTACGGAAGATCTAACGGAGACATCAGCCGTATTGGCCGATTTTCTTGAACAGGTCAGGGCAGCCCCTGAAGTTGGTAGTGCTTTCACAAGTTTTGACGCCAACTTCCCCCAATACCTGATAAACGTCGATTACGACATGGCTGCCATTAAAGGGATCAGTGTGGAAACCGCGATGAACAGCCTGCAAACACTAATGGGTAGCCTCTATGCCACCAACTTTATACGTTACGGACAAATGTACAAAGTAATGGTGCAAGCCGGCCCTGAATACCGGGAGAAGCCGGAAGACGTGTTGAAATTGTTCGTCAAGAACGAAACTGGCGAAATGGTTCCCTACTCCGCCTTTATGAGTATGGAACGCATTTACGGCCCTGAGCAGCTTACCCGCTATAATATGTTTACCTCGGCCATGATCAACGGCGACGCCGCCCCGGGGTACAGCAGTGGGCAAGTTATCGAAGCTATCGAGCGGGTAGCCGATGAAGTGCTAACCCAAGGATACGATATCGAATGGTCTGGTATGACTCGCGAACAAATCCTATCGGGCAACCAAGCCCTGTATGTATTCGCGTTGTGTCTGCTATTCGTCTACTTGATTTTAGCCGCCCAGTATGAAAGCTTCCTGCTGCCCTTACCGGTTATCCTGTCGCTTCCTGCTGGCGTATTTGGTGCTTTCTTCCTGTTGAAAATCACAGGACTGGAGAACAACATTTATGCACAAGTGGCCTTGGTCATGCTCATCGGCCTATTAGGTAAGAACGCGATACTTATCATCGAATTTGCCATTTTAAAACAAAAAGAAGGGATTAGTCGCCTACAAGCCGCAATTGATGGTGCCGTAGCACGTTTGCGCCCAATTCTGATGACTTCTTTCGCTTTCATTGCAGGGCTTATCCCCCTTGCCATGGCTTCCGGCGCCGGCGCCTTGGGCAACCGTTCTATCGGTACAGCCGCGGTAGGCGGTATGGTTATTGGTACCATCGTAGGCGTTATTGTCATCCCGGGGCTCTATGTCTTGTTTACCTCTGGTGGTGGTAAGCGGAAGAAAAAAACGGTGCCTACCAAAATAACCGTGCTTTTACTTGGCTCTACCTTGCTTTTTTCTGCATGTAGCATCACGCAAGACGTATCCCATCACACCCATCGGGAAATCCCCGAATCGTTTGACCGCGACTTGGATAGCCTCAGTATCGGAAGCCAGTCGTGGCGCGACTTCTTTACCGACCCTTATTTAATTGACCTGATCGATACGGCACTTGCCAATAACCCCGATATGCGACAAGCGATACACCGCATCGATATCGCCCACGCCAATTTGCGGTTAAGGCGCGGAGCCATGCTCCCTGGTGTAGATGCCGTTGCCGAAGCAGGACTTCGTAAATATGGGTTTTACACCGCCGACGGTATCGGGAATTACGACACCAATTTCTCGGAAAATCTCAGCGAAGATCAAAAGTTACCCGATCCGCTACCCGATTATTTTATTGGCGTACGCACATCCTGGGAAATCGACCTCTGGGGGAAGCTACGCAATCAAAAAGAAGCAGCACACCAGCGCTTCCTAGCAAGCTACGAGGGTCGAAAATTGGTACAAACCTCGCTAGTGGCAGAAATCGCAACAGCATATTACGAGCTTGTAGCCCTTGACAACGAGCTGCAAATCCTACGCAAAAACATCAGCTTGCAGGAACAAGCATTAGCGGTTATCCACATCCAAAAGATAGCCGGACGGGAAACTGAACTCGGTGTGCAACAGTTTAACGCGATACTGTCTAACTCCAAAGCCAAGGAGCAAGTCGTATTACAGCAAATCAATACGGCTGAAAACCACTTAAATTTCCTTGCCGGTCGCTTCAATGGCACCATCGAGCGGAGCAAAACAGCCTTGCCGGAAGAAAGCGTTTCCTTAACCGCTGCCGGAACCCCACTCGGCATGATAGCCTTGCGACCAGACATCAGGATGGCCTCACTCGAACTCATGGCCAACCACGGCGAGTTGAATGCTGCGAAAGCGGCCTTTTTACCCGCGTTGGTGCTATCTCCATACGTCGGCTTCCAATCCTTTGACATCAGCAAACTCCTCAGTACGCCCACCTCGGTAGCATACGGCCTGATCGGAGGCATCACGGGGCCAATCTTTAACCAGCGCAGCATACGATCAGCTTACGAAAGCCAGCTGGCTACATACGGTGTCCAATTCGAGGAATACGAAAAAACGGTGCTAACGGCTTGGAAAGAAGTACAAAATAACCTGCAGGCACAACAATTTATCGAACAACGTCGTTTACATACCAGGAATGAGGTAGAAGCACTTTCGTTAGCTGTGGATGCTGCTAACGAATTGCTCAAAGCGGGCAGAGCCACCTATCTAGACGTCATTACGGTGCAACGGAACGTCCTGGAAGCCGAACTGGAGCTTATCGCTACCAACTTAGAAGGGATGCAGACGAAGATAGATTTGTATCGGGCGTTAGGCGGCGGCTGGCAGTAGCCAAGAAACATGGGGTTAGAGCGGGAAACACACCATAACGGGGTAGTTTCCCGCTCAAGTCCTGCCCGGCTGGCAATGCACTTACCTTTCGGTAGCGTTGGGATATCTCATTCGTAATCATTATTTTCGCAGGCAAAACATTTCCGACATGGAAAACTACGAATTGAGTACCTCGTCAAAGAAAACCAAATCGGTATATATATCGACTGTCATTAGTATAGCCTTGGTCTTACTGATGACAGGATTATTGGGTTTGATTCTGGTACACGCAAAGAACCTGTCTAACTATGTCAAGGAAAACATTGTACTCAATCTAATTGTCAATGAAGGCGTTAGCGAAGGTGACGTACTAGCATTACAAAAAAATATAAATGAAGATCAGTTCGTACTGCGATCGCATTACATCAGTAAAGAAGAGGCTGCTAAGAACTTGGCTGCCGACCTAGGGGAAGATTTCGTGGAGTTTCTAGGCCACAACCCCCTCCTATCCTCCATCGATATTTACCTGAAAGCCGAATACGCCAACACGGACAGTATCGAACACTTCATCACGAAATTATCGACAAATAACATTGTCAACGAAGTGGTATATCAAGAATCGTTGATCGATATGGTCAACCAAAATATCCGCATTATCGGCTTAGTGGTTCTGGTGTTTACCTTGGTCTTGCTAATTATAGCGATAGCACTGATTAACAACACGATAAGATTAGCCATCTATTCGCAACGCTTCTTAATCAAAAGCATGCAGATGGTTGGTGCAACCAAAGGGTTCATACGCCGTCCGTTTCTCGGTTATGGCATATTACACGGCCTGCTAGGTGCGTTGATTGCCATCCTACTCCTGCTTTTCACGCTTCAATTATCGCAACGGGAACTGCCAGAGTTGGTCTTTCTTCGCGACTGGTTTGAATTTGGGGCCATTTTCGTAGGCATTGTCATACTGGGAATCCTGATTTCGGGGATGAGCACCTATTTTGCCGTCAGCAAGTACCTCCGACTAAAATCAAACGAATTATACCGATAAGCAACAAAAAAAACACATAGGATGTCACAACAAAAAACACCACAGCAAACCAAGAAACCCATACTGGTATTTGGTAAGCGAAACTACCAACTATTCATCGCTAGTATCGCCGTGGTTATTCTCGGGTTTCTGTTGATGATGGGCTCAGAAGACATCTACAGCTTTACCAAAATTACCTTGGCACCGCTGGTTGTGGTCGCCGGATTTGCCCTCGGTGTGGTAGCTATTCTGATCAAACCTAAAAGCGAGAACAAGAGCTAATGGTTGAAATTATCAAAGCGTTAATCGTTGGGATTGTACAGGGGTTAACGGAGTTCCTTCCTGTTTCATCAAGCGGGCATATCGTCATTGCACAAGAAATCCTAGGGCTGAAGTACAGCGATGAAGATAACCTCATTTTTGCCATTGTTCTACATTTTGCCACAGCATTGAGCACGATTGTTGTCTTCAGACAAGATATCGGACAGATTTTTAAGGGCTTGTTCCAGTTCAAATGGAACGAGGAATTCCGATTTGCATTGATGATCGTGCTGTCCATGATTCCCGCAGCCTTGGTTGGTCTTTTCCTAAAAGACACATTGGAAGAACTTTTTTCCAACCTGCGCCTAGTAGGTTTCATGTTACTGATTACTGCCACACTCCTCTTCTTTGCCGATAAAGCCAAGAACACCGGCAAAAACATCAGCTTCAAGGATTCTTTCATCATTGGCTTGGCGCAAGCATTTGCCGCACTTTTCCCGGGAATTTCCCGTTCAGGCTCCACCATTGCCACATCCATCCTATTGGGCGATGATAAATCGAAGGCAGCTCGATTTTCCTTTTTGATGGTATTGCCCCTGATTTTGGGTGCCACCCTCAAGATGTATTTGGATGCCCGAGGTGCCGAGGCAGCCGGAGCTGAGCACTTCGACCTCCTGCCGCTCCTAGTCGGTTTTGCCGCTGCATTCCTTTCAGGATTATTTGCTTGCCGATGGATGATAGCCTTTGTTAAGAAAGCCAAACTGACCTACTTCTCAATTTATTGTACCCTTGTCGGTATTTCAGTCATCATCTATACCTTTATTTAATGATGACTCCACAAGAGGAATACCAAGAAGGGAAAGTGTTATTGGTAGACAAACCACTGGGTTGGACATCGTTTCAGGTGGTCAACAAAATCAAACGGACTTTAATTGGGCATTTAGGCCTTCCCAAGCGTTTCAAGATAGGTCATGCCGGCACCTTGGACCCCCTGGCTACAGGATTACTGATTATCTGCACGGGTAAGTTTACCAAGCGCATCGAACAGTTCCAAGCCGAAGACAAGGAATACACCGGGTCGTTTACCCTGGGTGCTACTCGACCGTCCTACGATATGGAAACCGAAATCGATCAGACATTTGATATTTCAGGCATTACTGAGGCGGACATCGAGCGTGCAGCCGAGGGATTCATTGGCGAAATAGAACAGTATCCGCCTGCCCACTCCGCAATCAAAATAGACGGCGAACGAGTTTACCAAAAAGCTAGGCGTGGCGAAACCGTGGAAATGAAAGCCCGCAGCATCCGGATTTCTGAATTCGAATTAACAGCTATCGAACTCCCGATCGTGCATTTCCGAGTGGTGTGCAGCAAAGGCACCTATATCCGCTCGCTGGCCCATGATTTTGGCAAGGCACTGGGTAGCGGGGCCTACTTAAGCGAGTTGTGTCGCACCAAGAGTGGGGCCTTTGACGTAGCCGATGCCTGGCAACTACCGGCACTCGTCAATGCCATCAAATCCATCCCACAAAACCCGGCTTTTTAGGTATCCATGGCAAAACATTTCAAACAAGCTCTTAAAAGCATTACCTTTGCAAAAAAATCAGTGTAGGATGAGGATATACCGAGATATTGCCGATTTCGAACCTTTGGAAAATGCCGTGGTTACCATTGGCACCTTTGATGGTGTGCATGTGGGCCACCAGAAAATATTGAGCACACTGAAGGAATCGGCAAGAGCGATACATGGAGAGTCCGTATTGTTGACGTTTTTCCCGCATCCACGCCTTATCCTCCATCCGGAAGACGACAGCTTGCGGTTAATCAATGACCTATCGGAAAAAATAAGCCTGATTGCCGAAGCCGGTATCGACCACCTCATTATCACGCCATTTACCCGTGATTTCTCCAACCAATCGCCCGAAGAGTACATCCGCGATATCCTGATCGGGAAAATTGGTACCCGGAAAATCGTGATTGGCTACGACCACCATTTTGGAAAGGACCGCATCGGTTCACTACCCGATTTACTCAAGTTTGCCGAAATATATGGCTATGAGGTTGAGCAAATTCCCGAACAAGACATTGACGATGTCGCGGTTTCCTCGACCAAAATCCGGGAATCGCTTATCAAAGGTGATATCCATACCGCCAACAACTACTTGGGCTATCCGTTCTTATTGACCGGTACAGTTGTCCGTGGCAGCCAACTTGGCCGCAAGATCGGTTTCCCTACAGCAAACCTGCAAATATCCGAAACGCACAAACTGATTCCTGCGTATGGAATATATGCGGTGGAAGTTGCTATCATCGATTCCCCGGAAATCAGTACCGGCGATTTCAATCCCGATGCACCGGAACACATTGTGCAGGGTATGGGATACATCGGCAACAGGCCCACGGTAGACGGACTCGGAAGAAGCATCGAGGTGCATCTGTTTGATTTCGACCAAGACCTATACGACAAAACCCTACGGGTTAAATTTCTCCATTTCATCCGTCACGACCAATGGTTCGACTCACTGGATGAAATGATCAAACAAATGAAAGTAGATGAAAAACAGGTGCGGGAGTTGCTATTGGTAAATTGATTCACCAGCCCGATTACGATATTTATCCAACTCATAACTAGAATCCTGACAGGCCTTCCAGCTCTACAACTTTGTGAATGTACGGTGTCAACGGCATTCACGAGCAACCTAGGGACACGGGCTCGAAATACGATATGCCTCTAAAAGGAACCCACTTATTAGCGGTAACCGTTTTTATATCCGATAGTAGCGATTAATTCCCCACGAATCCCCCAATTTGCAATCCCTTATACGGTATTAGTAATTACGTCTTCGGAAACAATGAACGCGGATAGGCCGTCCTTAATCGCTGGCCCTTTGTCCGTAGTTACTGGCGCACTTTCGACAATAGCTCCCGAGCAGCGAGTAATCATATACGGACTATTTGTAACCGCTGATGCACTACCTACAATCGTTGTTTGCCTGTCCAGAAGCGTATATGTGCTATCGGTAGTTACAGATAGGCGCTCTATGATCACGGGCGCGCTACCCGTAATCGCGCTTAGTCTGCCCGCAATCACGGGAATGCGTTCCGTAATTACTGACAGACAAACGGCAATCACTTGCGGGCCATCTGCAACTATTAACGGGCTGGTTGTAATTACTAGCCGGCTATCAGTAATGACTTGCAGACTATCAATAATCACTGGCGGGCTATCCGTAATGACTTGCGGACTATCAGTACTGACTTGCGGGCTATCCGTAATGACTTGCGGACTATCAGTAATGACTTGCGGACTATCCGTAATGACTCGCGGACTATCAGTAATCACTGGCAGGCTATCAGTAATTACTTGCGGACTATAAGTAATCACTGGCAGGCTATCAGTAATTACTTGCTGGCAATCTGCAACCACTGGCTGACTTCCGTCAGTTCATGGGCGGCTTTCCGTAATCACGAACGGAGATTTCGCAATCACTGTCGCCTTGCCTGTAATCACTGGCGGGTCTTCCGCAACTTGTGCTCGTTTTTTCGTAATTACGGGCTATGCGTATTTAATTACGGGCGCTCCATTTGTAATCACGGGCAGGTTATCAGCAATTACGGACACAACGGAAGTAAATGCTGTGGGGTCGGAATAGATTATCTACGGGGCTACCATGAAATCGCACAGGTTGTCGCGTTCTTGTCTTCGCCCGCAGCTTCTTTCATTACAGGCGCTATTCTGCCGATTGATGGTGGTTATTCCATTATCTAAGCGAATATAACAACACGGTGTCCTATACCTAACAACGACAAAAGGCTGTACCTACGAAATTGGGTACAGCCTCTTTGTTTTGTTTAGATAATACCGTGTGGTTTAGCCGCCACACTTGGCGAGCACTTCGCGTGCAAACTTAACAGCCAAGTCAAGGCTTGGTGCTGCATCGGCCGACAATTTAGTTTCAATCGTAAATCTTGCCGCTCCGGATAAGACCACCAATTCGATACCGTATTCATCGTGCCATTTCCAATAGGCCCGAGTCCCCAAGTTGTCTATTGGTTCATAGCGGAAGGTCATCCGAGCATCTAAAAATCCTTTAGCCGTTTCAAAACCCGAAGGATCGTTCGCATAGGCTTTCTCGAGATTGGCCAGGAGCTCGTCATACTCCGATTGGCTTAGCCTTTTATAACTTTGCTCGAAAAGAGCAATCGCGTCTTCCTGCTGATAAAGCTTTAGTTGAGCATCCGAATAAAAGTCCAGCATTTTTATAACAACCTGGTTGTGATCAGGTACGGGGACATTATACCCGAGGATTTCAATTTCCAT
>CAZXSL010000096.1:0-1178 GCA_964643235.1 uncultured Sphingobacteriaceae bacterium | reverse complement strand
CGTAGGGGAAATTTCCATTTTGAAGGATGATTCATCGATACTGACGTGCTTGCTAACATCTGCTTTGGTTAACAATTCTTCATACTTATAATCTTTAGCCATTAAACAACGGGCAACATTGTCGTTATCGTCAGCTAAGTTGTTTTTCTTGTCGCCGCAGGCTGCCATTAACACAACGGTGCATAGCAGTATAAAAAGAGAATTATTCATCTTGTTTTTCATGTTTAAATTAAAAAATAAATCATTGATTATTAATCAGTAACCAAAACCCCAACGTGGACGTTAAATTTGCCCCCCGTGATTTTTAAGGTCGGCCCAGAGGGATTATTGGTCGACATCAAGTCCACATTAAACGTACCAGCAAGCCGTGTGTACCCTAGCGTACCGGCAGGTTGACCCGCTACATTTTGCTCACCGATTTTAAAGTCGGTAATCTCCACCACACCCACGGCCAGTGTATTATCGGCTACTTGCCGGCTTACCCAAGTATCTTCCTTTGAAGCAAAAACAGCGGTTGCTTGGTCTCTCATGCCGACGGGTCTCAATGAAATCGGATAATGGCCTTTGGGATTTTGAAAATCACTGGCTGGGATGACCATATACATCTGTATGACTTCGGCATAATCCTCGCCTCTGCTGTCAACCCGGTGGGCACCAATCCCAACGTGATAAAATTCGCCGCTTTCATCTTCGTCTTTTTGGGTCCACATTGCTGTAGCCGTTGCGTTCCAAACTTGATCATCAATCTTCATGGTAAACATGGAATCGCCCGAAACCTCTGGTGTCGGGTCGTCATCTTTTGAACATGCTGACAAGCTTAGGGTGCCAACCAGTACCCAAGCCATCATCTGGAAATAAGTTGTTTTTCTTCTCATTGTTTTTTTGAGTTTTGATATATATAAATTAGTAGCAGCAGGTAGCTATAACGCGGTATTACCACAGGTAGTCCAGCCCTTTTGCTATTAGTTTATAGCAGAAGCGGGGAATGGTAAACATCCTTTTTTATAATTTATATGATTTTATTAATGAAGTGCTTCGATGCCTAAACGTGTTGGGCAGCAAAAACCCGATATGGGATATATAGGCAGGAAAAATAGTATGAAATTGCGACAGAGAAGGATCTTTCGTTTAGGCTCAAGCCCTCACGAAACGTGCTTTTCAGAAAGCAGGTTGTAAGC
>CAZXSL010000095.1:0-11904 GCA_964643235.1 uncultured Sphingobacteriaceae bacterium | reverse complement strand
TGGCCATATACGAGGGGCACATGGTGCCTCCGGTAATATGTGTTTTTCGGCAGTCGCCCGATCCTGAGCATTTTTCAGCTAGCCTTAAGATGCTTTCCTGTCGACTAAAGTCGAACACGGTATCGAATTGGGGCGGGGTGGTATCCGGTTCGTAGCGTAGGAAGTCATCCATCGGCGGTGTATCCACAATCTTGTTGGCGTTGAAGACACCACGTGGGTCGAATATTGATTTGACCTGTTTAAGCAAGGCATAGACCTGCTCGCCTAGTACATGTGGGATGAACTCCCCGCGAAGGCGTCCATCTCCATGCTCCCCACTAAGGGAACCGTTATATTTTTTGACTAATTGGGCGGTTTCGGCTAGCACCTCGCGGAAGGCTTGTCGGCCTTTTTCGGTCTTTAAGTTAATCAAGGGCTCGATGTGCAGTTCTCCGGCTCCGGCGTGGGCATAATATGAAGCTTGCAAGCCATGTTTGTCGAGAATGGCCATCACGTCCGTAGCGTATGCCGGCAAGTCTTTGGGGGATACCGCGCAATCCTCGATGAGGTTCACAGGCTGCGTGTCTCCAGGCAGGTTGCGGATGAGTCCCAGTCCAGCTTTGCGTACATCCCATACCAGGGCGGTGCGTGGCCCTGTTACCAAGGGGTGGGCATAACCCAAATTTCCGGCTACTAATTCGGCACGGAGGGCATTTGCTTTGGCTTCGACTTCATCTCGTGTCTTCCCCCGAAACTCAACCATCAGCAAAGCCTGCGGATCGCCCTCGATAAAAAAACGGTTGTGCTGGTATGTCGGGTGCCCTTTGGTGAAGTCCATGATGTATTTATCTACTAACTCCGAAGCCTCAGGCTGGTGTCGAAGTGCTACGACGTTGGCGTGAAGTGTTTCGATGAGCGTATGACAATGTATACACAGCAGCCCGACCTCGGGTTCGGGAAGGGGAATCAGGCTGAGCTTAGCTTCGGTAATGATTCCGATAGTGCCTTCAGAACCGGCAAGCAGGTTGCATAAGTTAAATGGCAGCGTATTATCCGCTAAGATGTCTAAGGCGTACCCGGTATTGCGACGTGTAATGTCGCGTTTGGGGTAGCCTTTGGCAATGGCATCCCGGTTGTCCGAGTTGGCAAGCAGGGCGTTCATTTCGCGATAGATGTCTCCTTCGCGTCCTTTTTGTGCCAATTTGGAAAAAAGCGTGGCCTCGTCCAGTTCCTCGAATACCACTTCGGAGGTGTCGTCGAGCAATACATTGGCCGAGATAAGGTTGCTGCGCGTGTCGCCCCATACGATGGAGTGTAGGCCACTGGAGTTATTGCCTATCATACCGCCAACCATGGCCCGGCTAGCCGTGGAAGTCTCCGGACCAAACATCAGTCCATACGGACGCAGGTAGGCGTTGAGGTCATCACGGATGACACCCGGCTGCACACGGACCCAGCGTTCGTCCGTATTGACCTCCAGTATCTTGCCGAAATGGAGGGACACATCCACCACAATCCCCCGCCCCACGACTTGACCGGCCAGCGAAGTGCCAGCGGTGCGCGGTATCAATGTGATGCCGTGTGCCGAGGCAAAAGTGATAAGTGTTTTGAGGTCGTCGGTGCACTTGGGGGTAGCAACGGCGAGGGGTTGTTCCTGATATACGGATGCATCGGTAGCGTAAATTCGCAACATGGCTTGATGCTCGGGGCTTGAATTATAATATAGCCGTCCTTCGAGCGATTGGCTTAGGCTTAACAATTGTGTGGGGATGTCAGAATGAGATGTTTTCACGCAATAAAGATAGGAATTAACGATTGATTTGAGACTTCTGTAAGTGACTTATTCAGTTTTTATTTAGTAGCACAACTCCGATATCAACATGAGAGTCGGTAGGTTTAGCTCGCCGATTTGGATGACGCTAAGGAACTCTTATCTTTACCGTACAAAATTACGCTGTTTGTTGGCTTAGGCGATATGGAATGTGTTGGCGATGATTGCCATTTCGTACAATCAGCACTGTAAAACTACCAATATCAAACCTATAAAACACCACCTAATTTATGTCTGATATTAATTCGTCAAATCGTCCACTCCATGCTATTATCGGCAGTTCCTTAGCTAACCTGCTGGTTTGGTACGACTGGTATATCTATGCCACTTTTGCCATTTATTTTTCATCTTCTTTCTTTCCGCATGGCAGCCAGACGGTCCAGCTATTGCAGACCGCTGGTATTTTTGCACTAGGCTTTTTCATGCGTCCGATCGGCGGGATGCTGCTTGGTTCGTTTGCCGACCGGTTCGGCCGACGCAAGTCCATGTTGCTGGCCGTATTCCTGATGTCTTTCGGCTCCCTGCTGATTGCTGTTGCGCCCAGTTATGAGTCCATCGGTGTTTATGCGCCCCTGTTGCTGTTGCTTGCCCGCCTTATCCAAGGGGTAAGCATCGGCGGGGGAACAGGCATCACGACGGCATACCTAACCGAGATGTCTCCTCCCAACCGGCGCGGGTTTTATGCCAGCTTCCAATACCTGACCTTGGTAGGGGGACAGATTTTGGCTTTGGGGCTGTTGATTGTGTTGCAGAAATTCATCCTGACCGATGCCCAATTGCATGCGTGGGGATGGCGAATCCCTTTCGCTATTGGTGCCGTACTTACCTTGGGGATGATCTACTTGCAGCGACATTTGCATGAGACCAAAGCCTACCAAGCTAACAATATGAAACAAGCCGCATCCATGCGTGCCGTATGGCGGAAACTTATCCGCCATCCTAAGGAAATGCTCACCGTAGTAGGGCTTACCCTGGGTGGCACCTTGGGATTCTATACGGCTATTGTCTACATGCAGAAATACCTGGTCAATACCGGGGGTATTTCCAAAGAGGATGCTACGTTTATCACCTTTACGGCGCTGTTGGTTTTTGCACTGTTGCAACCGCTCTTTGGCGCCCTTTCCGACCGTGTCGGCCGGCGACCCCTTCTCATTGCCTTCGGCGTATTGGGCGTACTGACAACCGTACCTTTGATGACCGCCATTAGTACGGCCGGCTCCAATTGGGAAGTGTTCGGACTACTCATCATCTATCTGGTTATCCTAAGTCTGTATTCCAGTATCAGCGTAGTCGTCAAGGCCGAGATTTTCCCCGCTGCGGTTCGGGTCATCGGCGCCGGGCTCCCCCACGCTATTACCGTCGCATTGTTTGGCGGATCCGCAGAATATGTCGCCCTTTGGCTAAAAAATGCCGGATATGAAGAATGGTTTTACTGGTATGTGACACTGGGCATCTTCATTTCTCTGGTTATGTTCTTAAGAATGAAAGAAACGCGTACCCATAATAAAATTGATGGCGAGCCGCATGGGTGATTTAATACTATCCCACGATTTAAGCCAATTGGCAAGTTTGTTTTTGCGTGCCTAGTCCATCGATGCTCAACTCCACTACATCTCCTGATTTGAGGTAGATGGGGGGCTTCATGCCCAGTCCCACACCAGCGGGCGTGCCGGTCAGTATCAAGTCACCTGCTTCCAAGGTCATAAATTGCGAAAGGTAATGGATGATGTAGTAAACATCAAAAATAAGGTTCTTTGTGTTGCCATCCTGCATGGTTTTTCCGTTTACACTAAGTTGGAGGCGCAAGTCGTGAACATCCTTTATCTCGTCAGCTGTCAGTAACCACGGCCCGGTAGGGGTAAAGTTATCGCTGGATTTCCCTTTTGTCCACTGACCGCCCCGTTCCAATTGAAAAGCCCGCTCCGAGACGTCGTTAACGACGGTATAACCTGCAATATGAGTCTTTGCCTCTTCGATAAATCCTAGGTAGCGCGCATCCTTGCCGATGACAACACCTAATTCGACCTCCCAATCTGTTTTTTCACTACCCCTTGGAATGAGAATCGGATCATAAGGTCCCACTACGGTATTAGCCCCTTTTTGAAATACGATAGGCTCTTTCGGAATATCCATATTAGATTCCTTAGCATGATCCGAATAATTTAATCCTATGCAAATTACTTTCCCGGGGCGGGCAATGGGCGCAGCCCATCGTTCGGATTCCATTACTTCGGGGGGCTGCGGATTGGTCTTGAGATATTCTTGCAGTTGTTTTAAGCCATTATCAGTAAAGAATAGGTCGTTCCAATCAGTGAAATGATCTGATAAATCACGTCGCACGTTGTTGTTGTCTAAAATGCCAGGGCGTTCGGATCCTTTCTTGCCAAAACGGATTAGTTTCATGGTGCAGCTTCTGAGTTTTATTTATTCGATTAAATGAAAACACCAAATATAGGCAATGCGATAGCCCATAGCTACAAACGGTAAGAAAACACAGCTTTTTGAGAAGATCAGACCATAAGCTAGATCGCCTGAAAAATAGTACTACAAATACAAAGAAATGTAATAGACCCCTATCCTTAGCTGATATACCTTTGTTTTACACGTTTTTCTTCGTGAACGCTATATAATAAAGAAAAGAACTATGAGTAAACAAAAAGTCGTGCACCCGGATCGGGACGCCAATTTCGTAACGGGAGCTTATTCAGATGGTGTCATCGTTGCTGGGTTCCTATTTATAAGTGGACAAGCGTCCGTAGATTTTAAGACATCGCAATTTGTATTAGGTACTATTGAAGCGGAAACTACCCGCACGTTAGACAATATTAAGGCCATCGTTGAGCAGGCGGGTGCTACCATGGATGATGTGGTTAAAAGCACGGTTCATTTAGCGGATATCGCGGAGTTCGATCGGTTTAACACCGTTTACGGGAGCTATTTCAACGGTGTCCGTCCCGCGCGTACCACAGTACAGTCGGTGCTGGCTGAAGGGATCCGTGTAGAGATCGATTGCATCGTCAAGCTTCCTTAGTTTTTGTTTATGGATATGCAAACTATTAAAGCTACGCCAGTTGGTGTGGTTGGGCTGGGGTTGATGGGCAGTAGTATCGTCGTATCCTTGTTAGTGTCTGGTCACCGAGTGGTCGCTTTGGCTCCTATAGCTGGCGAAAAAGAAAAAGCCGCAAGTCATATTGGAGATTTGCTCCGGCACGTGGATGAGGCAGGCCTTTTAAACCGTGGAATACAATCTTGTATCGATGCGTTGACACTAGTGGAAGATTACCGTGCACTAGCGGGGTGCAAACTAGTGTTGGAATGCGTGATCGAAGATAAAGGAATCAAAGAAATCGTGTACCATAATATCGCTGGTTCGGTACCGACCGATACCGTTATAGCGTCCAATACATCGGCGATTCCCATCAGTGAATTGCAATTATTGGTGCCTCATCCGCATCGATTTTTGGGCATCCATTGGGCCGAGCCCGCCTACATGACCCGTTTCCTGGAGGTCACCTGTGGCGCACTCACCGATATTAGCGTTGCCGAGCGTATGGTCGATCTAGGCTTAACGTGGGGTAAAGAACCGACCTTGTTAAAGAAGGACGTACGGGGGTTTATCACCAATCGTCTGATGTATGCGGTATACCGTGAAGCTCTTAGTTTGATAGCGGAAGGTCACACGTCTTTAGAAGACGCCGATAAGGTTTTTCGCTATGACGCTGGGGCGTGGGTCACTATCATGGGTGTTTTTGAGCGCATGGTGTTTACTGGGCTTGACAATCAATTAGCGGTTTATAAGCGATTATTCCCCTTGTTAAACAACCGGAGTGATGTGCCTGATATCATGCAGAAAATAGTGGAAGAGAAAGGTAGGGGGATACATAACCAGGTGGGGCTATACCCTTATTCGCCAGAAACAGCTAAACGGTGGGAAGCTGCTTTCGCTCGGTTCAATAAAGATATCTACGATTTAGCAACCCAGTATTTACCCGAAGAGGTCACAAACGGCATGGAAAACCATGCATCAATTAATCAACATGGATGAGAAACGATATCATAAGTCAGCCCAACTTTTGGAACGGGCACAGAAAGTATTAGCAAGTGGTGTATCTTCCGAATTTAGGAAGTACAATCACCCTCATGCTATATTCTACTCCCACGGAGAGGGCAGCTACGTTTATGATGTAGACGGCAATAAATACCTCGATTTCACATTGAGCCAGGGGCCGTTAATTGCGGGGCATTCCCATCCCCACGTCGTGTCCGCAGTGGCTGAATATTCGGCAACGGGACAATTATATGCGGGACAACACCTCAAAGAAGTCGAGTTGGCGGAGAAACTCAATAATTTGATTCCGTCGGCGGAGTTAATGCGGTTTTGTTTAGATGGCTCAACAGCTGTACAAACGGCATTTCGTATCGCCCGTTCCAAAACGGGGAAGCAAAAATTCATTCGCTTCGAAGGACACTATCACGGGTGGTTGGATAATGTGGCTTGGGGTATCAGCGCTCCCTCAGCTGATGCCCTGGGCAGTCGAGAAGAACCAAATGCTTTTCCTTGGTCACAAGGATTGTCAGACGGCAGCCGAGAGGAGTTCATCGTCCTGCCCTGGAATGATTTGGAGGTTGTCCGTAAGACGCTTGCAGAACGTCATGAGGAGGTTGCAGCTTTAATTACTGAACCAGTGATGTGCAATAGTGGGTGTATACCGCCTGCTGAAGGTTTTCTTCAAGGCTTGCGCGACCTGTGTACGGAATACGGTATCGCGTTAATATTCGATGAAGTTATTACTGGATTTCGTTTGGGATTAAGTGGCGCCCAAGGCTACTTTGGTGTTACACCCGACTTGTCCGTGTTTGCAAAAGCCCTAGCAAGTGGGTACCCCATCAGCGCGGTAGTCGGTAAACGCGAATGGATGGATGAATTGGCTTCGGCACGAGTTATCCATGCCGGCACGATGAACAGCGGTAATGCTACGGTAGCTGCTGCACTCGCTACCATTGAAGTCCTTGAACAAGACCCGGACACCCATGTACGTATGTTTGCACTGAGTGGGCGACTCATGGTGGGGTTACGTCGTGCGGCACAAAAGGCCGGACAAAACCTGCTTGTCCAAGGTGTAGGGCCTATATTCATCACGGCGTTTACATCCCTTCCGCAGTTGCATGATTTCAGGGATACCCTAGCAGGTGATAAAGCCAAGCTCGGGCGTTTTGTCGCGGGTTTGCACGATCGTGGGGTGCGCGTAATTGGGCGAGGATTGTGGTACATCAGTGCCGTGCATACTGAGCAAGAAATCGACCATGCTATTGCGGTGGCGGAAGAGGTCTTAATGGAACTATAGAAATTGACGAACAGAAGTGCTATGGGAGAACATCATCATGCCTATCACCGGATAGCGGTTATAGGTGAGGGGAAGCTGGCTGACAGTATTCTTACCAATCTGGTAAATGCGAAGCATCAAACGACCCAATTCACCATGGAAAGCGCATGGCCCAGCCATATTCCCTGCAACTTAGTTATTGCGATTACCGACGAAAATGAAGCTGGGAAGAAACAGCTCATCCAGCGTCTGGAGAGTCGTGTTCACGAGGATACGATAATAGCGGTAAATAGTGAAAGTATACCTTTGGAAGACTTGCAAGCGATAAGCAAACAGCCGTCACGGATTTTAGGCTTGAACTGGTCCTATCCAGCGGATTTGTCCTTGTTTTTGGAGATTGTCGTAAACGATGGTACCGCTCGCCAAAATTGTAAATCATTGGAGGCTTTGGCTAAAGAAAAATGGGGTAAAGATCCCTATATCGCATATTCCGGTTTTAGTCTTCGCGCCCGTATGATGGCTGCTTGGGCAAGGGAGGCAATATACCTCGTGGAGAATGATTTTGCCTCCATGGAGAGCGTCGACCGTGCATGCCGAAACGATGCGGGTTATTATTTGCCATTTGCAGGGAACTTCCGGTATATGGATCTGATGGGTACTTACGCGTATGGTATGGTTATGAAAGATTTGAATCCCGAGTTGTCCAATGATGTAAGGTTACCGGACAATATCGCGGATGATGCGAGTGCTTATGCGCCTAATACGTCCGAAGAAAAATATCGCCAATTTAGCGAAGCAATTCGTGCATTGATTTTAAAGTACGACCATGAAACGTTTGATAGTTGACGCGCACTTGGATTTGGCAATGAATGCCATCGAGTGGAACCGGGATTTGTCGCTGCAGTTGGACGAAATTCGTCAACGCGAAATGAACTTGCATGATAAGCCAGACCGCGGGAAAGGGACAGTGTCCCTGCCCTCGTTGCGTGAGGGAAATATCGGTTTGGTGGTAGCTACCCAGCTCGCTCGTTACCGACCGGGCAGTTATACGCCGACGGCGTGGAACTCGCCCCAACAAGCTTGGGTGATGACCCAAGCACAATTGGCTTGGTATCGCGAAATGGAAGCGATCGGTGAAATGGAACAAATTACCGATATTGCAAGCTTGGAGAGTCACCTAGCTCTATGGTCAGATCCAGTCAATAACGGAGTGAAAAAACCAATAGGATATATCCTGAGCTTGGAGGGAACCGATTCACTGGTGAATATTGATTACCTTTATCGAGCTCATGAATATGGATTGCGGGCGGTAGGATTATCCCATTTCGGGCCGGGCTTATATGCGGATGGGACTAAAACATCGGGTCGAATCCATCAATCGGGGCTTGAGTTGATGAGCGTGATGGGGGAGCTGAATATGATTTTAGATGTTACGCACCTCACCGATGAAGGCTTTGAGCAGGCGTTGGATAGTTATGAAGGACCTATATGGGCGAGCCACCATAACGTCCGTTCCATCGTCCCCAACCAACGGCAGCTGACTGACAGACAGATCAAACGGCTTATCGAACGTGGTGCCGTTATTGGCGGAATGTTGGATTGCTGGGCCATGGACCTTCGTTTTATCGATACGGTTTCCGACCCCTGGCAATTGGACATCCGGTTGGAGCATTTGGTCGACCATTGGGATCATATATGCCAATTGGCCGGCAATGCCCATCACATCGGTATCGGTAGTGACTTGGATGGGATCTTCGGCACGGAGCAAAGCCCCTGGGATATGAATTCGATAGCTGATTTGCAGAAATACGAACATATTTTACAATCCCGGGGCTATAGCGATCAAGATATCGATAATATTTTCCACGGTAATTGGCTTCGGTTTATACGCGAAGCATGGACGTAAACTTACACGAGTGGGGTTGCTAGCTTGGTTAAACTACATGTTCCGTGATTCTGGTGAAAATAATGCCTGATAATCGGAGTTTTCCCTATTACTGTGCTGATAGTTATCGCTACCATAGCATGGTTATGTCAATTGTCTTTGTGTGAGTGACAGTTTTGGTGCTTGTAGAACAGCGAATAGTTGGAGGTGGTTCCAAGGACTACTTAGTTCCCTTGAAGTAGCCATTTCCAAGTAGGGATGATACGGACCGTTATACCATTATCCAGTGTTAATGTTTCCTCCTCTTCAGCGGTCAATATCCAGCCTTCCTTAGCGTTGCAATAAGCGCAAGCTTTTACGAGTCCTTTTATTTCCCGCGCTCTCGTGTCCGGTGACTGTACGGTCCAAGCCACCTGTATAGGAAGCGGTTGGGTTCGCTTAGGGAAAACGATAAAATCACATTCAGCAGTAGTATCGTTATAGTAATAAATATGTGTTTCGTAGATATTTCCGAAACGCCTATACAATTCTCTGAAAAGTAGGTTTTCCAAAAGCATGCCCTTGTTCCCGACAAAATGTGCCGTGTTCGCATTTAGCAAACCATTATCCAACCAATATATCTTCTTCTCCGATTTGTCACGTTTGCTATCGGAAAAATCAAAGCGGCTGATACGCTTGAAGAGGTAAGCTTGCTCGGCCATCTCCATGGTATCATATACTGCGTTGAGCCCAACGGTATAGTCGTTCGCTTTCAGTTGGTTGTGCAAGCGTCGCATCGATATGGTTTTGCCGATGCTGGCTGCTGCCATCCGGTAGAGGCTCCGTAAGTGACTGAAGTTGGCAATTTTATTGTATTCCACGATATCGCGGAGCAACATTGCGCTGTAGTATTCCTGGAGGAGGGTGGTGCGTAGGGCTTGTGAGGGTAAGTTTACGGTTTCAGGATACCCACCATTTTCGAGGTATTGGTAAAATGCAGACAGGGTCTTGGCTTTATCGCGACCATACAGGGTTGGCGTGAGGTTTGCAAACTTACAGTATTCCGAAAAGGACAGTGGCAATACTTCAACGGGTATGCTTCTTCCTCTCATAACCGATTTTACTTCGGTGTGCAGTATCGCCGTATTGCTTCCAGTGAAGAAGATTTTCTTAGTAATGGTTTCGCTGATGCGGTTTATAAAATGTTCCCATCCCGGGGCCGCTTGGACTTCGTCGAAAAAAAAAATACAATCGTTCAGTGACAGGTTCGGAAATAGTTCTTGCCAGGCCTGTAGGATTAAATCAAGGTTATCCCTGCCAAGCTGTACACGTTCATCTTCAAAGTTGAAATAGATAATCTTATCAGGCGAAACTTTGTCACGCTCAATCAACGATTTCATTACTAATACCATTGCAGAGGTCTTTCCTGTCCTGCGGGGTCCAAGTATCGCTTGCGCTTTTTCAAGCCCTATGTGCAGGTTTATGTCTCTGCTTATCAGTGATCTACTTAGTATTTCTTCGCGATTGTTAATCAGGATTTGTTTTATTGTTTCTTTCATACAAAGACAAATATAGTTATTTTGTCACTGATGTAAATACAGTTATCTTTAAATTGTCTTTATGTGAGTGACAATTGTGGTGTTTTGTAGTCTGCGATGAGTGTTCTGTTTTGTGCCGTCAACACGTAATTAGTTCGTTGTTTTGATTCTGTGTATCTTTGTTAGCGATAATGAGCCCTGGTTGGCCGATGAAATAAAAAGATAATTAGATGAAACCGACGAAAAAATAAATGGTAAAAATATCGATGAAGCCATTGCAGAAGCAGAAGAGTTGGTAAAAGCAAAAAAGGTTTCTAAAACCTGGTTGGCATTTCTTAAGGCTGTGAAAAATCCGGGCAGCGAGATCGTGGGTAGGAAAACAGTCTTAAAGTAATGTCCCGATATCTGTTAGATACAAATAGTCTGGCTTTTATTATTTCAGGAGAGTACGATGACGTGTCTCCTGATATTAGGGCTCTAATGGAAGATTACGCTAATCAACTATATGTGAGTTCTGTTTTCGTTACAGAGCTTTTACAGCTTTATCGCATCGGTAAAGTCAAAGCTAAAGAATACAAGACCTCTCAACAATTACACGAAGCTATCGAAAAGGACCTTTACATCGAAATTCTACCTTTTACCAAACAACATACAAAAGCACTATCTACCCTTCATATTTCCAATCGGCACAACGACCCCTTCGACCATTCCATCATATCCCAAGCCATCGCCGAAAAACTTATACTCGTCTCTTCCGACCGTAAATTCGAAGATTAGACCGCGCAGGGGCTAAATTTCGTTTTCAATAAGCGATAGAGAGCGCTCCGCCGAAATATAGTACCAACTATTTGTACATAAATAGTGGCAAACATACGGGAAACCCCACTACCTTTAACCTTATAAATTTTGGGCTATGTCACATCATACATTCAAGGCCGGTGCAGCACAGGTTGATATCACGCCACCACTAGGTACGGTGATTAATGGAGAGTTTACTTGTCGTTATGCCAATAAGATTGCCGATCCGTTGTTTGCCAAAGCTTTGGTATTGGAGGATGGCACGTCTAGGGTATTAATCGTGTTGGTGGATACCTGTGCCATGAAACGGGAGCTTGTTGACGAAGCAAAGGCATTAATTTCCGATGAACTAGGTGTCCCTGCCGCACACCAACTTATCGCCAGTACCCATACCCATTCAGCGGGTGCGGTTGAAGATTTGCTGATGGGGCATATTGATCATGCCTATCGCAAACGAATGCCTGGACTCATTGCCCAAGCCGCAAAACGTGCGATGGACGCATGCCGCCCTGCTGAAATCGCATGGGGATCGGTTGAGCAGCCCCAACATCTGCTTTGTAGACGATACAA
>CAZXSL010000094.1:0-11949 GCA_964643235.1 uncultured Sphingobacteriaceae bacterium | reverse complement strand
TAAAACTGGGTGCATATGCCCGGAAACCCTGGGTGCATATCAACGGAATATACACACATCGTTTGCGCAGATATAATGATTCCTACTTATATTTATTGCAAGTATTTTTAAGTTCTGCAGCCAATGCGGATGTCCCACATGCAAATCAAGGACCCAAAATCCGCAACTACATAACCAAAAGCTTACTTTAAGTATTTATTTTTTGACTGAACCCCTAAAACCCTTACCTTTAGACCAAACCAAGAAGCGCCGACCTTATTCAAATAAAGTAATAGCATACCGATACGGCTAAAGGCCAACGACAGCAACGTTTTTCAACGAACCCGTACGAACCATAAATCGACAAAAAAACATGAAAAGCATTATCAAGATTTTAATGGCATTGGCCTGTTTGGGACAGACCTATGCGCAAAATGGAACAGGGCTTGTTTTTCTTGACGAAGACCAATATCGTGACATCCCACTTGCCAGCACGTCCATGATGGGCGCTTTACCATCCCAAGTAGACCTTTCAAACTGGTTTCCAACACCAGGTAACCAGGGCAATCAATCATCATGTGTCGGCTGGGCAGTTGCATACGGCTTAAAAAGCTATCAAGAAGCGGTAGAGCGGAGACAACCTCCGGCCTCAAGTACCAACGTTTTTAGCCCCTCATTCATTTACAATCAAATCAAGCTAAACCACTGTGGCGGGGGTTCATATATATACGATGCTTTAAACTTATTAAAAAAGAGTGGTGTTTCAACTTGGGAGAGTTTTCCATACGCCGAATATGACTGCAATGCCATCCCCTCCCAGACAGTCAGCAACCAAGCCAAGGATTTCGCTATTGCCGATTGGCGCCGGGTTAATATACAGGATGATATCGAAATAAAGAGCCAATTGAATGCCGGGTTTCCGGTCGTAATTGGGATGATGGTTGACGAGGGATTTGAGAGGCTCGGATACAACCAAACCTACCAGGCACCCAGTGGCCAAAGTAAGGGTGGCCATGCAATGGTTGTTGTCGGGTATGATGATAATAAGAATGCGTATAAAGTGTTTAACTCCTGGGGAACAGACTGGGGAACAAATGGGCTTGGATGGGTCTCATACCAGGTTTTTAAAGACCGAGTAAGGGAAGCCTATACCGCTCAAGATATTGTAATCAACAACCCCAATATTTCGACTAACATACCCGATGACCACGCACGTAACATCAATATCCCACCTCCAATTTCGCCCGATGCCTCCTCTGTATCGGCCAACCTCGGACAACCAGTTGTCAATCATAATCAAATGGTACAAACGCCCTTAGGATTACAACCTGGAATGACAATAAGTATTCCTGGAGAAATAATGAATGGAACCGGATCATACGCCCAACTGGTATTAAGATTTTATCTACTGAACGGACAACCATTGTTTGCCAATCCAAACGAAAATTTTTACAAAGACGCTCATAATTTAGTCGCTACGGGTACACAACGCGGACACATCATTAACAATCCGGCTCCTTTGGGTAATCACATGGTTAGTATCCCATATTATGCCTTGAATTTCCAATCCACAGGTGGAATGATGGAGCACCAGGTTGCTGTTCAGGCAACGTTGTACATCAATGAATTTGAAAAATCCAAATCAATAATGACTACCATGAGAATTAGGTACTAGCTTACTGTATACCTGCATCAAATCTCCTCTAGCTGTAGGGGCGTACTTCAAGCCTTCCAGTAGGCTCAAGAACCATCCACCGACCACCCGAGACACATCAGGAAAATCATTCCTGTAGATGATGCGTTGCTTCTGGCATCGTGCTCGGAGGAATCGAGACGTTCCCGTGGAAGTCGTATTCGTTCAAATCAAACTGGCGCAATTTGGGCATTCCTAATACAGCCGATATCAATGCGACCTACCTTATTCAATGTACGCGAGTGATCGATAGCAACCGACCCGAAACATGTGCTAAAAACAGATCCGAATACCGCACATGAAGATTGCTATAAGCTTATCGACATGAGCACTACCAACCATCAAACTGACACCATGTCATAATCCAACACACGACCCGGAAAACAAAATCCAAGCGTATACCAACACAAAAAGCCTAACACAATTCACTCATCACAACTTCAGCAACCGCTGTAAAAAAATCAAAGAAGCGAACATCAGGAGCCTTGAACCAAGACCGTGAAGCTACGGGAAGAATCGTGAATAAATCTCACCGATTGTCCAAGTGAATCCCAACCACGGGTATGTTGTAGCGGATGACCTTTGCTTCTATTTAGCTTTCTAAAAACGATCTGCGGAAAATTGAAACCCGTTTGTACGGGACAGGCAAAAAGGGCCTAATTTCGACCAACCAGAAATTTTAGTTCCTACGGCAAAAGAAAAGACGTGCATTGATTAATTGAAGAAATACTACACTTAACTTATTACATTACATCAAAAACCTTTACATATTGATAAACAGCTATTTGAATTATAATTAAAGAGGAAACAGAATATTATTTGGCAGAAAAACCCATTAAAACAATCCAGATTGCTTTTACTTAAACCCTAGGCATAGGCAGCATACACAATGCACTAATGTACAATACAATAAAAACAACACAAAATTATATTTGGCCGGTGTATTTTTGGGTAAATGGACATAAAAAGGAGGTATTCCCGCTTTTCGGCTATAGCCTTCCATTTGTATAACTTAGTCGTAAGTTGCCATAAAAGTAAGTGAATTATCGGAGAAAACCAACAATTTGAAAACGGTTATTTGAGCCTTATCCCCTACCCTTTGTTTACACAAAGTTGCTCGACGAGTACGGGAATTGCTTCACTTGCATTTCCATCGATACAGGTAATTCCGCGCTCGCTAACCAAAGCCGACGCAAGAGGATCGACGACATATTTCTGGGCTCCCGCTGGCACCTCATACAGCAGTCCGGCGGCTGGATAGACCTGGAGTGATGTACCTACTACAATAAAGACATCTGCTTGTCGACAGGTATCGATCGCCTTGACCATTGCCGGGACAGGCTCGCCAAACCACACCACATGAGGCCGGAGCTGACTGCCGTATTGACAGCTATCCCCCATCTTAATTTCAGCTCCTCGAATAGGATAAGTTAGTGTTGGATCCACACTCGACTGGGAACGTGTGATCAAGCCATGCAGGTGTTGCACTCGGGTCGAACCCGCACGCTCGTGCAGGTCGTCGATGTTCTGAGTAATGATATCAACTTCGAAACATTCCTCGAGACATACCAGTGCTTGATGGGCGGCGTTAGGCTTGGCTTCTAGCACGGCTTTACGCCTGATGTTATAGAATTCCTGTACTAATTCCGGGTCCCGTGCCCATGCCTCAGGCGTTGCCACATCCTCCACGCGGTACCCTTCCCAAAGGCCGTCATCGCCGCGAAATGTTTTCAAACCACTCTCCGCAGAGATGCCAGCTCCCGTGAAGACCACTACACGTTTTTTCATCGTTCCAATCATTGATGGTTCCAAAATACGCAATATCGAGAAGATAAAAAACACGGGCTTAACTCCAATTTACGTACCTTAGCACCGATATGATTGAAATCTTTACTGACGGTGCATCGAGTGGCAACCCCGGGCCAGGCGGCTATGGTATTATCCTGCGTTCGGGTCCGCATTATAAGGAATTATCTGCGGGCTACCGCAAAACCACCAACAACCGCATGGAATTATTGGCCGTTATCGTAGCCTTGGAAAGCATCAAGAAGCTAAACCAGCAGGTTACGGTTTATTCGGATTCAAAATACGTCATTGATGCCATCGAAAAGAAATGGGTATACGGTTGGGTGCAAAAAGGATTTGCCGGAAAGAAGAATAAGGATCTTTGGATGCGATTTCTGCAGGTACACAAGCTGCACCAGGTACGCTTCGTGTGGGTACGTGGGCATGCTGGACATCCCGAAAACGAGCGCTGCGACGAACTGGCTGTTGCTGCATCTAAAGACAGCCAAAACTGGAAAATCGACTCCGTTTTTGAAATGGCCGAAGCCAAAATGTTCTAAACCTGTTTCCTGAAGGGTTGCACCCTATTTGCAAGGTACAACAAGCACGGGACATAGGGAGCGCCTGACGACGCTTTCGGACACACTACCCGACAGAAAATGGTCGAAACCGGTACGCCCATGGGTGCCCATAATGATGAGATCAGCGTTCCATTCGGCGGCTACTTCCAAAATTTCCTGCCTCGGCATACCTACCCGGTTAAAGGTATACACCTCCTTGACGTCACTAAAACGTCCAGCAATTTCCGACAGCAAGGTTTTGGCATGTTCCATCTGCGCCTCAGCAGAATCCGAAACTACAAGGGGCTGTTGACCCAACAAGGGGTCAGACACATAGTTTGTCTGTGCAGTCACTTCCAAGACATGCACCAACGCTACGGACGCATCATTGGCCTTGGCTAAACTATGCGCATGCAGCAAAGCTCGTTTAGCACATTCGCTCTCATCCGTGGCCACCAGAATACGGTTGTATTGGATATGTTGGCTTTTCATGGTCTTATTTGTTTATTAGTGGTCTATAAATATAACAAATTAAACCGGCTATTGGTTTATAATTGGCAATAATTTTACCAAAGATATTGGCTCAGCGCCCCGCATAACCACTCAGGCAACATCCACCATACGTGGAAATTGTGCTACATTGGCTGCCGAATTCGTTTCACAACCCTCAACTAAGCTCCTGCATCAGGTTATCGAAAGCAGCTCTTAACTCTGCTAGATCTTGCTCTAATTTGGCTAAGCGCTCCTCGAGCTGCGTATTACCCGCTTCTGTCGTGTTGTTTCCTTCGGGCATATCTTCGTCCACGATACCCATTCCCCCCAGCAGATGTGCATACCGGGCTTCTTTTTGCCCCGGACGCTTCGGCAATTGCACGACAAAAGGAACTTCGCCGCCGGCGAGCTTGTCCAACAAAGTTTGCACTTCTTCCAGGCTATCGAATTCGTACAACCGCCCTGAGTTGGTATTGATTTCGCCTGGGGTTAATGGTCCCCTCAAGAGCAACAGACAAATGACCGACACTTCGGCGGGGACCAAGGGATACACAATGGCAAAGTTATGCTTGTATTTCGTGACCCGGCTAGACCCACCCGTAGCGGTCGATACCAAACCTTTGCGCTTCAGCGAATCCAACGTACTTACGATGGTATGTTCATCGTAATTGACTACGGGCTTCCGCGATGTTTTCTGGTTGCAAGCCGACAGCAACCCATTCAGTGTCAAAGGGTAATATTCAGGCGTAGTACGTGCCTTTTCCATCAAAGCACCTAAAACACGCTGCTCCTCAGCAGTCAGAATAGGCAATCTGGGTGTATCTTCCATATTAGTTTGTCAAGATTGAATCCAAAAATGTAACATTTATACGAATTACGCAATTTTTTTCAGTTTCTCGCAGATACGCGGAGGCACAGAGGCTAGGCATCTCACGACTCAATTCTCCTCCTTCGTTATTCGGTCCCAACCCTCACTTCGATTATTTCCGTACCTTGCGTCCGAAAGGACAGACAGACAGGCGTATGAAAATTGCATTGGCTACTTATGATAAGCAGAAAACGTTTGACCAAGGCTCGACAAACGATGAAGATGCGGATCTCATGGCATTTTTGACGGACAAAGGCCTCAAAGTATCTTCCCCTATATGGAATGATAAAACCGTCGATTGGGGCAACTTTGATGCAGTAATCATTAAATCCACTTGGGATTACCACACCCATCTCGCTGACTTCCTGTCCTGGCTGGAGCAAACGGAAAACTTAGGGGTGCGGGTGTATAACCCGACGAACACCATCGGCTGGAATAGCAACAAAAAGTACCTGAAAGACGTCAGACAAAACGAACTTTCGGTAATTACTACCGAATACCTCGAGGCTGGCTCCTCCTTTGACAGCCATTTTTTCGATATGTTCGACACCGACCAATTAGTCGTAAAACCCTGTGTGAGTGCCGGTGCGCAAAATACATTGACCGTCGATAAAACGACCTTTCACGCTCGGAAGGCCGAAATAGAAAGCCTTCTAGCGGCTGAAGATTACATCGTACAGCCATTTGTAAACGAAATCAAAGTCGGGGAATGGTCGTTTCTGTTCTTCAACAGCCAATACAGCCATTGCGTATTAAAAACCCCGAAGCAGGGCGATTTCAGGGTACAACACCATCACGGCGGCACAATAGAATACCCCGAGCCCGAAGCCCTGCATGTGAAACAAGCAGAAGCGTATTTGAAAGCCGTCCAACAACCTACCCTGTATGCTCGTGTGGATGGCGTTATAATCAACGGTTCTTTTGTTTTAATGGAATTAGAACTGATAGAACCTTACCTTTTCCTTAACGGAGATAGGCAACGACTGGAAAACTATTACCAGGCATTGATGGCCATCTCAGGCCATTAATTTGGCCGACTGAGTTCGCTAGCAATTGCGATTATGCCCTATTTTTCCTATCTTTGCAAGATAAAGCAGAAGCACACCTTTATTTAAGGTTTGATTTATCCTGTTTTAAACTGCACTTGCAATCTGCTTTTTGGGTTAGTAATAACCTAAATTTCTTGGGGAAACTTGGTTTCCGTCTATTATCCCCTTGGGGATATCATTATACCCGAATCATATCTTGCTGTTTAGCATAAACGAATCGGGTTAAATCATGGATTTTAATTAAACTAAAATGTTTAACGAGCATGTACACACCGTAGGTGGGCATGCCCATAATTACATATTCAAATACATACTATGACAGATTTTAAAGTTGGAATTATCGGTGCAGGACCCAGTGGACTGGCGATGTTACGGGCGTTTGAAGCCGAACAAAACAAAGGCAATCCGGTTCCTGAAATCAAGTGTTACGAAAAACAAGACAACTGGGGCGGCATGTGGAACTACACCTGGCGCACCGGGGTGGGCAAACATGGCGAGCCCCTGCATGGCAGCATGTATAAGTATCTGTGGTCCAATGGACCAAAAGAATGCTTGGAGTTTGCAGACTATACGTTTACGGAACATTTCGGCCAGCCGATATCTTCTTACCCGCCTCGCGAAGTACTTTTCGACTATATCCAAGGACGAATTAAAAAAAGCAAGGCCCGTGAGTATATCCAATTTAACACGGTGGCCCGCTGGGTTGACTACCTGGAAGATAAGCAGCAATTTCGTGTCATATTTGACAACCTAGCCAAAAACGAGACGTTTGAAGAGTATTTTGATTACCTTGTCGTCGGTACAGGCCATTTCTCGACCCCAAACATGCCCTATTTTAAGGGAATCGACAGTTTCCCAGGCACCGTTATCCACGCGCACGATTTCCGTGGTGCCGACGCCTTCCTCAACAAACGCTTACTGTTAATTGGCAGTAGCTACTCGGCAGAGGATATCGGCGTACAGTGCTACAAACATGGCAGCAAAGAAATTACGATTTCCTATCGCAGCAACCCCATTGGGATGAAATGGCCTAAAGGCATCGAGGAAAAGCCACTAGTCACCCATTTCGAAGACAATCGTGCATTTTTCTCAGACGGCAGCTCGGCCGAATACGACGCCGTAATCATGTGTACGGGTTATCAACACAAGTTTCCTTTTTTGCCTGACAACCTGCGATTGAAAACAAAAAACTGCTTGTATCCCGATGATATTTACAAAGGAGTGGTGTTTAACAACAACGAACGCTTGATTTACTTGGGCATGCAAGACCAGTATTATACGTTTAACATGTTTGACTTGCAAGCTTGGTTTGCCCGGGATGTCATGTTAGGTCGTATTCCCCTTCCTGCTAAAGCCGAGCGCGACGCCGACATCAAAAAATGGATAGACGCAGAGGCACGTACAAAAACTGGCGACGATCATGTCGATTTCCAGACCAATTACCTCAAAGATTTGATGCAGTATAGCGACTATCCGCCTTTCGACTTGGATCGCGTTGCCGAGATGTTTAAAAGCTGGTTAAAGGATAAGGAAACCAATATCCTGAATTATAGGGATGAGGTCTATACCTCCGTAATGGACGGCACGCAAGCCATACCACACCATACGACATGGATGAAAGAAATGGACGACAGCCTGGAACGCTACCTGGATGAGGTAACGGCTGACGAGCGTGAACTAGAGCGAGAGAATTACTACTAATTCCATGCCCCTAAGCGGGGACACAAACATACGGTTCTTGTTTTTTTGAGGGGGTTGTTGGTTATTATCCATATCGAATGATAACATTGACAACCCCTTTGTTAAAAAACGAAGGCTCGAAGGATGCGATGGCTCCGTCTTTTTCGAACACACGAAGTTCGTGATAAACACGCTCCTTCAACGTGCCGTTGCCTACCCCGTGGATAAAACGTATTTCCTTTTGGCCCTCTTGAATCGCACTTTTTAAAGCCGATCGCATACGGTCGATACTCAGCCGGACCATATCTTCAGGATTCAGCCCCGATGTGTTGCGCATAAAAGCCGTGGTATGAAGGTCCACTTCCATTACCTTTGCCATATGACAAAGATAAAAAAGCCTTCGTTAAGAAGCGAAAGGAATAACGGGTTCGATTTAAACCGTAGCCGAATTCTCTTTTGCCTCTCCAATTGCCCGATGGTAGATATCCAATAGCAAGCGTCGGTTAGTCTCCGGGCCATATTTATCCTCGAATTCGTGGCGTGCAGCCTTACCCATGTCCAATTTATCCGCCAAATCCATCTTCAACCACTCCCCTACCTTTTTGCTTAGGGATTCGGCATCGCCGGGGCCGAACAGCAGGCCATTCCGACCGTCGGCTATCATAGCTTGCATCGCTCCAAAATCGCTGGCAATAACCGGTGTCGCTGTAGCAAACGCCTCGATAATTGTCATCGGCATACCTTCATACCAAATCGAGGGGAAGACCATTGCCGTACATTGCCTTAACAATTGATCGACTTCTTCACGGCCAACCGATCCAACATATCGGATATTGGGGTTTGACTCCGAATACTCCTGTACCAAAGGTTTCAGGGGGCCGTCTCCGGCCACGACAAGGCTCGCTCCCGTGTCCACAAAGGACCGCAGCAGCGTTCGCAAGCCTTTTTCCTCGGACAACCTGCCAATGAACAAAAAATAACCTTGTCGTTCCGCCGGCTCAAGCACATCGGAGGAAAGGAAGTTTTGTTTGATCGAAATTTGCGCGGCCGAGAGTCCGAGTGTGGATTCCTCGAAGAGTTGCTTTGCAAACGGGGTCAACGCGATGTATTGGCTAACCTGCTGCCATGTCCCCAACTGCTTGTGCAACCAAGTCGTAAGCGCCAACCACCATGTTTTGACTACCGAACGGCTGTGCACCCCCAACCGAACGGCCCGCCACGGGAAGTTTTGTTGCAAACTATCAGTAAAGGGTTTACCCTTATGAAAAAGCGTGGCCGATGGACATAGCAGCCGGTAATTATGCAAGGTCATGACTACGGGGACTTTCTGCCTCTTCGCTATCCAAATCGCAATAGGCCCAATCGCATAATGCAGGTTGTGGATGTGGATGACATCCGGCTTAAAACGCCGTATAACCTCCTTAAGCTTTCGCGCCGCGATGAAATTCCACGGGGAAAGTGCGGTCTGTACCAAGCCCCGCCACCCCTTTTGGTTTTGGGAAACATGCAAAGACACCTCTTCCGTAGCGGATAACAGCTCCATTTCCTGCCTCACGACAGAATCCTCGCCCCCAGGGTCTTGGTAATGGTTATGTACAATCAATATTCGCATGGATCTGGCTTTGCTTTTAGCAAAGCTACAAATCACAGCCGGATTTGGAAACCATACTCCTTGATAACCGGGTGCATTTCAAATTTATCCGGTTAGACGGTTTAAATATACTCCTAAATATGAGTGAGTAAAAAATGAGTGGGTACAATTCCCCTTTATAATATCCTGTTGTCAGTTTAACTGAACCAACGCAGTGGTGACATTAAACCGATTAATTTTAAGAATTCCGATTACGGAAGGGTGCCAGAACCGTCTTTTAGCGTTTTAGTCTCGCAACGATATGCCGCCTTCCGTGACAGAATGCCCGTTAGCTGTTGAAGCCCAATTGATTCTCCAAAAATTCTCATTAGAATAAAAGTTTCCTGCAATAAAATCATCTAAACAGTCTGAATTTGGTGGAGTTATAGTGTACGTGGCTATCTTCTTTATATCACCTCGTGGATGATGAATGCCAACACTTCCTGTCAAAGGCGTGCCTGATCTGTCCCATCCCAGGTAATAGGGAGTGACCCCGATCCTGTCCTTGGGATCTTCTGTCAACTGAAGAAGAGCAAAATCGGTATTCGCATTATTTGCCACCACTACAGCCCCGCTGGTTGAATAAATAGGGGAACTCTTGTTTAGCCCCATTCCGTCCTTTCTACAAAAAAAGCACTATCTTTAGCATATATTTTTAACTAATCTAACATACCTCAATTATGGAAAGATTATGCTTGGATTGCGGACAAGCCCTCATTGGCCGTGCTGATAAGAAGTTTTGCGACGACGCCTGCCGCAGCCATTACAACAACCGACAAGCCAGTGAGGAAACAGTAGTGCTCCGAAAAATAAACAACATCCTGAAACGCAACCGACGGATACTAGAAAAACTAAACCCGACAGGCAAGGTTAAATTAAAGCAAAAACTACTGGTAACCGAAGGGTTCCATTTTGACTACATAACCAGTATATACGAAACTGCGAAAGGCGACCAATACCGTTTTTGTTACGAATACGGCTACCTGCTACTGGATAATGAAGAGGTATTACTAGTCAAACGCTCGGAGTCCTAATCCCAGTGGCGTCGACAGCAAGGGCCTGCACCCATTGCCTATTCGGTATAGCTAGTACACAAAAAACACTTACCAAAACTAAATTACTGCCATTTTTGTTACCTTTAGCATTCGTTCATCAGTTTTACTTTTATTAAACCATATTATTGACCCATGAAAAATTCACGTCGGGATTTCATCCAAAAGCTAACGGCTTCAGCTATTTTACTTCCACTGGCCTCCCCCCTTTCTACTTGGGCCGATGCATCTAATCGCCCCGTGCGCCAAGGCCGGCCTCTCCGTGTGGCGCTCATGGGCCTAGGCGGATATGCACAGCGTGTGGCCGAAGCCATGCAGTCATGCCAACGAGCCACGATAACAGGGCTTATCAGTGGAACCCCGCAAAAACTCGTCGACTGGTCGGCAAAATACAATGTACCGAAAAAGAATTGCTACAACTATGAAACCTTTGATGCGATTAAGGATAACCCAGATATCGATGCCGTATACATTATCACGCCTAATGCCTTGCATCACGGACAAGCCCTACGTGTTGCTGCAGCGGGCAAGCACGTGATCAGCGAAAAGCCTGTAGCCTTAAATGCACGAGAAGCCCGGGAGATGGTCGATGCCTGTAAAAAAGCTGGTGTTCACTTCTTAGTGGGCTACCGCATGCGCTTTGAAGCCAATACGCTGGAGATTGTACGGATGCGCACATCAGGCGAACTCGGCAAAGTGATGTTCTTCCAAGGCCTTAGCGGCTTTCGCATCGGCGACCCCAATCAATGGCGGCTGGACAAGGAGTTAGCCGGCGGTGGGGCCATGATGGACATCGGCGTGTACTCCATCAACGGTGCCCGGTATATGGTGGGCGAAGACCCTGAATGGGTAACCGCACAGGAAACGAAAACCGACCCGGTCAAGTTCGGCGAAGGGGTCGATGAAACCATCACATTCCAGTTTGGTTTCCCCAGTGGTGCTACGGCGTCCTGCTTGTCTACATACAACATGAACCACCTGGATCGGTTCTTCATTACCGGCGAAAAGGGGTTTGCTGAACTGTGGCCTGCAACAGGCTACGGACCGATACGCGGACGTACCAACCATGGCCCACTCGAATTACCACATACAACCCATCAAACTGTGCAGATGGATGAAATGGCCGCCATTATCCTTGACGGGAAACAGCCCATTTTGCCC
>CAZXSL010000093.1:0-12171 GCA_964643235.1 uncultured Sphingobacteriaceae bacterium | reverse complement strand
CTTGCTCGCCGGATTTGATGCGTTCCAAAACATCCGGCAACTTGATTTCATCGTCATCCCCGAAGATGGTAATATCTTCCAATGTAGCCATTTTGGTGGTGGCCATGTTGACGACCGATTTTACGCGGTTGTCGTCGAGGGTTTCCAGTATGAACCCGGATTTGTTTTGGCCGATGAGTTTATACAGACCGGGTTTGCCGGTAACGGATACAAGACCTTTTAAATTCATTCTTCTATGATTTCGATGCTCAAAATTTTGTCGCCTTGGCGGATATCGTCAACGACGTCAACGTTTTCCACCACTTTGCCAAAGCAGGTGTGGTTCCTGTCCAAATGGGACGTGTTGTTGCGGCTGTGGCAGATGAAAAACTGTGAACTTCCGGTGTTGCGCCCACGGTGTGCCATGGACAGTACGCCACGGTCGTGGTATTGGTTGTCGCCATCCAGTTCGCAAGGAATGGTCTTTTCCGAACCTCCTGCACCCGTGCCGGTGGGGTCGCCGCCCTGGACTACGAAATCGGGGATGACACGGTGGAACGTGACTCCGTCATAGAATCCTTCTTTTGCCAGGCCTAAAAAATTAGCAACGGTTATTGGGGCATCTGCGTCGTAGAATTCTACGGTCATGTCGCCTTTTTCCGTCTTGATGATAGCTTTGCTCATGATCTTCCGTTTGTGTTAAAAATGGTCGACAAAGATAGGTTTTCCGATAGGAATTACAAAAGCGAACCGAGGTTTCGTCATCACGGCATTAAATCCTATTTTTGCAGCATGTCCGTTATTCGAGCCGAATTTGTATGCAGTAATACCCGGGTGGATAAATTGCCCGAGCCGACGCTACCTGAGTATGCGTTCATCGGCCGTTCCAATGTCGGTAAATCTTCGTTAATCAATGCGTTAACTGGGCGTAAGAACTTAGCCAAAACTTCCCAAACACCAGGCAAAACTCAACTTATTAACCACTTTTTAATTGACGGTTCCTGGTATCTGGTCGATTTGCCGGGCTATGGTTTTGCCAAGGCTTCGAAAACAAATCGTGTCAGCTGGGAGAAATTTATCCGTAAATACCTGCTTACCCGGGAAAGCCTGCAATGTGTGTTTGTCTTGGTCGACAGCCGGCATGAGCCACAACACATCGACATCGAATTTTGCTGCTGGCTTGGCGAGCAGGGGATTCCGTTCGTACTGGTTTTTACCAAAGCCGACAAGCAATCGCGTCAGAAATCCGAAACGAATATTGCCAAATTCCGAAAAAAACTGCTCGGCTGGTTTGAAGAGGTGCCACCACATTTTCTGACCTCGTCAGAAACCAGGCTGGGCAGTGAAGAAGTGCTGGGGTTTATTGGTGATATCAATTCCCGTTTTTCGAGCTAGGCGCAACGATCGCTCTGTTTATTAGTTTACTCAATTTCATGTTGATTGGATGAAAAAATACTTTTCGCTTGTACTGTTTGCCCATAGTGTCTTTGCCTTGCCTTTTGCCATCATCGGTTTTTTTCTGGCGGTAACGACAACTTCGTATGGGTTCGACTGGTTGAAACTCGTGTTGATGCTGGCCTGCATGGTGTTTGCCCGAAATGCCGCCATGGCATTTAACCGCTACCTGGACCGGGATATTGATGCCCTGAACCCGCGCACGGCCACGCGCGATGTGCCTGCAGGACGGGTAAGCCCGCGGCAAGCCCTGTGGTTTACCATTGCCAATAGTGCATTGTTTGTCCTTGCAACATGGTTTATCAATCCGGTTTGCTTCTATTTGTCGCCCGTAGCCCTTGCCGTGGTACTGGGATATAGTTATACCAAGCGTTTCACGCCTTTGTGCCACCTGGTGCTGGGGGTAGGATTGGGTTTGGCCCCCTTGGGAGCTTATTTAGTTGTGACCGGGCAGTTCCACATCGTGCCGATATGCTATGCCTTGGCTGTTCTTTGCTGGGTCAGTGGGTTTGATATTATTTACGCTTTGCAGGACGAGGAGTTCGACCGGGAGCACGGGTTGAGTTCCATACCGGCTTGGTTGGGCAAACGGCGCGCGCTGCGGGTGTCTGAGGCACTCCATGTGCTTTCGGCAATTTTTATTATCTTACCCATGGCTTATTTTCCGTTTTCTTGGTTTTATGTATTGGGTGTCATGCTTTATATCGCACTGTTCATTTACCAACACCGGATTGTAAGCCCAACGGATTTATCAAAGGTAGACCGAGCATTCATGACAACTAACGGTGTAGCATCCGTTATCTTTGCAGTCTTTTTCTTGTTGGATGTCTTTCTGCTTTGGTAGGGGTAATATCTTCATTTGTTGGTGTGTAGGCTTGTTGTTTGGGCTGGTTTTTAGTAGGGTGTGCAGCTGTAACCGACCATCAAATTAGCGATACGAGTTGTCAATGCCTGAATAAATCCCTTTATTTGCAAAAACGGTAGTTTACTTTTACATGGCAAAAAACTTATTAATCGTCGAGTCTCCGGCCAAAGCCAAGACCATAGAAGGATATTTAGGGAAAGATTTCCTGGTCAAGTCCAGTTACGGACATATCCGTGATCTGGTTAAAACCGATGACGCGATCGACACCGACAATAATTTTAAACAGAAATATGAAGTGCCGGCTGATAAGAAGGCCGTCGTGAGCGAATTGAAGAAGTTGGCCAAGGATGCGGAAACCGTCTGGCTTGCTTCCGATGAGGACCGCGAGGGGGAAGCGATATCATGGCACCTGTTTGAAACCTTGGGGTTGAAGAAGGAGAATACAAAACGTATTGTTTTTCATGAGATTACCAAGCCGGCTATCCTGCGTGCTATTGAGTCGCCACGTGCTATTGACTATAATTTGGTCAATGCACAGCAAGCCCGTCGTGTGCTCGATCGCTTGGTGGGTTTTGAGCTGTCGCCTGTATTATGGCGTAAGGTCAAGCCCTCGCTTTCTGCTGGCCGTGTGCAGTCGGTTGCCGTGCGTTTGATTGTAGACCGGGAGCGCGAGATCATCCGTTTCAATGCCGAGGCTGCGTTTAAGATCGTCGCGATATTCCACACCGGCAATAAGAAGGAGCGTTTTAAGGCCGAGCTTCCGCAACGGTTTGCTACGGCAGAGGAGGCCGAGCAGTTTCTGAAAGACTGTATATCTGCTGATTTTGCTGTCAATTCGTTGGATACCAAGCCATCTAAGCGTAATCCGGCAGCGCCGTTTACCACCTCTACTTTGCAGCAAGAAGCCAGCCGCAAGCTGGGCTTTTCCGTTGCCCGTACCATGAGTGTTGCCCAGCGCCTGTATGAATCAGGACGGATTACCTATATGCGTACGGATTCGGTAAACCTGAGCGATACGGCCTTACAAAGTGCCGAGCAGGAAATCCGCTCAGCGTATGGTGATAAATATCATAAAAGACGTCAATATCGCACCAAGTCCACCGGTGCACAGGAAGCGCACGAAGCTATTCGACCCACATATTTCAACCAGCACACCATCCAGGGCGAATCAGCCGAACGCAGGCTGTATGAGTTGATTTGGAAGCGGGCTATTGCATCGCAGATGAGTGAAGCCGAATTTGAACGGACCACAGCACGCATCGGAGTCAGTACTCGCAAAGAAGAGCTAGTAGCCAATGGGGAAGTGTTGAAATTCGACGGGTTTCTTAAGGTGTATTTTGAGTCGACAGACGAGGAGCAGGAGTCCAATATGGAAGAAAATAGCGACAATGCGTTGTTGCCTCCTCTGCAAAAGGGCCAGGCGGTAGCCTTGGATAGCATGAACGCCACCGAGCGGTTTACACGACCACCCGCCCGATATACTGAAGCGAGTTTGGTCAAGAAGCTCGAAGAACTCGGTATCGGCCGTCCGTCTACCTATGCGCCGACAATATCGACGATCCAAAACAGGGGTTATGTTGTGCGTGAGGATAGGGATGGTAAACCGCGGGATTACCGTGTGATGGAATTGAAGGACGGACAGATCGGTGCTGTTACCAAGACCGAAATAACTGGGGCGGAGCGCTCTAAGTTGTTCCCAACGGATATCGGTATGGTGGTCAATGATTTCCTTGTCGAGCATTTTAACGGTATTGTCGACTTCCATTTTACGGCCAAAGTCGAGAAGGAATTCGATGAGATCGCTCAAGGTATGAAAGACTGGACGGATATGCTACGTGATTTTTACGGGCCGTTCCATGACGAGGTGCAGAATACCATTGAGCACGCTGACCGTGCTTCCAGCCAGCGCGATTTGGGTGTAGACCCCGAAACGGGCAAGCCCGTGAGTGTCCGAATCGGCCGTTTTGGGCCTTTGGTGCAGATTGGCCACCCAGACGACGAGGAAAAACCCCGTTATGCGAGCCTGCGTCCTGGGCAAATGATCGAAACGATTACCTTTGAGGAGGCCATGGAACTGTTCAAGCTGCCTAAGAAAGTAGGCGTATTTGAAGATAAAGAGATGACCGTGGCCATCGGCCGTTTCGGCCCTTATGTCCGCCACAACAGCGCCTTCTATTCCTTGCCAAAGGACGTCGATGTGCACGATGTGACCGAAGAGTCGGCTATAGAAATCATACAGGATAAGCGCAAGCGGGATGCGGAAAAAATCATCAAGGTGTTTGACGAAAACCCGGACGCCCGCATTGAGAACGGTCGATGGGGTCCGTTTATCCGATTTGGAAAACAGAACATCAAAATCCCGAAAGGTACGGAGGTAGACACCATTACCTATGCAGATGTCTTGAAATGGCAGGAAGAGGATAGCAAGAAGCCCAAACGTACGGCGCGGACAAAGAAATAAAAAGAACAAGAAAAGCCTGAGGATGAAAAAAGATTTGCCTGTCAATGTCGTAGCGGATATTTCCATCGCCGTGGTGCTCGAAAGCGAATCGCCTGAAGGCAAGGTTTGGAATGTGTATTTGGTCAACGAAAAAGAGGTGCCTATAAAAAATGTGATGGTCAGCTCAAAGGGCTACGGCATGATAGCAGATAAGGAAGTCAAAACCTCTGTCTTGCGGCATTTTATCGGCGATATCGACTCAGTTGATTACGCCAAGATTGAAGCAATTGACGAGCAGGTTTTTGGGCTGACGAATGAATATTGGTTGAGCTACTACATCGAAGACACCATCTACGACAAGAAATATATTTTCCTGCCTGAGAGCATTATTGACGAAAACCTTATCCGTGTGCCCTTGTTGAACAAGCCAGGTGTCGTCATTGGAGGTAATAATTAAGGCTATGGGTACCCGTTTGAATACGATTATAGCCATTGACGGCTATTCCTCTTGTGGGAAAAGCACACTCGCTAAGGAATTGGCTCATGATTTGGACTTCGTGTATATTGATAGTGGGGCGATGTATCGAGCTGTGACCCTCTATTTTCTGCGCCACGGTATCGCTCTTGTCGACCGGGAAGCGGTACTAGATGCCCTGGCGCGTTTCCATATCGATTTTGTGCCCTATGGCCAGCAGTCGCGCGTCCTGCTCAATGATGAGGATGTGTCTGAAGCCATCCGCGAGATGCATGTTTCCAACCACGTCAGCGAAGTCAGTGCCATCAAGGAAGTACGCCATGCTATGGTAGCCCAGCAGCAGCGACTAGGGAAGCAGCGGAATATTGTCATGGACGGTCGGGACATCGGTACCACGGTATTTCCGGATGCTGACCTCAAGGTATTCATGACGGCAGATTCCAAAGTACGGGCCGAACGGCGGTACCTGGAATTGATTGCAAAAGGCCAGGAGATTACACTGGAAGAGGTGTTTGAGAATTTAGCCCACCGGGATTATATCGATACGACCCGTGCTGAAAGCCCCTTGGTTCGTGCAGAAAATGCAGTTATACTTGATAATACCCAACTGACACGTGAGGAGCAATTGCAATTCGTTAAGCGGCTTGTTCAGGAGCTTCCAAAGGGAAAGCGTTAGCCTTTGTTGGCACACAGCTTGGCCACCATATCCACTAACCGGTTAGAATAGGCATATTCGTTATCGTACCAACCCACAACCTTAACCAACCCACCTACAACTGATGTCAGCGAGGCGTCGAAGATGCACGAATACGGATTATTAATGATATCAACGGATACGATGGGATCTTCGGTATATTGGAGTACGTGTGCTAGTTCTTGGTTAGCGGCTCGTTTGAACTCAGCCTTGATTTGTTCCTCGGTAGGTACCTCACGGACATTGCAGGTGAAATCCGTTAAGGATCCGTTGAGCACGGGTACGCGGATACCGGCTCCGCCTAGTCTTCCTTCAAGATGGGGGAATACACTGGTAATAGCCTTGGCAGCCCCTGTTGTGGTGGGAATTATCGATGCGGATGCGGCGCGGGCACGCCTCAGGTCACGGTGTGGCGCATCGTGCAGGTTTTGGTCGCCTGTCATGCTGTGTACGGTTGTGATAAACCCGTCGATGATGCCCCATTTGTCGTCGATAACCTTGACCAACGGCGCTACGTTATTGGTTGTGCAAGACGCACAGGACAATATTGATACAGCCAGATCGGTTTGGGAATCGTTGACACCCAGTACTACCGTTGGCACATCTTTGTCGCCAGAAGGGGCGGAAATAACGACTTGCTTAGCTCCCGCCGATACATGTGCGCGGGCTCGTTCCGCAGCCGTGAATTTTCCCGTCGACTCAATGACTACGTCGACTTCCATATCCTGCCACGGCAGGGCTGAGGGATCGGTTTCGCATAATACCGGAATATGTTGACCGCCGATTTGCAAGCCTTTGCCGACAACCGAAACCTCGCCAGGGTATACGCCATGTACTGAATCGTATTTGAACAAGTGGGCTAGAGTATGTGGATCTGCCAGGTCATTGATGGCAACAACACGGACTCCCTCAAGTTCCCGAGCCAGCAGGTTACGTAAGGTGTTACGGCCAATACGGCCAAAACCATTGATAGCAAGGTGTAGCATGCGAAGTGGATTGTACTGTTAAAATTCTACCCAAAGGTAGGGTTTATTGCCTTATCTGTCCAAACAAAAGGACTCGGTTTGCCGTTGCTAGTGTATGGAAGACTCAAAGAAACATCAGCTGAGTGATGCGCAACTGCATGTGCCTGATTCTCGCGGCGATGCAGAAGCCAGTCAATCGAAGCTACGCAAGGGCAAGGAGGCCAAAACCGCTAATCCGGCCAAAGCAAGGGAACGCAGTGAACAGCCGCCCACACGCCGCAATGTGAAATCCTGACGGCACAAGATTAAAAGTTGGGCTTGAGCAGATATTTCTCGTAGAAACGGACGATGTGATCGACGGCTTCCTCGGCTGTGTCAACCAGACGATACAGATTAACATCTTCGGGGTTGATTTTGCCTTCTGCAAGCATCGTGTTCTTTATCCAGTCAAACAGCCCTCCGTAAAACTCCTTACCCACCAGCACGATGGGGAACCGTGCAATCTTGCCGGTTTGTATCAGCGTGAGTGCTTCAAACAGCTCGTCCATGGTACCCAAGCCGCCTGGCATAATCACGTAGCCTTGGGAGTATTTCATGAACATGACCTTGCGGACAAAGAAATAATTGAAGCCAAGCAATTTGTCGCGGTCGATAAATTTATTGTGGGCTTCTTCAAACGGTAATTCGATCGATAAGCCGACCGATTTCCCGCCTGCTTCGTAAGCCCCTTTGTTTGCAGCTTCCATAATACCCGGCCCACCACCTGATATGATGCCGTAGCCATGCTCGGTTAGCAAGCGGGCGATTTCCACACCCATAGCGTAATAGGGATCGTCCGGCTTGGTGCGGGCAGATCCGAAAATGGAGACACAGGGGCCGATTTTAGCGAGTTTCTCGAATCCGTCTACAAATTCAGCCATGATCTTGAAAATCTGCCAAGAGTCCTTGACCTTGATTTCCTGCCAGGTTTTGTTGTTAAAAGCGCGTGTAAGTCTATCAATATTCATAAATCATGTTTTTGTTTAACTCAAGCCATGTCAATTCCTCATGGCGAGTACTAATGTATCCGGCTGTTTCCGGATTGGGCTTGTTTGCTAAAGTAAGCATTTTTCATAAAATTAAATTTATCGGTAGCTCTTGGGGTGCACGACAAATATCCGTTATCACATTACTTCATTCTAGTTTGTCATCCTGGCGATAAGAACGACCCATATAATACGACCCTTTAATTGAGATGCTTCATTTTTTAGATGACAAAGCGGAAATTTGTCGTACGCCCTCCGGTTATGAAAGAACGAAATTTTCTATATATTTGGCTCCACTATCCAATATGTCATGTCAAACCCAATACGTCATGTCAAAAGTATATACGCCTAAGATAACGATTAAAGAATGGGCTGAATCCGATCGTCCGCGCGAGAAATTGCTGGAACGAGGTCGGCGTTCATTATCTGATGCGGAGTTGTTAGCTATTCTCATTGGTAGCGGCTCAAGGGATGAGTCTGCGGTGGAACTTTGTCGGCGGATACTCCACGAAGTGGATAACGACTTGGGCAAGTTGTCCAAATGTACGGTCAATGAGTTGTGTCGTTTTAAGGGTATCGGCGAAGCCAAGGCCATTAGCATCGTAGCAGCTATGGAGCTGGGGAGGCGGCGCAAGGAGGAGGAACCCGAAAACCCGACGTTGCTGAACAACAGCAAGCGGGTCTACGATATGTTGAGGCACGTTTACCAAGATTTAGCTCACGAGGAGTTTTGGGTGCTTTATCTCAACGCCGGCTGCAAACTGATTAGTAAGCACTTGATAGGCAGGGGAGGGAATGATTTTACCCCGGTGGATGTCAAGAACATCATGAAACTGGCTTTGGAAGTCCATGCCACCTCGATTATCCTGACCCACAACCACCCCTCGGGCACGCGGATGGCGAGCCATGCAGATCAACGGTTGACGACTAAGCTGGTGGCAGCGGCCCAGCTGTTTGATCTTTCTATTAATGACCACGTCATCTTTACCGATACGGGGTATTTCAGCTTTCGGGACGAAGGCCTGCTGGATGGGTAAGGTTTGTACAGCGAGGGTGAGTTACCTTGGCCAATCGGTGTTTTTCATTGGAATTAAAGCCAAGTTTATCTAAGTTTGCACAAATTCTAGGTAAACAGATGACGATATCATATAACTGGCTGAAAGACTTTGTCCAATTCGATCAATCTCCACAGGAGCTTTCATTAATTTTGACGGACATTGGTCTTGAAGTTGAATCCTTGGAGCAGGTTCAATCCGTTCCGGGTGGTCTTGAGGGCTTGGTAATTGGAATGGTTAAAACCTGTCAGCAGCATCCCAATGCCGATCGGTTGCGCGTTACCACCGTTGATGTCGGGCAATCCGAACTCCTTAACATCGTGTGTGGTGCACCTAATGTAGCCGAAGGCCAGAAAGTGGTGGTGGCTACAGTAGGTACGACGGTATATCCGACAGGAGGCGAGCCATTTAAGATCAACAAATCAAAAATCCGTGGTGAGGTGTCCGAAGGCATGATATGTTCTGAGTCTGAAATAGGGCTGGGCACATCACATGAAGGGATTATGGTACTGGCGGATGATGCGCCGGTGGGCCAAGTTGCCAAAACATATTTTGAGATTGAGGACGACTACGTCTACGAAATAGGTCTAACGCCCAACCGGGCGGATGCAGCTTCGCATTTAGGGGTGGCACGGGATATCGCAGCATATTTTCGTACGACTTACACCTTGCCGGATGTGTCTGCCTTTGCAAGTCAGGGGGACGAGGTGACGATTCCCGTCGTTGTGGAGGCGCCGGACGGGTGTCCCAGGTATTGCTCTACGGTCATCAAGGGTGTGCAAGTCGGCGAATCACCTGATTGGTTACGCGAACGCTTGCAGGCCATTGGGCTGCGACCCATCAATAATGTGGTGGATATCACGAATTACGTTTTACACGAATTGGGACAGCCGCTCCATGCGTTCGATGCGGGTCAAATCGCGGGCAATAAAGTAGTGGTACGCCGAGCCAGACTGGGCGAGACTTTCGTAACACTCGATGGCGTGGAGCGCAAGCTGCATGAAGAGGATTTGTTGATTTGTGATGCAGAAAAACCCATGTGTATTGCCGGTGTATTCGGTGGCGAGCACTCAGGTGTGACGGCTGACACAACGGATATATTCCTCGAGAGTGCTTATTTTGATCCGGTATCGGTGCGCAAAACGTCTAAGCGGCACGCCTTAAAGACCGATGCCTCGTTCCGTTTCGAGCGTGGCGTGGATCCGAATATCACCGAGTTGGTACTGAAGCGTGCGGCTATGCTGATTGTCGAAATCGCCGGAGGGCAAATCGTATCGCCGGCGGCCGACTTCTACCCGTCGCCCGTACAGCCATTCGAGTTTGACGTCCGTTACAAAAACGTGCAGCGTTTGGTTGGTTACGATATTCCAGAAGAGGAAATTAAGGAAATCATTGAAGCCTTAGGCATCGGCGTGTTGTCAGACAACGGCGAAACCATGCGTGTGTCGGTGCCTCCTTTTAAAGTGGATGTGACCCGGGAAGCGGATATCACCGAAGAGGTGTTGCGAATATATGGTTACAACAATATTCCGATTAATAGCTTGGTAAAGGCTTCGCTATCAACGTCGACAAAGCCGGATAGGGAGGTGGTCCAGAACCAAATTGCGGATATCTTAGTAGGTAATGGTTATCGTGAGATACTTTCCAATTCGTTGACGAAGTTGGCCTATGCGGATAGCGAGGAAACAGCCGTACGTATCCTCAATCCCCTGAGCTCGGATTTGGATACCATGCGTCAAAATTTGCTTTATTCCGTGTTGGAGGCGATTGAATACAATCAAAACCGGAGGCACCCTGACTTAAAACTGTTTGAATTCGGCCAGGTGTACGAAACGACGGAGCACGGATACCGGGAGCGTCAGCAATTGGCCATTGGTATCACGGGGAAATCCAGTGCAGAGCATTGGCATGGACCGAGCCAGAACGTGACGTTCTACGAAATAAAGGGTTTGGTGGATGCTTTGTTTAAACGTTTGAAAATTAGTGCCTGGAAGATAGAGGACGTAGCAGATACCCAATCGTTTGATTATGGTTTGAGCTATGTGACAGGCGACGGTCGTCTATTGGCGTCTTTTGGAGCCGTGTCGGCCTTATCTTTACGTAAGGCTGATGTGGATGGTGAGGTTTTCTTCGCTGTGTTGGAATGGGATACGCTGTTGAAGGCTATCCGCAAGAATACCATCCGATATCAGGAGGTGTCTAAATTCCCGGCTGTCAGGCGTGATTTGGCGTTGCTAGTGGATTCGGATGTCCGTTTTGAGACCCTAAAGGCAATCGCAGAGAAAAGCGAGCGTAAGTTGCTGAAGTCTGTTCATGTTTTTGATGTGTACAAGGGTGACAAGATTCCGCAAGGTAAAAAGTCGTATGCATTAGGCTTCTTGCTGCAAGATGAAGAAAAAACCCTCAATGACAAGCAAATTGATGCGGTCATTAAGAGATTAATTCATAACTTTGGAAAAGAGATAGGTGCGGAGGTCCGCAAGTAACCAATCATAACAGTCATTACTCGATGTCGTCCGTTTCGGCCCAGTTGTCCAATGTGGTGTCCAACACACGAAAGTTGTTGGAGTTATGTGCATCCCTGCAGAAGGAAAATGACTTGCTTAAGCTTGAACTACAGTCGTTGCAGGTAGCTTTTGATACGAGCAAGGACAAGTCGAAGCAGCTGGAGGAGCAAGTAAAGGCACTGACCGTTGCGCGGACATTGGAGGAAAAGGAAGTGTCTAACGACGTAATAAATGAAAAAATACTTGACACAAAGCAAAAAATTAACGATTTTGTGCGGGAAATAGATAAATGTATTGAATTGCTCAAGTAGCCGAAGTGATACATAGTGAATTAGCTCGATATGGGAGAGATTTCCATTAAAATAAACATTGCCGATCGGATGTACCCGTTGAGGGTAGCGATGGAAGAGGAGGAGACGATTCGACAGGCAGCTAAGTTGATAAATGATAGGATTAAGGAATTTCAGGAAAACTACGCCGTAAAGGATAAGCAGGATTTATTGTCGATGTGCGTGCTGCACTATGCTACAGGAATGATTAAGGCAGAGAAGGCATCGGAAGCCGATGCGATAGGCATAGCGAAGCAAGTGCACGAACTGGATGGGATGTTGACTGGATTCTTTGAGAGATAACACGTTCTTTATAAGAGCTTTATCCAAGATTTAACCGCAGTTAAATTTGGGTTTCACTATTTTAAACTTAACGCTTCAA
>CAZXSL010000092.1:0-12276 GCA_964643235.1 uncultured Sphingobacteriaceae bacterium | reverse complement strand
TTACATATTTATGTGCTTTCCCTATATTTGTGGCGGACAGTGACAACACCAAAGAAGTATGAACAATAAATTTCTAGACCACCTATCCCAAGCATTTGAGACTCCGTTTAGCAATCCGGTTCTTATTTTTTCGCTCATACTCTTCATCATCCTCTTGTCCCCCATCCTCTTGCGGAGAATCAAGATTCCGGGTATTATTGGTCTGATTCTTTCCGGTGTACTGATAGGCCCGCACGGGCTGGGCCTACTGGAGCGGAGTTCGGCCGTCGACTTATTTTCGACCATTGGCTTATTATACATCATGTTCATCGCCGGCTTGGAGTTGGATATGAACGAGTTTCGTAAAAGCCGCCACAAAAGTGTGGTTTTTGGCATATTGACCTTTGTTGTGCCCATGTCTGTTGGATTCCCCGTTTGTTATTACCTATTGGGCTACGACACACTTGCCAGCATCATGATAGCCAGTATGTTTGCCACCCACACCTTGGTCGCTTATCCCGTGGTTAATAGTTACGGCATCTCTAAAAACGAGGCCGTTGCCATTACCATCGGAGGGACGATACTGACAGACACCGCAGTTTTGATTATCCTAGCAGTCATCATCGGTGCCTCGCAAGGCCAACTCGACCAGCAGTTTTGGGTTACCCTGGGAATATCCTTTGCTATCTTCCTTTCAATCATGTTTGGTATTGTACCACGCGTGGCGAAATGGTTTTTCCAAAAAGTGGAAGGCGAAAAGACTGCCCATTACATTTTCGTGCTCTTTGTCGTGTTTTTTGCAGCATTCTTGGCTGAGATGGCTGGATTGGAACATATCATCGGTGCGTTTGTCGCCGGGTTGGCACTCAATAAACTTATCCCCCATTCCTCAGCGTTGATGAACCGCATTGAATTTATCGGAAATGCGATATTCATTCCGTTTTTCCTCATTAGCGTGGGCATGATCGTTGATATCAGCGTACTGACTCGCGGACCAATGGCTTTATATATCGCCGCTACACTGACCGTAGCAGCGATTACCACGAAATGGGTTGCCGCATGGTTGACCCAACTCTCCTTTGGTTATTCGCCAGCCCAACGGCAAGTTATTTTCGGGCTAAGCAGCGCGCACGCCGCCGCCACCCTAGCCGTTATCATGGTAGGATACCAATACGGAATTATCGACGAAAACGTATTAAACGGCACAATTGTGTTAATTTTAATCACTTGTATCGTGGCTTCTCTAGCTACAGAACGTGCTTCTAAACAGGTTGTCTTAGCTGGCGAACAGGACCAGGACGACCCCATAGAGAAACGCAATATCGCCCGCGACGAGCAGCTAATCCTACCTATTGCGAACCTCAACAATATGGAATCGCTGCTGGATTTCGCAACACTCATCAGAAGCAAGCGATCTCCTCACCCATTAACGGTTGTAACGGTTGTTAACAACAACGAAATGGCTGAATCCAACCTCAAAAAAGCCCGCAAGAACCTAGATTCTACCGCCAAATACGCTTCTGGAAGTGAAATCGAAGTGAATATGATGGCTACCATCGACTACAATATTGCCAGCGGTATCAGTCGGGCAACTCGGGAAGTCGGCGCAGATGCCATCATCCTTGGATGGCCGAGCAAACCGGGGATCATCGAAAAGATGGTAGGCGAAAAAACCGAAAGTATCCTTAGCCGTACAGACGCCAACCTATTCATGTGCCACCTCGACCAGCCTACGGTAAGCCACCAACGAATTACCGTATTGTGTCCACCACTTGCCGAGTCCGAACTGGGCTTCGATTTCTGGTTGAATAAAGTGTTCAGTTTGGCTAGGGAACTGACAATCCCCATTCAATTTGTCTGTGACGAACGTAGCCAAGAGGCTATACAGACCTATTCGGATAACAATAAGATAACGGTTCGGATACTATTTTCCATGTTTGAGGCGTGGGACGATCTGGCACAGATCCGCCCGTTCATCCAAGAAAAAGATCTCATTGTGTTCGTTTCGGCTCGTTTGGGAGATGTTTCTCATCGCCATTCGTTCGAAGCCTTACCTGTCAGGTTAGGCCGGCTATATGGCCACCACAACCGGGTATTGGCTTATCCATCAAGACGACCTTCGTATTCCCATGCTTTTGACGAATTCGATGACGTAGCATCTAGGCCCATTTTACACCGGATTGGACGTGGTATCGGCAACCTAATCAACCCTAAAACGGATAAAAAACCATAACCTTCGGCTTAAATAATTCCGTGCAATGGCCCCCCAGGTGCACCGAGTTGGTCCACACGTTTTTCCACATTGGGGTCCATGATAAGATCCGGAGCGTGATGCGGCTTCCGGCGCGCGTCAATGATGACCGGACCGTGGCAACCCCAGTGCTTGAATTCGGTAAAGCTACGAATGCCGTAAATGTCATGCGAGGGATTACTCCGAGTAAATGTGGTCCAAACAAAGTTACTGACATTCTTAGCTGCAAAACCGGCATCATCACACAAGACCATCAGTTGTATTCCCTTGAAATCAATGTCCCGGGCTGCATCGGTAAAGGCGTCGATTACCTTTTGCTCGTTCGCGTAATCGGTAAAAGCAGGGCCTTCGACCGCCAGGATTCCCGGGAGGGCCATCTTGAATTGCCCAAAGGGACGGGGCAATGCAAAACCCGTCGGTAACTCGGTCGACAAATCTCGTTTTTTGGGGCCGGCTGCGGCAAAGACCACCTTCGACCCGGCATTCAGGCCATCGCCTGTGTAGTCAAGCGTATCAATGGTCGTATTGGTATGGAAATGCAAATCCCTTGACAGGTCAATCCGTTCGAAAATATGTTTGAAAAACGCTGGAATATCGTTGATATCCAGCCCAGGATCATCCTGATAAGCTGAAATAAATAAATATTTAGCCAAGCTCAACTGGTTTTTGCCCAGTACCTGGTTGGCAATTGTCAAAATCTCCTGCGGCCGCTCGGTTTCCAGATACGGGGTATACCGCTCATTGCCAATAGCGAACAACAACGGGTGCACGCCCGCTGCATCCACGGCATGGACAGCCTCTAGTCCATTTACTTCCTGCGGTATGGCTGCCCCGGTAATTTCATGGATAAGCTCGCCAAAACTGGTGTCCTCTTGCGGAGGCCGCCCCACTACAGTAAACGACCAGATTGCATCCTTTCGGTGGTACACCTTATGCACACGCATCAACGGAAACGGGTGTACGAGGCTGTAGTATCCCAAGTGGTCGCCAAAAGGCCCCTCGGGCTTGTTTTCCTGCGGATAAACCATGCCCGTAATCACGAAATCTGCATCCGCGGAGATACAAAAACCCTCCTTATCATAAAAATAACGGAATCGCCGATTGCCCAACGCGCCAGCAAAGGTCAATTCGGAAAATCCTTCTGGCAATGGCATCACCGCAGCCAGCGGATGGGACGGCGGCCCTCCCACAAAAACGCTAACCTTTAGGGGTTGACCCAAATTGTTGGCCATGGTCTGGTGTATCCCAATACCACGGTGCAACTGGTAATGCAAACCTACCTCCGTGTCTTGTACGTAATCGTTGCCGCCCATTTGTATGCGGTACATCCCGAGGTTGGAATTCATAACTCCCGGCTTGGTCACGTCTTCGGTATACACTTGTGGCATGGTGACGAATGGCCCGCCATCCATCGGCCAATTGACGATTTGGGGAAGTTTGCTGATTTGTGTTGTACCGTGCAATATAGGCGCTCCACTCTTCTTCTTCCAGGGTAATGCCGAAAGAGCCGTCATCCCCACATTCGCGTATTTGAACGGATTTTTAATAGCACTCATCGGATCGCCCTTGACATCGACCAACACCTTAATCTTGTCCAGCGTATCACGGAACATAAACCGCGACCGATCGAGTGTGCCAAACAAATTGGATACTGCCGGAAAATCGCTGCCTTTTACATTTTCAAACAGCAGTGCTGGCCCCTGTGCTTCGTACACCCTCAGGTGTATGGCTGCCATCTCGAGGTTCGGATCGACTTCTTCTTTGATACGGATTAGATGTCCGTGTTGTTCCAGGTCGCTGACGCATTCCGCTAGGCTTTTGTATCCCATATTTGCTTGATTTTAGCTCTGTTTCTTTGAGAAACAAAGATAGTCTTTCTAAGTGGTAAAGGTTGTGAATCGGTAAGAAAGATGGAGGATGGGAAGCGAAGACGGAGGGCGGAAGACTGAAGAACGATGAAAAACCCCTACCTTAGCATGACATCAAACTGAATCTCTGAATCATTCATTAAAAAAAGCAAATGTTCCAACAATCCATTGAACACGTATCCCAGTTTACGAGACCGATTCACACCATTACCCGGACCTATGGTGGCAGGAAAATCATTCCAGGGGCAGCGACGCTGTTTTTTGTTAACGAAGATGGCTATGCCGTTACTTGCAAACATGTTGTCGAAATGCTGCTCGGCTCTGAAACCTTGGCTAAAAAACACGCTGCTTTTTGCACTGAACGTGAAAGACTACCCCGAGACGGTAAGTTCAAACGAAACCTCAAAGGTCTCGAGCTGAAATACCAATACACAGCTGAAACCCGCATTCAAGCCAAAAACACATTTGTAGACTGTGTCGACTACATGTCGGGCTTTACCACGCATCTACATCCCAAGTTTGATCTGGCTATCATCAAATTCAACGATTACAAAACACTCCGCTATACCGGGCATGCGGTTTTCAAGAAAGACACTACGCAGATCAAACCCGGCGAAACGCTGTGCCGTTTGGGCTTTCCTTTTCCGGAATTCAACAACTTCGCTTACAACGAAACGACCGATGATATCGAGTGGACCGCCGAAGGCGTTAAAAGTTCACCAAGGTTTCCAATCGATGGCATGGTAACCCGCTTCCTCGCAGAGGACAACCAAGTGTACGGCATTGAAATGAGTACGCCTGGGCTTCGTGGCCAAAGCGGAGGACCTCTCTTCAACCGCGATGGTATCGTCTATGGCATGCAATTTTCAACAAAACACCTGCATCTGGGATTCGACATCATCGATAAGGAAATCCTAATCCACAACAAGCTTCAAAAAGTATCAGATTATTCGTTTCTCCACCTAGGGCAATGCATACACGCAAACGTCATCAAAGAGTTTTTGGCGGCACATCATGTGAAGTATTACGAAGAATAAAAACATTTAGCGTTTGCGCGACCTCAGTTCAGCATTAATCGCTTTGACCTGTGACAACGTCGATAACGTGACGACAAATGTAGCTACGGCGATAAGCAGACCGGGCGTATTAACTTTATCATCGCGGTATAGGCTAACAACTGCCAAAGCGGTTGCCAAAGCCACAAGGATACCCGAACGGAAGGCGATCCGGCGCCGGCGCCGGAGGAGTTCTGCCACGCTATAAGCTTTGAGTTCTTTTCGTAAGTCTGCCATGCCTCAATGTTAGGATAAAAATACGTCTTATAGCAAAATTACGGTTAATCCTCCCGTTTCGACATCGCATTCCACCTTTTATACACAATTTCACGATTTTTCCAGAAAACCTTGCACAAGCGGTCTTTGTATACTATATTTGTGCCGTTGCGCTAATCAGCACACGGATCAATTCCTCCTAAGAACAGGTCTTGATTTATAAAGAAGTGGCGAGAGACTGGCTCCGTGACCCACTGGCAACCAACTACAGAAGTAGATAAGGTGCCAATTCCTGTCTCAAGTGATTTTCGCTTGGGAGCATATAAATGACAAAGACGATGACAATTCAATTGACTTACAGCAGTTACATACATCCGAGCCCAAATATGGCCGGCAATGAAAGTATCCCTTGCGATTCGCTCTTGACTATGCGAATGTGCATGGCGTGTATTCCTTGCTGTTAGTACCAACACCCATTCATGACACATAGTGGATGTGTTGCCTCCGGCAAGATACATGCCTTCCAACACCCTCTTACGGTCTGACGACCAGCTTAATTCACATTAAAAAAAACACAAAATATTAATCATTTAAACACGCAAAAATCATGGCACTTGAAAACCTAAAATTCGAAACCTTACAATTACATGCTGGCCAAGAAGCCGACCCGACAACCGGTTCGCGCGCTTTGCCCATATACCAAACAACATCGTTTGTATTCGATAGCGCCGAACATGGCGCAAACCTGTTTGCCCTGAAGGAATTTGGCAACATCTATACCCGCATCATGAACCCGACAACCGACGTGTTTGAGAAGCGGATCGCGGCTCTCGAAGGTGGTGTCGGGGCATTGGCCGTCGCTTCTGGGCAAGCTGCACAATTCATCGCATTGCATAACATCTTGGAAAGCGGCGACAATTTCGTCAGCGGCGCCAACTTGTACGGTGGTACATACAATCAATTTAAAGTCTCCTTCAAACGGCTTGGAATCGACGTCCGGTTTGCCGAGAACGATTCGGCTGAAAATATTGAAGCACTGATCGACGACAAAACGAAAGCTATATTCGTAGAGACCATCGCCAACCCGAGCTACAATATCCCCGATTTTGAACGTATCGCCAACGTCGCTAAAAAATACGACCTTCCATTGATCGTAGACAACACGTTCGGTGCTGCGGGCTACCTGTTCAAACCTCTCGAGCACGGTGCCCACGTGGTCGTACAATCCGCAACCAAATGGATAGGCGGGCATGGCACAAGCATCGGCGGTGTCATTGTCGACGGCGGAAATTATAACTGGGGCAACGGCAAATTCAAACAGTTTTCCGAACCCTCGGAAGGATACCATGGCTTGGTTTTCAATGACGTGTTCGGCCAAGACGGACCGTTTGGCAACATCCAATACATTACCCGGGCACGCGTGGAAGGATTGCGTGACATGGGGCCGGCCATCTCTCCGTTCAACTCGTTCTTGCTTGTCCAGGGTTTGGAAACACTTTCACTTCGTGTACAGCGCCATGTAGACAACGCATTGGAAATCGCCCAGTGGCTAGACAATCATCCTCAGGTGGAAAAAGTCTTGTACCCAGGTCTGAAACACAGCCCGCAATATGCTAATGCACAGAAATACCTCAAAAACGGATACGGTGCCGTACTCTCATTTACCATCAAAGGTGGTGCGGAAAAAGCGGACGCCTTCATCAACAACCTGAGCCTGATTAGCCATTTGGCTAACCTCGGGGATGCCAAAACGCTGATTATACACCCGGCAACAACGACGCACCAGCAGCTCAGCGATGAAGCTCAACGTGCAGCAGGAGCCTATCCAGGCTTATTGAGGTTGTCTGTAGGCATCGAGCACGTCGATGACATCAAGGCTGATTTGCAACGTGCATTTGACCAAATCGGATAGCATATCATTCGTTCAAATCACCCCTTGCCACGCCTGCAGCGGCCGTCCACAAGTCCTACGTACAATAAACGAAAAAGGAAAAACAGGAGGGCTACCACGGCAGAACGACATTACCAAGAGCTAAAAATGCGAATGTTCTTGATGAATGGTAGGGATTTGCCATGTCCATACCATAGCCTGTAATATAGTTTAACGTGGCTGCAGGTCAGTAACGAACCGATGGCATATTAATCTCGAAAATTGCTTTTCAGATTCCCATGCCATCGGTTCTCAATACGGCATATACATTCCGATCACGGACGACACGTCGTATGGCTTTTTTCATTCACGAAATACACAAACAAAATGAGCAATAAACTGACGCTGGGTATTTTTGGTTTCGGTGTCGTGGGCCAAGGCCTATATGACATCATCAAGACTAAAAACCTCAATCTCGGCATTAAAAAATTCGTCATCAAACATGGGGACAAAGAGCGCAGCCTACCTGCGGAGCTATTCAGCACGGATGCAAGCGCCATCTTGGATGACCCGGAAATTAATACGGTTGTCGAATTAATCGACGACGCGGATGCGGCCTTCGATATCGTATCCAAAGCCCTGAAATCAGGAAAAAATGTCGTGTCGGCTAACAAAAAGATGATTGCATACCACCTGAAGGAGCTTATCGACATCCAACATACGCACGGAACCAGTCTTTTATACGAAGGCTCGGTATGTGGTAGCATACCCATCATCCGCAACCTCGAAGAATACTACGACAACGAATTACTCCATTCGGTAAGCGGTATTTTCAACGGCTCGTCAAACTATATTCTTTCGAAAATTTTCAACGAAGGCCTTGACTACGACACGGCACTGAGACAAGCGCAAGATCTTGGCTTCGCCGAAACAGACCCGACTTTGGATGTAGGTGGATACGACCCAAAATTCAAGCTCGCCATCGTTGCTTCCCACGCTTACGGCCTATATATCCATCCGGAGGATATCCTTAACATCGGGATTGACAAACTGGGCTCGTCCGACATCAATTTCGCTCGCGAGAAAGATTACCGGTTAAAGCTCGTGCCCACCGCCCGTGAGGTCGACGACAACAACGTGATTTTATATGTCTTGCCACGACTGATTGCACCAGGTAACATCCTACGCAATGTAGAAAATGAAAACAACGGCGTATTGGTAAAAGCGGCCTTTGCCGACGAACAGTTTTTCTACGGCAAGGGTGCCGGAGGACACCCTACGGGATCAGCAGTCCTCTCCGATATAGCCGCTCTACGCTACGGCTATCGCTATGAATACAAAAAGCATATTGATAATGGAAAACTCCGATACAGCACCGACTGGGAAATCAACGTGTACCTCCGTTATCAGGACGACAACTTAGTTGACCAACTTGGTTTTTCGGATATCTCCGAACGGTATTATGCAACGGGTTTTAAATATGTAATTGGCAAGATAAACTTAGCCAACATCATCAAACACAAGGAGCTCGTGGACCGCGAGGGCGTATTTATAGCTGAATTGGGCTAATCGAATCCAGAAAAAACAGAATCGCCCTGTGATCGTTTATCGAATCACAGGGCGATTTTATTTCATCTGGAACGCACCCAGCTTCCAGGTCGATAAACGCTATTTGCTTCGGATAGCTTCAACCGGATCCAAGCGGGCGGCCATCACTGCGGGAATAATCCCAGCGATGACCCCGATACCCGTAGATAGCATCAGCGTAACCATGACCATGAAGAAACTGACCACAACCCCAAACCCTAACAATAATTTAGCCATAAATGCCAGAAAATAAACAATTGCCAATCCCATCAATCCGCCAATGATACACAGGAAAACGGCTTCGATAAGGAACTGGGAAAGGATAAAATAATTCTTGGCACCCAGCGACTTTTGTATCCCGATGATATGCGTTCGCTCCCTGACCGACACGAACATGATATTGGCAATACCGAAGCCCCCGACGAGGATAGAAAATCCGCCGATAAAAGCTCCGGCAAAATTAATCACGCTAAACATCGCATCCAATTGCTCGGTAATAATGGTCGTCTTATTCAGTGAGAAATCATCCTCTTGCTGGGGCGATAACCGGCGGATGGAACGCATGACACCACGCAGCTCGCTCTCGGCTTCTTCCAAGGACACATCGGCTGAAGCATTAACCATGATGGACGGATTAAAACGCCGGATATTGACTAGGTTTCGCCCGAAATTAAACGGTATCATGACCATGTCATCCATCGACACGTCAATCAACATACCCTCTCCTTCCTTTTTGAAGACCCCAATAACGGTTACCTTCCGCCCCATTAGCGTGACGGTGCGGCCAACCGCATTGCCACCAGGGAACAGCCCCTCGGCTATCGTTGCACCCACGACCGCCACATTACTTCCTCGGTTAGATTCCGCATCGGTAAAATAACGACCTTCACCTACTTCCAGGTTACGGATATAGTAATAATCATGCGTAGCAGCCAGCACAGTAATACCTGACACGCTGTTATTGAGATACTTGACCGTACGATCCCCAATATTGATGGAAAAGGATACGCCATCGGCGGTCGTCATGCGGTTTTTTACCTGTTCAAAATCCCGAACAGTCGGGTCAGGCCGATTGGCATAGCGCCACCAAGGGTATTCTCCACCACCGCCCCATGGCCATTTCTCGACATAAATGCTCTTGCTTCCCAGCTTCTCGACACTGTTTTCCAGATTGGCCCGCAGGGTATCCACGGCAGAAAACACACCGATAATGGTCATTATCCCAATCGTGATGCCCAGTAAAGACAACAACGTCCGGGTCTTGTTCTCCCGCAATGCGGAAAACGCAAATCCGAAACTCTCGCCTATCAGTTTAAGAAACAGCATATACCATAAGACGATCAAACCCCTGACAAGTTACATGAAAATACAGAAATTATAAATTGAGCCCTGCCGTTCGCTTCGCTTTTACATGCGACCGTGATTTTGGGCTATAAACCCGGTCATTTTTATCTTTCGCGTACCGCACCGTTTTTTTGTCGGTCCGAATCTCGTATCTTTGCTGCATTTTTCAGCGAAACAGTATATATCTAAGATATTATGGCATTACAGTGTGGCATCGTAGGCTTACCAAACGTGGGAAAATCCACCCTATTCAATTGTTTGTCAAATGCGAAAGCGCAGGCGGCTAATTTTCCTTTCTGTACCATCGAACCAAACGTGGGCGTCATTACCGTGCCCGATGAACGGCTCAATAAATTGGCTGAATTGGTCAAGCCTCAACGCATCCTACCCAACACCATTGAGATTGTCGATATCGCGGGGCTCGTCAAGGGTGCCAGCAAAGGCGAAGGACTGGGCAACCAATTCCTAGGTAATATCCGCACTACGGACGCCATTATCCACGTACTACGCTGCTTCGATGATGGAAACGTCGTCCACGTCGACGGATCGGTAGACCCTATCCGCGACAAGGAAATCATCGACACCGAACTGCAATTGAAAGATCTGGATACAGTTGTCAAACGCTTGCAAAGGGTAGAAAAGCAAGCCAAGACCGGTGGCGATAAAGATGCCAAGCGGACTTATGAAATCCTATCTGTGGTAAAAACACATTTGGAATCGGGCAAATCGGCGCGTACAGCTGCCATTAGCGAAGAGGATTTTGAATACATAGCCGACCTAACCTTGCTGACGGTAAAACCCGTACTGTACGTCTGTAATGTAGACGAAGCCTCCGTCAACACGGGCAACGCATACGTGGAGCGCGTAAAAGAAGCCGTGCAGGAAGAAAATGCCGAAGTACTAGTCATTTCTGCCCAAATCGAGTCCGAAATCGCCCAACTGGACAGTTACGAAGAACGCCAAATGTTTCTCGACGACTTGGGCCTTTCCGAATCCGGTGTCAACAAATTGATTCGTGCCGCTTACAAACTGCTCGACCTCGCGACCTATTTTACCGCCGGGGTACAGGAAGTACGCGCTTGGACCATCGAAAACGGGTACACGGCACCGCAAGCAGCTGGTGTAATACACACCGACTTCGAGAAAGGCTTTATCCGCGCCGAAGTCATCAAATACGAGGATTTTATCCAATACGGATCGGAAAGCGCCGTTAAGGAAGCCGGAAAACTTGCCGTGGAAGGAAAAACATATATCGTGCAGGACGGGGATATCATGCACTTCAGGTTTAACGTCTAAGACGATTATTCCGACATAACCACATCCTAGCCAGTTACTCCGTGTAACTGGCTTTTTTTGTTTCTTCTCGCCACACAAAACCGCACCTCGGCAAACGAAGTCTTAACAAAAATTTAATGCGTACCACCATTTAAAACTCTGGATATTTGCCGCTTACCTCATCCCATGAAAGCAGCTATCTACACCCAATACGGGCCTCCGGAAGTAGTCCAAGTACAAACCGTGCCACAGCCCACCCCAAAACAAAACGAGATACTCATCCGCGTGCATGCCAGCACGCTCAACCGCACCGACTGCGGTTTCCGTAGCGCGCAGAACGTCATCAGCCGCCTATTCAGCGGATTGCTTAAGCCCAAGCTTCCTGTACTAGGCTGCGATTTTGCCGGCGAGGTGGTCGAAGTCGGTGCGGCTGTCACCCAATTTACAGTTGGCGACCGTGTATTTGGCTTTGACGATGCCGGGTTTGGCGGACACGCCGAATACAAGACGATCCGCGAAAACGGCCCGGTGGCCATCATACCCGCAGGCTTGGGATACACGGATGCGGCACCCATTACCGAGGGCAGCCACTACGCGCTCAACGGCATCCGGGCAGCCAAGGTCCAAGGGGGCGACCGGGTGATGGTATATGGCGCCACGGGCGCCATCGGCTCGGCCGCCGTGCAGTTGCTCAAGCACATCGGCGCATACGTCGTGGCGGTATGCAACACAAAAAACATGGAGAAGGTGCGCTCGCTCGGCGCGGATGAAGTGATCGATTATACCCAGCAGGATTTCCGAGATACGCCCCATCGCTTTGACCTCGTACTG
>CAZXSL010000091.1:0-12281 GCA_964643235.1 uncultured Sphingobacteriaceae bacterium | reverse complement strand
CATTATGTCAGAAAGCAATACATATAGTTTTTTTGAAGGTGTAGAACGCAATTTCGATAAAGCGGCAAAATTCACACGGTTTTCGCCAGGCATCCTCAATCAAATCAAAGCGTGCAATTCTATTTTGCGCGTAAAATTTCCTGTTCGCATTGGAGACAATATCGAAGTGATTGAAGCCTACCGTGTGCAGCACTCGCACCACAAGACGCCTTGCAAAGGTGGTATTCGTTTTAGTCTGGAAGTCAACCAAGACGAAGTGATGGCTTTAGCTGCGCTGATGACTTATAAATGTGCGGTGGTCAATGTTCCTTTTGGCGGTGCCAAAGGAGGCGTTAAGATTGATACCAGCAAGTACAGTGTCTCGGATCTGGAACGCATCACTCGCCGGTATACTTCCGAGTTGTGCAAGAAGAATTTCATTGGTCCCGGCATAGATGTTCCCGCTCCGGATTACGGTACGAGCGGCCGGGAGATGAGCTGGATTGCGGACACCTACACTTCCCTCAATCCCAACGATCTCAATGCGTTGGCCTGTGTGACGGGTAAGCCTATTTCGCAAGGGGGTGTTCACGGTCGGGTCGAAGCTACGGGGCTCGGAGTCTTTTACGGTATACGCGAAGCCTGCTCCGTGCCGGAGGATATGGAAAAGCTAGGCTTAACGGCAGGTATTGCAGGCAAACGGATCATTGTCCAGGGCTTGGGCAACGTAGGTTATCACGCTGCCAAGCAGTGCCAACTGGCCGGTGCGATTATTGTTGGTCTGATCGAATACAACGGTGCGATCTATAATGCCGATGGCATCGACGTCGATGCGGCGCAAGCCCATCGGACCACATATGGCTCGCTGCTGGACATGCCGGGGGTCACCAACATCCCCAACCCGGCGGAGGGGTTGGAACAAGCCTGTGATATCTTAATCCCTGCAGCATTGGAAAGTGTTATTCATAAGGACAATGCGCACAATATCAAAGCAAAGATCATTGGAGAAGCAGCCAACGGCCCACTTACTCCCGAAGCCGATGAAATCCTGCTTAAGAAGGGGGTGTACGTTATTCCTGATATTTACCTGAATGCCGGCGGGGTAACGGTTTCCTATTTTGAATGGCTGAAAAACCTCAGCCATGTGCGGTACGGGCGATTAGAAAAACGCTTCAGCGAAAACCGTTTTGGTGAAATTATCGATTCGGTGGAGAGCCTGACCAACAAGAAATTGTCGGATAGTGAAAAGAAAATTTTGCTACGCGGCCCGGATGAGATTGACTTGGTGCACTCAGGCTTAGAGGATACCATGATTGGTGCTTACCACGAGATTCGTGACACATTGGTCCAAACCGAAGGGGTCAATGACTTGCGGACTGCAGCATTTATTTGTGCTATCAATAAGATTGGGGTGGCTTACGAGCAGTTGGGTATATTTCCGTAGGGGGATATACTGCTGCTAAAAAGTCTCTGTTTTAAAAAAGACGGCGTTAAATGCCGTCTTTTGTGTTTTGTATAAACCATCCTTCGAGACCCTTCGACTTCGCTATTAGTTTTGTGTTGTTATATTTACGGGAGTTTAATCATATTAAGTTTCTGAAAAACCAGAAGGGGAAGGTGAACTATTTCGACTCTTAAACTTTTAGGTTTAACCTGAGCATCAGTCCTTTCCCTTCTTAGGTTTTTGGTACCATTTAGAATGTTAAGCTTAGAGGCTTATTAATAGCATTAGTACGCAAACCTATTGGTTCTTCAGTTTTTCAAAAGCTAAATCAAAGTTATGAAAAATCAAGTAATTGGTATCGACATTTCAAAGGACAAAATGGATTTTTGTTTGTTGGATCAGCAAACCCTTCAGGTTTTGGGTAAAGGCGAGATAGAAAACCATGAAAAGGCGATAAAAAAGTGGTTAAGTGAGCTTTCAATATCAAGAGATAGCCTGTTTGCATTAGAACATACCGGGCATTATGGTACTTGTCTAGTTAAGTTGCTTAGTGAGCAAGGATACACTTTTTATCTGATCAACCCTTTGGAAATCAAAAGGTCTATAGGTATCCAAAGAGGTAAAAGCGACGCCAAAGACGCCTATCGTATTGCAGAGTACATCATTACAAACAGGCACAAGGTGAAACCTTACCAACTTCCGGCCGAAAACCTAAATCGACTAAAAGTACTGCTGACAGCAAGAGAACGATTTGTTAAAATGTCCGTACAAGTTCAAAACAGCCTAAAGGCCAATGAAATCATCAACAAGTCTGTTGATGTGAAAATGGTAGTCAAAGAAGAAAAGAAGCAATATGAAGCTCTTAAGAAAAGTATAAAGGCTATTGAGCACGAAATGCAAACTATTGTTCAAGCAGACCAAGAGTTTAAAAACAGCTATAAGCAGGCAACTTCAGTTATAGGGGTTGGACCGATTATTGCCATAAAATGTATTGTTGAGACCGATAACTTCACCAAGTTCCAAGACCCTAGAAAATTCAGTTGCCATTGTGGTTTAGCTCCTTTTCAATACCAATCCGGCAGTAGTATAAGAGGCAAAACCAAAACTCATTTTTTAAGGGATAAATCGCTTAAGGCGATTTTAACCAAAGGAGCTATAACCGCTGTTCAACACGACCCACAGATAAAAGCTTATTACAATCGAAAAATACAGGAAGGTAAACACCCTATGAGCGTAATAAATGCTGTGGCAAACAAATTAGTATTAAGAATTTTTGCAGTAACAAAAAGAGAAACACCTTTCGTAAAATTAGTCGCTTAAAAACTTGCTTTTGTCTTAGAATGCTCAGGGTGACATTTTCAGGTGACAGCTCGGGAAACGAGTTCAGGATACTTTTACCATTGGGGTATCATCTGTCGCAATATCAGCACATGTCCTTTCTGTTGATGTACTTTGCCCGTCCCATCGGTGAGTTCGATGTAATAGAAATAGGTTCCTTCATTTAGGCCGGCACCTGTCCATTCGTTTCGGTAGTCGTCCGATCGGTAGACTTCATTACCAAATCTGTTGAACACTCGGAGCTGAGCGGATTGAAAACCTTCCAGACCTGAAATCTCAAAGGTATCGTTGACCCCATCCCCATTGGGGGTAAAGACCTTAGGAATGAAGAAGCCGATGATATTTACGCTTGCTTCAGATTCATTATTGGCCAGATCGCTATCCGGCTGGCGGCTGCTGACGCGCGCCATGGTGACGGCTTCGCCCTGTGCGTTGCCCAGCACCCGTATACGCAGTGCGAACGACTCCTGTCCTTCCATTGCGGGGATATTCCAAGTCAGTTCGTGCTGTGTAGTATTGTAATTCACCTCGGCCACCTGTCCGGGCTCGAGGCCTTGATAGCTTAGGGACGGAGGCAACTGGAACACGACCGCGACATCTTGTGCGGTGTTGGTACTTTTGTTGACCACCAACAGTTGAAAGCTAAACTCTTGATCCAGCAAAGCCTGTGGTCGGTCGGGAAGATTTCGGATTTCGATATCGACTTCCACGTCTTCCGCATCGGGATCCACGATGATTTCTACGGGATCGGACAAGTCCGAGTTGCAGCCATCACCGAGGGCTATCACGGTATATACGCCTGCTTCGGTGACTACAATACGTGTATCGTGCTGCCCGTTGATGGGGTTGCCGTTGTGAAACCAGATGTAGGAAAGTGCATGTTCGGCATCCGCCCGTAGGGTGACTTTTTTGCCTTTGACAATACGCAAAGTCTGTCCTTGCTGTGCCGTTGCCTGCCCTAAAGCAAGCAACAGCACAACCATAACCATAGGGATTATGGAGGACAGACGAAGCATGTTGTTAAAACTTATCAATTAAACCAGTTACGATTAATCTATAACCTCTTCGATGGTGATGTGTGGCTTACCTGGCTGTGGTGTAACCGTAACAATGCTTGCAGCGGCTTGATCAGCACCGCCAACCCAACCTCTGTATATCACATACGGGCGATTACGTGCTTCAGGATTATCCGCACCTAACCCCGTACTCCTATCCTTGATTTGGTATTCCACTTCCACGAAAAACTTATACGTACCGATATCACTGATCTGGGGAGTATACGTGGCACTGGATCCAACCTCCGTTGCGCCAGTAATATCAGCTTTGGTTTCATCGATCGTTGGAAAATCAGCATTATCACGTGAAAACGGCTCGGTTTCATCCGTTGATTTTACGGCATACCAACGGTAATTGAATGCAAAGTCGCCGACCGCAGGTGTTCCCACATACCCATCGTACGCAATCTCATCGATTTCTAGCGCAACGTTAGTCTGGCCGACAGCTTCTGATTCACAATATTGCAAAAAGTCACCCGTGTTGGTTGCTGTAACGGTTAGCGGTGGCAAAACAAAGACAACAAAGGTCTCTACGTTATCCGCCTCGCAAGTTAAATCCGGATCGGTGCCATCCGGAACAATCCGAGCCTCTACTTGGTAATAGTGATAGCCTGGGGCTATATTAGTTTGTTCGAGTGTAGAAGCGTCCGTCCCAATCGAATTGTAAGTCGTGCCATCGGTGCTATACCTCCACGTGTAATGGGTAAACGCAAGACCGCGATTATTTTCATGATCCTCAATCGCACTTGCCCTTAGCGTAAACGAATTTGCTAGATCGGGATTGAAAAACAGAATGGAATTAATGAGTTCATCATCGAAATTAGCGATTGTTGGGTCAAAAAGGTCTCCCCTCACATTGCTCCCCTCGGTTTCGGGATCCTGTGGCCCGAGCGCTGATAGTGGCGGAAGCGTAGTCTGCCCAAACATGGTGGTAGAAATTGCTAAAAACAAGCCCACCAGGCTTATTTTCAACAGAGTAGTTGTTTTTTTCATAGTTTTTGTGTTATTTTTTAAGTCTGATTGTTTATGTTTATTTAATTATATTCTAATTCTGCACGTCTGTTATGGTTAGATGGGGTCTCCCTGGCTGTGGGAGGACGGTGACGGTGAATGGGTACCCGATGCTCTCGCAACCCGTTTCCGTATTTTTAACCGTAAGTGTTGCCGTGTATTCCCCTATCGCTGCCGATGCTGGAACAGAAATCACAATTGGGCTACCTGATAAATCCGTATAAGAAACATCTGTGAAACCTACAGCGTTATTATCCCATGCTATACGGTACTCATTCGCTCCATTTTGTAAATTCGAATATGTGATTACAGCTGTTATTTCTCCTTCGCAAATAGCAGGAACAGCTGAAAGTGTGATTTCGGGCAAAGCAAATACGGTAGCGCTAACTTCAACTCTTTCAGAAGCACAGCCTGTCACCGGATCTACAGCTTCGATATAGTAGGTTCCGCTCGTGGAAACCAGGGACGAAGGAAGGGCTGTACCACCATCTGCTACTGTATAGTACCGGTAGTCGTAATGATCCGGTTGGTAATTGGCAATCGCTTTGGATAAATCGACTTCTCCACATCCAGTTAGGATGTTTTGAAGTTCGGGGTTTTCATAAATAGTAACCATCGGGCTACGGCTTACTTCGTATATTCTTAAGCTTTCTCCAGTGCCTAAGCCAAGTACTTGGTTGAATTTTATTTCCAATCTATCATACTCGGCTGTTGGTTTGAGCGAAAATGAGACAGGTGCTCCTGATTGCAAAAGGCCTAAAAGATCAAGACCTAATAAACTAGAAAGATTTGTTGTAGATACTTGCGTTGTTCCATTGTAAGCTACGAGTGAAATGCTGCTTATCACATCCAAGTTGAGAACTGAAGGGGCAGCCCCCAGTGTAATGCTCACTGTACTATTGGCAGGAGACGCATTACCGAAATAAAAAAATTGGCTGATGGATCCGCCAAGGGATAATAAGCCAGGGCTGACTTTTGAATATGTATTGATGTCCCCGTCAATTGATTGATGAATGCTATCTGCCGCAGAATTTGTTAAATTCAATAAATCCAAATTTATTCCAGTAGCATCGTATGAGGTATAGAAGTCACTTTCACAATCAGCGATATCTTCGAAATAGAATGCGTAGTAAACATCTGTTGAGTTAAATGTTCCAAGTGCAATTGCTGGATTGGCATCTCTTATTCTCACACCATCATATGCAAAGTCTGGAGTAACGGCTGCATAAAAGTATCCGTCCTTACCATGAACGATTCTAAATTGATTTGTTTTGAAACCAGTTTGTGAATCATTTGATGAAATAATGTTTGAGCCATCTAAAATGGAAATTTCAAAAAAGTGATTCCCTAGCAACACTAGACCTAACACATCCGCTAAGGCGGAGCCTAGACTTCCACCTAGCAATACATTTAATAAGTCCTGCGCATTTCCACCCAATCTGATAAATGTGGTTGTTCCAGCAGGAATTTTCGTGCTTCCATCTGGAAATGTGCTGAACATCAAATTTAAATAGCCTGAAAAAGCCCCCCCTCCAAGTAAAACTCCACCATAGGATCTGACACGAGCAAATTCATTAGGGTTAGAGTTAGTCGCTCGTTCTGGGTTTTGGACATGGTCAACGAATAAAGTGGAACCACTGGTTGTTGCGATGTCAGCATACACCCGCTGCCCATACCCCTCCTCTACCACCACCAATACGAGTAGAGCAAGAACGGCGAGGACTCGGCCGAGTGAAAAGATATGATGACGTAGACGGGAGTACATATCTAATGCATAGGCGGGTGATTGTTTTACTTGCTTATTCGCTTATTTGTTGATGTGCTTATTCGCTTATTTGCTGATCTGCTGAAGCGCTTAATTGCTAGGGACGGATTCGATTAATCCGATCGCTACGGTTCGTTCGCAGATTCGCTTTGTCCTTACTTCGTTGCGGTATTCAGGCAGAGGCTAAAGAATCGTGATACGTAGTTGCCCAGGGACAATAACGGCGTACGGAACCCTACCTGACGAATGCCTGTAATTATTTACTTAATCGATGACTTTTTATTGAGGAACGTGCTGAAAAACGCGCACCTTAAATCCATGTTTCTTTATTTTGTAGATGTACTACAAATATAATGATTTTTACGATAAACCATTTCGATTAATAGTGGAAAAACGTTGATTCAGGGTATCTGTTATTAACTAAAAAAGGTGGCCACCGTGGACCACCATTGAACGTGTGTCGTTTGCTTACTTTTTGTACGTCTTCCAGGACCAACCTCTTTTGCCACGTAGGTTTAGAGCTTGCAAAATTTCGGGTCCTACACTGCCATTTTGTTCTAATTGAGCGAAGCAAATTCCCGCATGCGGGACTTACGACATATTATTCAATTTTTCCTTTATACTACTCGATCACGAAAAACTCGACTCTTCGGTTAAACTCGTGTTCCTCTTCGGTACACTCGACGCCAGGCTCACAATGATTAGCCAGTCGGGTAAAGCCATAACCTTTGGCAACCAACCTACTGCGGTCGACACCTCGCGACACGAGGTACTCGATGGCCGAATCGGCGCGTCTCTGGGACAAGCCCATATTATAGTTGTGTGTCCCCCTGGAGTCGGTATGTGCGCTTAACTCAATACGTACGCTGGGGTCACTGTTAAGGAATGCCAATATTTTATCCAATTCCAATGCGGCGTCCGGCCGGATTTCGTCTTTATCGAAATCAAAATAAATATTCCGGAGTACGACGACCTCCTCCACTTCTACCGGCTGCAGGTAGATATTCTTGCGAACCGTCATCGTGCTATCGATACCTTTTGTCGTAAAAGCCATTGCGGGCAGTTCCCTAAAGCCGGTTTGCTCGGCCACTAGGGTATAATCGGTATCTTCGGCCAGGTTAAATTTGAATTGCCCATCAGCACCCGCATTCAGGATGACTGCTTCGTCTTGGTTTCCATCGGGCACGAGGGTAACACGTGCTCCGGAGACGGGCAGTTCGGTTTTGGCGTTGTATACGCCACCGGCCAAGTCCAGCTGGATGATCTTATTGAGGTTAAACCAGTAGATATCGTCACTGCCTTCGCCCCCATTTCTATTGGATGCGACGTATCCTTCCATTTCTTCATCAAAGCGGATAGAAAAGTCGTCATAGGGCGAATTGAAGGGGAATCCCAAATTAACAATACGTTGTTGTGTTCCCTCTCTTTCCAAGCGGTACACATCCAGTCCACCCATGCCGATATGCCCTGCTGAAGCGAAATAAAAGTCGCCATTCTTGTGTACGGTTGGGAACCGCTCATCGGCGGCTGTATTTACAGTTGCTCCTAAGTTAACCGCCTCGCCCCATTCCCCATCGGACTGGCGTGTAACGTAATAGATATCCGTTCCGCCGTGTCCTCCAGGCATATCGGAAACAAAATAGAGCGTGTCGCCGGATGCTGTCAAGAAAGGGTCGCCCACCGACCATTCGGTGATGTTATTATAGCGGAACGGTGTAGCCCCCTCACCCCAATTGGCTGCGTCTAAGGAATTGGAAAAAATCTCAATATTCACGGTTACATCACTCCGGCGAGATTTGCGTTCTTCCCGCGTTGGCTGTCGGGTAACAGTAAAATAAACCTCATTACGTGTTGTGGAAAAGGTAGCGGGTCCAAAGTGATTGGAGCCATCGCCCCAGGATGCTTCCACCTGTTCGACGTCGTCGCCTTTGCGTGCGTACATCGACAAGTACGGGTTGCCCGTCCACCCGTAGATGATGTTGGGGTGGCTTGCGCCATCAAAGCGGTCCGACGCAAAATAAAGTCCGTCATGGCCTATTGCCGCACCAAATTCCGACTGTGGACTGTTCAAGGCACGCTCATTACGTATTTCCACGGCTTTGACCGGGTTTTCGAGCCAGGTTACCGCCGAATCAATTGAGGCATACAGCACATCGAATTCTGCTGAGGACAAGGAGCTATCCCCTTTGGTTTGCGCACGTTGGTATTGCGCTTTGGCTTCCCTGAACTTCGAGTTATTGCGGAGTACATGGCCGTAGCGGATGATGTGTGCAGTTTTTGCGTCATCGTGGTTGGCCAATTTGGCATACCATGCTTCCGCTTGGTGGTAATCTCGGATATTGAAATACGATTCGGCCAAGCGCTCCGCTGTGCGGACATCGGGTTTGGTATCGTATGCACGTTGGTAAAGATCGATGGCCGTCACGAAGTTGAAGGCATCAAACTCACGGTCTGCAGACCGAAGCAGGGAATATTGTGCCTGCAAGGAAATCGTTGCGAACAGGCAAACTCCCAATATCAGCGTGGTCGTTTTATAGAGAAATTTCATCTTGTATTTTTTGATTTTCAATGGACAAATGCCGCTTAGAAATACCTTGGCGTCCGGACACGTTGTGTTCCTCTGATGAGCGAGTATCCCAACGAAATCTCGTGGGTACTTCCCACTTGGTTGCTTATCCTATTCAATGCGTAATCAAAGGAGTACCCAATTCGGAATTGCCCGCCTGCCACGAATTCAGCCAGTGCGATAATCGAGTTGGGCCGCGCCAGTTCGGAGGACAAATTCTTACCGCTGGATAGTGCTGTCCGGTAGCTTACACCCAGTGTAAACTGATCGGAAAACAAGACTGCGGCGTTCAGGTCTGCCGTCCAAGCCCGGTGCCCGGCGTTATTGGCATTTTTCACCAAAACGGATGGTTTCAGCAACATGTCCCCCGAGATGGGAACAACCCCTCCGGTATTGAAATAATATTGGGTTACTGGAGGTATTCGGTGGCTTGTACTACCTTGGTTAAACACCATGCGTGATATCAGGTTATCCATGCCCACTCCCGCGAAGAACACATTGTTGGAGTAAAATATACCGAATCGAGCGTCCGGCAGGAATGAATTATCCAAATGGACTGCTTCGGGGTCCTCTGTGCGGATAGCGTTATTATCATATGCGGAATGAATCATTCCCACACCGATACCGAACGACAGGCGGTCTTCGGGGTCCCACCCTACACGCAATCGGTAAGCGTAGTTGACATAGGCATACACCCGTTTCTCCAGCCCGACACGATCATTCATCAAATTAAGTCCAAGCCCCACGTTATCGTTTGCTGCCCTCATATCGGCAGCCAGCGCCATGGTTCGCGGTCCACCGGGCATTCCCGTCCATTGGGATCGGTAATACGTATGGAGATTAATCGGTCCGCGGTATCCCGCATACGCTGGGTTAATGTATAAGCCATTGAACATGTACTGGCTGTATTGGGCCACTTGTTGCGCAAATACCGGTGTCAGCGACACCGTCATCAATAGTAGTATGAAATACTTCCTCATTGTTTTCGTAGTTTTTGTCCTGGTCATCGAAATCCGTTAAGGATTTGCCTACTGGTTGGGTGACCCCTTCCAGCAGGCTGTCCATTTCTTATCGATTCGTAATCCTTATGATTGCAACGTGTCCTTTGTGGGTTTGCCATTCATCGCTGCTATTATTTCTTACCCGCAAGATGTAGTAATACGTACCCTCTGCGAGTGTTCCTCCATCCCAATCGTTATTGTAGTTCGTACTTCGGTACACTTGGTTACCCCACCGGTTCAGTACGGTAATCTCCCTGTGCTGGTATTGCATCAGGTTGCGCACCACAAACCTATCGTTGACGCCATCGCCATTCGGCGTAAACAGGTTGGGAATCACGAGCACAACGTCGATCGGCACTGGTGTGATATCATCTTCATCATCTGGATCCCCTTCGTTTCCAGGTCTCCATACCGCTATTCCATTGGTAATGGTACCGGTTGCCGTTACAGCGACGTCGGCGGTAATCCGGATGACGATAGACGTCCCTGCGTCGAAGGCACCGGTGGTCGTGATGGTGGCCTGGTTTCCGCTACCGCTGATTTGTGCCACACCGCTCAGCACCTCATAGTTGGTAATGGTCACCCCGCTTCCGGGACGCTCTTCCAAGCGGATGTTTTCGCCTTCACCGATGGCCATCGGCCCATTATTCGTTACCGTTACGGTAAATGTGGTGGGCTGTCCGGCGGTCACCAGCGATTGATCGGCCTCTTTGGTTACAGATAGGGTAAACGGTGCCACCACCGGTATTTCAGGTGTTTGTGTCTCATCGTCCTCCTCATCTGTGCCGGGCACCTTTTCTGGCCCCCAAACCGCAATACCATTGCTTACCGTTTCGCCTGCTGGGGCTGTCACGTCTGCCGATACGCTAAAGGTAATCGTGCCACCGGCCGGAATGTTCTCCGTCGCCACGAGTTGCGCACGGTTTCCATCGCCACTGACATTGACATTACCCGTCACGCTTTCGTATCCCGTAACCACCAGTCCGTCGGCAGGACGTTCCTCAACCGTGATGGTTTCGCCGGTCAGGATGGTCGCTGGACCATTATTGGTCACCGTCACGGTAAACGTTGTGGTTCCACCCGTCACGACAGTCTCGTCGTCGGCTATTTTATCGATGGTTAAACCGAACTCGCGGTCAACCGGAATTGGCGCTGTATCGTCCTCATCATCCGGTTCGTCATCTCCTGGATTTTTACCCGGCGCCCATACACTGATACCGTTTGTTATGGTACCACTGGCCTCCGCAGATACGTCGGCTGACACCTTCACGGTAATGGTTGATCCTGACGCCAAGCTTTGCGTTGTGGTTACTGTAGCGCTATTTCCGTTTCCTTGGATACTCGCGTTATCGGATGTTACCTCATAACCTGTGATGGTCACTCCCGTTCCGGGACGTTCCGTCAGGCTGAAGACCCGTCCACTTGAGACGGTAGCCGGTCCGTTATTCGTAATGGTCAGGGTGAAGGTTGTACTTTCACCTGCACGCACCCGATTCTCGTCGGCCGTCTTCGTAATGCTTACATCGTATTCGTGGTCGACCGGTATTTCCGGAGTATCATCCTCATCGTCGGGTGTATCCGTATCCGGATTCTTGCCCGGTCCATATACACTCACGCCATTGGTAATCGTTGCCGGCGCATCGGCGGCGACGTCTGCCGTCACCCGCACGACGATCGTAGCGCCTATGGCTAAGTCAGCGTTCGTGCTGACGGTAGCCGTATTGCCACTACCGGCGATAGTTGCTGGTCCGGAAAGCACTTCGTAATCCGTAATCGTCACGCCTTCACCGGGACGCTCTACCAAGGTAAAGCTTTCGTCCGTTGCCATAACCGACGGACCGTTGTTCGTGATGGTTAGGGTAAAGGTAGTTGACTCTCCTGCCTGAACCCGATCTTGATCGGCCACTTTATCGATAGCAAGGTTAGAAATCCTATTAACAGGAATCTCCGGTGTATCATCGCGGTCGTCCTCTGGATCAGTCTCCGGATCCTTGTCTGGACCCCAAACCGTGATACCGTTGGTAATGGTCTCGCCTGCGTTAGCGTCCACATCAGCGGATACTACAACTGTAATCGTACCTCCTACCGGGATAACCGCTGCCGTGGTCACCGTCGCTGTATT
>CAZXSL010000090.1:0-12310 GCA_964643235.1 uncultured Sphingobacteriaceae bacterium | reverse complement strand
AGTCCATGGTCATCGGTATACAACCCCGCAACCAACCCTGCGATATTTCCCCATTGCTGTACAGCCCCTTTCAGTGGCACTTTCGTCCGAATCATCTGTCGTGCATCACGGGTGGGTACATCGACATGTGGAAAGACCACCGATGCATAGAGCGACTGTGGGGCGGGCAATTTCAACACGTCCAACGGTTCATAACTACGAATTAGGGTAACCCCCCCCAGTAGTGCCGGTGCCACGTTATCGGCATGACCATAACCGCAAGCCAGTTCTTCGCCCCGTATCGCGAAGGGCAGTAACTCCTGCCGGGTCATGGGGTTGCCCAGCAAGGCATTGATGGCAAAAAGCCCTGCTACCGTGCTGGCAGCACTAGACCCCAACCCACTCCCAATCGGCATGTGTTTGTGCAGTTCAATCTCCACACCCACATCGGCCCGCCCAATGTGGGCAAGAAAAGCAATCACACTCGCACTAACGGTATTTTTTCCCGGTGCTGTAGGTAGCCTACCGTCATCGCCAGTAATTTGGCGAATACGTACACCCGGCTCGTCCGTTCGCCGCATCACGACCTCATCGCCGGGATCGTCAAGTGCAAATCCCAAAATATCAAAACCACATACCATATTGGCCACTGTAGCAGGTGCAAATACGCGGACGACATCCAATTCTTGTGTGTTTGGCTTAGGCTCTATGAGCTGGTTATCTTGTTGTTCTGTTTTCATTCGTTATGATCCGTGGATGCATCGCATCCGATTTTTCTAATGGTATTACCTTGCTCCTACATTGACGAGGTCTGCAAAAACACCGGCAGCAGTAACCTCGGCACCGGCACCCGGCCCCTTGACAACCAAGGGGCGCTCCTTGTATCGTTCGGTTGTGAACGAGATGATATTATCGCTCCCCGACAAGGTATAAAACGGATGGTCGGCGGGCACCAAGTCAAGCCCGATTACGACCTTACCGTCGACCATCTTCCCGATATAGCGAATTGCCTTATTTTCCCGTTCGGCTCGTTCCTTCAATTCCGAAAAATAGCTATCGGACACATTGAGTTCTTCATAAAAAGCGTCGACCGAAGGTGCTTTCATGCAGTTATCAGGCAGGATAGCACCTAAGTCTACGTCTGCCGCTTCCATCTCATAACCGGCATCACGGGCGAGGATAAGCATCTTGCGCATAAAGTCGGTTCCACTGAGATCATCACGCGGGTCAGGCTCAGTATACCCGAGTTCCTGTGCTTTCTTGACCACATCGTGGAACGACACATCGCCTACGAAGTTATTGAATATGTAAGATATCGTACCCGACAGAATTGCCTCGATACTAACGATCCGGTCGCCACTCATCATCAGGTCTTTCAGCACCCGTACGATGGGCAATCCTGCCCCAACGTTGGTTTCGTAGAAAAAATCAACGCCGTGCCGGCGGGCGGTGTCCCGGAGCTCGCGGTATTGCTGGTATTCGCCTGAGTTGGCGATCTTATTACACGTGACAATCGAGATGTTCGAAGAGAAGATACCGAGGTAATATTCGGTAGGCAATACACTTGCCGTGTTGTCGATAAACACACAATTGGGCAAGTTCATGCGCTTCATGCGCTCTACAAAAACCCCCAAATCGGCAGTCTCGCCCGTCGCGAACAAGGATTCCTCCCAATGGTCCAAGTCAATCCCGTCGGTATTGAAAAGCATCTTTCTGGAATTGCTGATGCCTACCACGTTGATATCGATATCGTTGTTCTCCAGTAGGAAATCGTGCTGCTCGCGTATCTGGCGGAACAATGTTTTACCGATATTGCCTGTACCTAGGCAAAACACGTGCAGGGTCTTGTTCAATTTCGCAAAAAAAGCATCGTGAACGGCATTCAGGGCCTTGGACAGATCGGCTTGTGAAATGATAACCGAAATGTTGTACTCTGATGAACCCTGTGCAATAGCCCGGACATTGATCCCGTTACGTCCCAACGCATGGAACAACCTACCCGACATACCCGGGGTTTGTTTCATGTTTTCACCAACAATCGCCAAGACGGCTAAATCGGTCTCGATTTCAGGCGGCGACAACTTACGGGCTTGTAATTCCAATTCAAATTCTACCTCGATCAAGTGCTTTGCCCGCAACGCTTCTGATGGGTTGACCGCAAACGTAATACTATGTTCGGAAGAAGATTGGGTAATGAGGACGACGTTGATCCGCTCGCGAGCCAACAGTGTGAACAACCGGCCACTAAAACCGGATTTGCCTACCATTCCGCCCCCCGTCAGGTTGATGATACTAATTTGAGGAATGGAGGATATCCCTTTTATAGGCAAGGTCGTTTCGCCACTATCGTGCTGGATGACCGTACCTGCAAAATCCGGGTTGAATGTATTGCGGATGACGATGGGAATCTTTTTCAGGAACGCCGGGATCATCGTAGGGGGATAAATGACCTTGGCTCCAAAATAGGACAATTCCATGGCTTCCGTATAGGACAACACCGGCAGGGAGAATGCTTTTTTGACGATACGTGGGTCGGCAGTCAGCATACCGTCCACATCGGTCCATATTTCAATCGATTTTGCCTGCAATGCCGAACCAAAAACGGCTGCCGTATAATCGCTTCCTCCGCGTCCCAAGGTGGTGGTACGCCCCTGTTCATTGGAAGCAATGAACCCCGTGACGAAAAATAGCTTATCCTTATTCTCCGCAGCAAACGCTTGGATTAATTGTTCAGTCAATGGCAAATCGACCTGAGCATTCCCAAATTGGTTGTTGGTACGCACTAAATCCCGGGCATCGACAAACATGGCTTCGGGGTGTTCCTGTTCGAGCACCTTGGAAACCAAAAATGCAGAACAGCGTTCGCCGTAACTCAGAATCAGGTCCTTGCTTTGTAGACTCAACTCGTGCAAGCTTTGCACCCCTTGCAGCAACTCCTCTAACTCGTTGATAAAGATTTTTATCTTGGTAAAGACCGGGTTTTGCTGTTGCACGGCTATCAATTGCCTGACTACCGAAAAATGCCTCTCTTCAAACTCAACCAAGCCTCCGGACACGTCGTTTCCACTTTCAGCATCTTCGGCTAAGCGGGTCAGCAAATTGGTAATGCCTCCCATAGCAGATAAGACTACCAAAGGCTTTTCGCCAGCTTCCTTTGCCGCTGTCACGATTTGCATCACCGAACGGATACTATCAACCGAACCTACGGACGTACCCCCAAACTTTAAGATTTTCATGTTTACTCAAAAATATTTAACCGATACCATACTGCGTTCCATATTCATCCAAACTAAAAAGCGCCTTCCTGTTTGATGAGGAAGGCGCTTTTCATTATGTCGTCTACTTTCGATTTCAGTACAAGACAATCCTTCCTCCAGTATAGCAACCGGTGGTAATAATGATTGTCGTAATAATCGAAGTGCTGATATGCATAAATTCGTAAATGTATCTTCTGGTATAACCTTTGGCAAATAAACACTTTTATTTCTTTAAAGCCAAGTAAAAAATAAAATATTTCTAGTTTTTTAGTCCCAAAGCACCAAACAAACAATATTTCTCCTCATTTTATTAAAAATATATCAACAAACAGGCCCTTGAAAAAAGAAAATGACAATGTATCGAACCTGATACGAAAGGCATTAAATTCCATCAAATACATTTGGTTTTCAAAAAACAAAGCAATACATTTGCCGAATCGCAAATTTGCGGTGAGGCCTTTTTCTGATTTATTGTTAGACAAAACTTGGATTAAATGAGGAAGTTAACTTGGATAATACCATTACTTATCGTATGGTTATCGACTGGGCTACAAGCACAAACCTCGAATGAACCCATGGCAAACCCCGAAGACCCTGACAACCTAGCTAAAGAATATTTCTCACAAATCATGGGTGTGGCTGTATCCGCCACCACGAATACAAAGATGTACCAATTCATATACGATTGGATTGGAACCCCTTATCGGCTGGGTGGCAACAGCAAAAAAGGAATTGACTGCTCCAAATTCGCCTACGAATTGTACGACCAGGTCTTCAACACCACCCTCGGCCACAATAGCCGCAACATATATACCCAGGTGAGTTCCGTAAACAAAGCCGATTTGAAAGCCGGCGATCTGGTTTTCTTCAAGATTCGCAGTCGCAATATCACGCATGTTGGAGTATATATTGGGGATGGAAAATTTGCCCACGCATCATCCAGCCGGGGCGTCATGATCAGCGCGCTGGATGAAGCCTACTGGAGACGTTACTATTTTGATGGCGGACGTATGCTACTGGCTGATAACAAGGACGAAGAATACGAAAACAGCAGCACCCGAATCAACTAGTTGACGTGATAAAACGGACGAAAAAACCGAAAACAGTGTATGTTTTCGGTTTTTTTATTCCCCACTACCTTATTTAGCTTATCAAAAGTTTTAGTACTTTTAGGCGTCCAAACTAAATATCCAAATATGTCGACTAAAAGCGTATTGATACTCAACAAGGATCAAATCGAAAAAAAAACCACTCGCATTGCCTACCAAATATTGGAAGATAATTTCGAGGAAAAATCGTTGGTATTAGCCGGAATTGCCGAACGGGGATATGTTTTTGCCCAACGTTTAAAAGCCATATTGGAACGCATATCCGACATACGGATCGATCTCATCAAAGTGACGCTGAACAAGGATAGCCGCGTATTGGATGCACAGACTGACGTCGCTGTTACCACTGCAAAAGACCGGGCGGTTATTTTGGTCGACGATGTGTTAAATAGTGGTCGGACATTAGCCTACGGCATGGGGGTGTTTTTCGACGTCCCACTTAAGAAAATGCGGACCGCCGTACTCATTGACCGGAGCCACCACAAATACCCCATATTCAGCGATTACTCAGGGCTCAAACTCTCGACTATCCTCAAGGAACACGTCGATGTTACCCTATCGGAAATCGACAATGGCGAGGATGCCGCTTGGCTATCCTGATTGAAAGAGAAGGCAAGACCTACATCGTATTAATTTTCAAAGTCATACCGACCTGAATCTGGTTGCTAGCCAAGTTATTGTCCGATTTAATACCATTAACGGTAGCACCGCGATGGCGCTGGGCAATCGTTGACAAGGTATCGCCTCTCTTAACTTTATAGGTAATATAGCCCGACCCCGTACTTTCTGATGATGTACCGGAAGCCGCAATACGCAGGTTTTGGCCGGGCATAATGGTGTTACTTTTAAGGTTGTTCCAAGCGCGTAGATCCTGGACGGTAACACCGTGTCGCCGGGCAATCTTACCTAAGGACTCTCCCCTCTTTACCCGATGCGTAGTTTCAGGCCTATCCTCAACCAGCGAAGCATGCATCATAGTGGGATCCTGAGATGGACCTTGATGATTCAAAGCAGCATAAAGAGCTGGATAATGTGTCGGTTCGACGCTAGGCAACACAATACGCCTGGGTTTTTCGGGCGTCCCATTGATCACATCTCGCTTGTATGCTGGGTTTAGGGTTTTGAGCGATGCAACCTCCAGTTCCAACGCCGATGCGATATTACTCAACGAGACGTGTTTGTTGACCGCTATTTCTTCTGTACCGATATGCAAATCAGGCAGGATAGGCGTGATACCGTGTTCTTCATGAAAAGCAAACATGTACGTCATAGCGATGTACGCCGGCACGTAATTACGTGTTTCCTTTGGCAAGTGCGGCCAAATTTGCCAATAATCTGGATTATCCAATCCGGAACGTTTTATCGCCCGCATAACATTGCCCGCCCCGCAATTATATGAAGCTATGGCTAACAACCAATCTCCAAACTGTTCATAGGCATCTCTTAAATAAGCCGAAGCCGCATAACTAGCAGCAACCGGATCCTTTCGCTCGTCGATATAGTTATCCATCTCCAATCCGAACATCCGGGCAGTAGCAAACATGAATTGCCAGGGACCAGTAGCACCAACCCGGGATACCGCATGGGGATTCAAAGCCGACTCGATGATAGCGAGATATTTGATTTCCTCAGGCAGGCCTGTTTCTTCAAAAACACGTTCAAAAATGGGGAAATAATATTCACTTAACCCTAACATTCGGCCGATGTGATTTTTGTAGCGAGCACTTGAGTACGTCTCAATATAGGAGCGCACATGCTCGTTATAACTCATCGGAACGTCTTTCTCGATAAAACGCAGCCTTCCGTCTACAGTAAATGGCACCAATTCCTGGCGTTCTTGCGGAAACAATAACGGATCCAGAAAATCAATATTATCGGTGATTTCTTCCAATTGTTTGATTATCTCGGAATGGGTAGCCGAATCAGTTCGGTGGCTTTCGTAGTGGGGGTCGGTTTCCGCCTTGGCAAGGGATATGCATAGCAATCCGCAACCGGCTGCTACCGATATGTTTTTAAGTATCATTTCTCTTTACCTATTGTTAGGAGCAATAGATTAACTTGCGAATAAACAAAAACGCCTATCCCTAATTCAAGCTAGGGCTCTGGCGGTAATATGATTAAGTCTTGCTGTTATACATAACGGCAATCCAGTTGCTTTATTATCAAGACAGGGTCTATGACCTGGCCATGAGCATAAAACACAAAAGCCTAAAACCTCGATAGATCCGCGGTTTTAAGCTTCCAAAAATCGTGTCAAAAGTCGCTATCAACTTTTTTCTTCTTGTACGTCCTCCTGTTGAGGGATTTCCTTCTGTCCTTCCTTGAACTCCCGGATACCCCGTCCCATGCCTCGCATCAGCTCAGGAATCTTACGTCCCCCAAACAACAGCAAAAGCGCCAACACAATAAGGATAATCTCTTGTGCACCCAGGAATAAAAACACTGAATTTAACATATCTCTGACTTTTTTGTACGTAACGCCCTTATCGGCATTATTGCATAAGCAAACACAAATGTAAGTATATTTTTATTTAATACGGAAAAGGATATGACATTCTTTTCTTTAAACCGGTTAATTTCCTTTTAGATGGGCAACTAGCTACCTGGCCAACCACGCTTCCGGGTTGTGGTGGTCAAAGCCTTCCAACACCTGGAATTGTATTTCCGAATAACCGTCATCATCGGCATACGTTTGCCCTAACGTTTGTCCCACGGTCACTTCCTGCCCCCTCCTTACCGCTACCGAACGCAAGTTGACATAAACGGTCATGTACTTACCGTGCCTGACGATGACCAAAAAGCCCATCCCGTCCATGGGCATCACGGTGGTCACTTGGCCTCCAAACACGGCGTTGACACTGGCGTTGGCTTGGGTTCGTATTTTAATTCCTTCATTCTCCACGACTACATTTCGGCCCATGGTGTGTCTGCCAAACCTCGACGTGATAATACCGTTTTGTACAGGCCATGGCAATCGTCCGCGATTGCTGGCAAAATCTGCCGATAACTTGGCGGCGGCGGGTGTCGCTGCCAAAAGTTCAGCATCCGTCTTTTTCGTTTCTGCGGGGCGTTCAGCTTCCACTTCAGCAACGGTTTTGCCCGTTCGGGCAGCTTCCAGTTTGGCGGCAGCTAACCTAGCGGCCTCTTGCCGTTTGATTTCCTCTTCGACCTCGCGGCGGATAGCTGCATCAATGGCCTTCGCCAAGCGAGCATCCTCCTGCTGCTTTTTCGCAAGCTCTTGTTTAAATTCCTTCTCTTGCGTAGTCAGCGCACTAAGCACCTTAGACTCAGCCCCTTGTTCGCGCGCAATCAGATTTCGTTCTTGCTGTGCCTCAGCTAATAAAGCAGCCTGCTCTTTTTTACTCGCCTCGAGTTGCGCTACTTTCAAGGCAATTTCCTGTTGAGTTGCGGCAATCTCATCGGCACGCTTCTTTCGCGATTCATTGAATTGCTGCAGGTATTTAATCCGCTTGAATGCTTGGTTGAAATCATCGGAAGCAAAGATGAACATCATCTTATTATGAGCATTGCGGTTGCGAAACGCAAACAAGATCATACTCTCGTAATCCTTGCGCAACTTGGCCAACTGGTTTCTCAAGTCCTGAATGGTTTTGTTGTGCGAGGCAATTTGGTTATTGAGGATTTTGATCTCGCTATTGATAGTCGCTACTTTTTGCTCGCGCAAACGCAACTGGGTGGTCAAGGCGTTAACCTGCCTCAGGGAAATGCTACGCTCATTTGCCGTTGACTGAATGCTCTTATCCAGTTCTTGGATTTCCCGGTTCAGCCGTTCACGCTGCTTTTTGAGCTCCGCACTGCTTTGGGCCACCGCCCCTGACACGGCAAAAAGCAGCGTTATTGCACAAAAGAAAACTTTAATCACGTTTACCCGCATGTTCCTATAATAACCTAAACCGTCCGTACCCGGATTTATTGTTTGCGAAAGTAATAAAAAGTAGGGCAAAACACAGCATTTACCTGCGATTAGCCCCACGATGACAACTAGTTCGGTTTTTTTTTCCGACTCGAAACCTTGAATCCGTCGGCACAACCCAATCACATCCGCCCTCCCTGTCTTTTGGTTACCTCACTTCGGTAAATCTCGGCGGAATGGTAAATGGTGTTTCTACCGGTTCGTCAAACGTTGCCCGGTTATAGGCCATATCGATTTGCAAATCCAAACCTTTGGCAAGCATGGCCAATTGCAATACCTGTGGGAAAACCCGACCTGAAAATGTCGCCCTGCTTTCGTACATGGCCGTCAACCGTTGTTCCATATCCGGCTCTTCCAAGGTCGTAAATCGAATCCTGTGCGTCGGATCAAGCGTTAATTCATATTCCAACCCACCTTGCTCACCACGCAATACGTATCCGTCATCAAAAGCGGTAACCTGCGTATTGTTATCGACCAGGGATTGTAACACCTCGCCCACCAACAAATCTTCCAAGGCTTGAAAGTCGAGCTGCTTACTCGCAAAGCGATGGATGTAATCAAACGGTTGGTCGACGTATACAGACTGCATGCGGTTGATGATCCGGATGCGGTCTGGCGTAATGAGTACGCGAGCCACTTCCATACCCAACACGGCCGTTACCGACACCCATATTGCTTCATCCTTGCGAATGCGGACGTGGGTTGTAACATCATGGATGTCCTTGTTAAGCTGAAAGGTACTTTTTGCCCGTCCTATGAATGTGTTATAATCCATCCGGGCGTGCCCGACCGACCGTTTGATGGCTGCTGCTTCGCTCCGCGACACGTACCGCTCACCCTCAACCAGTACTTCGCCACGCTCTTTTCGAGTCTTACATCCTGCCAGTAGAAGCAACATCGCACCTACACAAAGAACTTTAATCGATATACCGCCTCTCATTGATTTTTTTCGACAATTTATCAATATCCTTGCCAACGGCTTCGGCCACCGTCCGCGCCCGTTCCCATTGGACAACTGCCTGGTTGATGTCGCCACTCATCGCCAAGATATCACCATAATGCTCATACAACACCTCAGACGGCTCTCCTGCACTATCGATGGCCCGCTTTATCCACATCAAGGCTTCGTCATACCGTTCTAATTGGAACAATACCCAAGCGTAGGTATCCTCATAATGCTCCACATCAGGCGCCAATTGTACAGCCCGTTTCGCCATCGATTCGGCCCTTTCCAGCCTATCCTTGCGTAGAGCCAGATAATAAGCGTAGTTGTTGAGTGCATAGGCGTTGGTGCTGTCCATGCTTATTGCCTCTTCGTAAGCTACGTCGGATTCGGCGTACATTCCCAAGGCATTATACACATCCCCCAAGCTGCTGTAAAGCTGTGTCAACAGCATGGCATTATCTTGATCGGCGTTATTGAGTGCATGTTCGAAAAGCCTACGAGCTTCCGCATGTTTCTTATTGGCTAATAAACCATGCCCGGTAAAGAACGAGATAAAATGGTTGTTTGGAAACAATTTGGCCGCCTCCGCCCCATGTTTTTCCACTTCATCGTTCATCCCCAATTGCAATTCGGTTTGAAGTAGCTGTTGCCATACAGGCTCCAGGTACATATTGATTTCCAAAGCGGCCAAATAAGCCGTTCGAGCTTCATCTAATTCATTTAATTGGGAATAGACATCTCCTTTGACGGCATGCGCTCGGGGGTCGGTACTATATTTCTGTGCCAAGATTTCGGCTAATTTGGCGATAGATGCTGCGCTAAGCGACTCGGCCCCGCTATTCAAGGTCGTATAGAGGACACTAGCTTTCGCATCGATATCCAGTTGGTCGCCCATAAACGCTTTTTCCAAGCTATCAAATGCCTGTCGTTCGCGTCCCATAGCCAAATAAGCATCCGCACGTCCCAGCAGAACGATACCTTCGTCGGGGAAGCGTTCGGCCGCCATGTCCAAGGTTGATAGGGCGCGGCGAGGCTTTTGTGTCAGCGTATACAGCTCGGCCAATAACATATGTGGGCGGACCGTTTCGGGCTTCCGCTTTAGGAATGATTCCAGATCCCGGATGGCGGCATCAGGGTTTTCCATTGCGATGTACACCTCGCTCCGGCCAATCACACCATCCTCAGTCTCTCCAAGACGCGCTTTCGCCCGGTCATATCCGGCCAACGCGGCTTCATAATCCTTATTGACGAAATGGACGTAAGCCTCACTATAATAATGTGCAGGATTTTCCGGTTCGATCCGGGCTAGGGCTTGGAAAACAGCAGGCATGGCGGATAAATTTCCTGTCCGCCGATAAATCTCGAGCAAAAGCTCCCAGTATTCTTTCTGGTCGGCTCGACCGTGAGCTGCGGTTTCCGCTGCCGGTTGTGCCGTATGGAGATCCTGCAATTCCAGGGAAGCTCGCGCCAGTTCGTATTGGGCGGCGTAATGGTCGGGCTTTAGGCTAACCACTCGCTGGAAAGTTTGCTGCGCTTCCCGAACCAGGTCGTCGGCACGTTGCCGCATGCCCAACGCGTAAAGCTCATTTGCCCGAATGGTATCGACAAACAGCGTAGTGCCTGGCCGGGTCACGGGTTCGATGACCGAGCTTAGCGTACCCCTACCTATTCCTAACAAGGATAATGGCACTGCCAAAATCCCAAAAATCAAAACGTATATCTTCATATTATTCTCCATACCGACTACCTGCCTTATTATTTTACGTAGGCTACCACCAACTACTGGGAGCTAACACCCGTTACAAAGACGGGGCCAAACCGGCAGGGGTTTCGGCAAATCCTTCGTCTCCAAAAATAGGAAAAAGAAGATGAATCTGGGCAGCCCTTATCAGCCGTTTCGCAAGCGGCCTACTGCAGGGGCTATCATCCTCTACCTGGGGTACGATGCCATGCTTTTTCCCTACCGGACAAGTGCGGCGGGGAAATAAGGTGCAGAACAGCCTATCGCCGTGTGGATCAAGTGATTTTTGGTTTGTGAAATAAAATAAAATACCATACCTTTGCAGTCCCTAAAACACTAGGGTAGTAAAATATTTAATTAATTAATATAAAGCAAGTGAATACGTTAAGTTACAAAACTGTCTCTGCCAACAAAAAGACCGTCAACAAGGAATGGATTGTTGTTGACGCTGAAGGCGAGATTTTGGGGCGCTTGTCATCCCAGATTGCAAAAGTAATCCGGGGGAAACACAAGCCAACGTACACCCCACACGTAGACTGCGGCGACAACGTGATCGTTATCAATGCAGACAAAGTAAAGCTGACTGGAAACAAGCTGGGCGACAAGCAATATGTTCGCTACACAGGCTATCCGGGTGGTCAGCGTTTTATCTCTCCAAAAGAATTGCTCGCCAAGCATCCGGAGCGGCTGGTAGAAAAAGCCGTCCGCGGTATGCTTCCCAAGAACCGCTTGGGGCGTGCGTTATTCCGCAACCTGTATGTATATGCAGGAAGTGAGCATCCGCATGCAGCTCAAAATCCAACCACAGTTAAATTCTAAGGAGAAAAGAAATGTCAACAACAAACACTTCAGGAAGAAGGAAAACAGCAGTTGCCCGTATCTATTTGACGGCAGGCAACGGCAACATTGTCGTAAACGGAAAGGACTATAAAGAGTATTTCCCTACATTGCCATTGCAATACATCATTACCCAAAGCACGGAAGTAGCTGGCGTTGCCGGCAACTACGACGTGAAAGTTAACGTAGCAGGCGGCGGCATCAAAGGCCAAGCCGAAGCTGTGCGCCTGGCAATTTCCAAGGCGCTGATCGAGCTTGACCCCGAGGCCAAGCCCGCACTGCGCGCCAAAGGACTGGTGACGCGCGACGACCGCATGGTGGAACGCAAGAAACCAGGACGCCGCAAAGCGCGCCGGAAATTTCAATTCAGCAAACGTTAATTTTTTAAGGAGGATCAAAAAATGGCTAGAACAACATATCAGGAATTACTGGATGCAGGTGTACACTTTGGCCACCTTACCCGCAAATGGGACCCGAAAATGGCGAAGTACATTTTCATGGAGCGCA
>CAZXSL010000089.1:0-12353 GCA_964643235.1 uncultured Sphingobacteriaceae bacterium | reverse complement strand
ATGCGCAGGAGAGCGGTACGATAAGTGGTGTCATTGTGGAGGCGGGTAGCAGCCTGCGGATAGCACAGGCCAATATTACGAATCAACGCACCCAGCAGATAGCAGTATCAGGCAATACGGGCGAGTTCCGGATAATGGCGATGGTGGGCGACAGTCTCGTCATCTCGAAAATGGGTTACCAAACTGTTGTGGCAGAAGTTAAGACCTTAAGTGATATCTTGATCAACTTCCATCGGGATGCTATCCAAATCGAGACCGTAACGGTGGAACGGCTCAGTAAGGAAGCTGAGCTCGAGGATGTGATGGATGGTTACCGAAAACAAGGGGTATACTTTGAGGGCAAGCCGTCCACTCTCCAATATATTTTCAACCCGATTACCTCATTATACGAGCGGCTAGGGCGTACACCACAAAATGCACGACGATTTCGCAATTATATGGAATGGGAATTAGGTGAAACCGAGGTGGATCGTCTGTTTAACCAAACGCGTGTACAGGAACTGACAGGCCTCGACGGGCCTGATCTAGTCAATTTCATGCGGTGGTATCGGCCTACATACGAGAAAATCGCCAATTGGGGCGAATACGACATTATGTATTACATCCAGACCTCTTTCAAGCAATTTGAGCGCGACGGGCGACCAGCAGCACCTACTTTGCCCAAGCTGGAAATTCCTCCCCAAGAAAAATAAGTATTCGCATCCGATTGTAGGTATAGTATGGCTACGGAGAATATGCCGAAGCAGCAAATAAAAAATACATCTTTATCTCACTGATTTACAATGTTAAAAAAAGAGTGTTGGATGACCCAATTGCATTTGGCATCTCGTTTGCATCATTACAACTGAAACAGAAAATTGGTATTAAAAAAATTGAGGAGTGATGAAGATAATGAATAAGCGAGTTGCGATTTTTGGGCTGACGGTTGCCACGTCCATGATGCTTTTTGCCGGATGCAGCACTATACAATCGATGAGCAATACACAAAAAGGTGCCGCAGGCGGTGCCGTTGCTGGCGGAGCCATTGGAGCAGTTATCGGCAATAAAGCGGGCAATACGGCTGTAGGAGCCATTGCTGGAGCTGCTTTGGGTGGTGTAGCCGGTGGGTTGATTGGACGCAAAATGGACAAGCAAGCTGCCGAGATTGAACGTACGGTGGCTGGCGCTGAGGTTATCAAAGCAGAAGAAGGTATCATCGTTAAATTTGACTCAGGTATCCTATTCGATTTTGATAGTGATGAGGTGAAGACTAGTGCCCGTGAAAACATCAAAAATTTAGTCACATCCCTTAATGATAACCCTGATACGGATATTCTGGTCATCGGGCATACAGATGCTACGGGTACCGACCGGTATAATCAGGGGCTGTCTGAGCGCCGCGCTAAATCCGTGAGTACCTATGCGATTTCCCAGGGATTAGCTAAATCGCGTATCGCCACGCAGGGCCGTAGTTTCCATGAGCCTATCGCAGACAATGATACCGAGGCGGGGCGGGCAAAAAACCGTCGGGTGGAAATCGTCATTGTGGCTAATGATAAAATGAAGGAAGAAGCTTTGCGCGAAGCTCAATAAACGCGTACAATCCTTAACAACTTCACTAAGGATAATCCGCTCCGGCTACGGGGCGGATTTTTTATTGAAGGTCTCGTGCCGCAATGTCGTATCCCCGTTGGGTTTCGTACCTTTGTCCACATTAAGCGTACGTCCCATGGCCGGTATTTATTTTCACATCCCTTTTTGTAAGCAAGCCTGCCACTACTGTGATTTTCATTTTTCGACTTCATTGAAGCAGAAGGATGCCGTGCTTGAAGCTATGCTGAAGGAAATCAGGTTACAGGCAGGCTACCTGCGGGGCAAAACCATTCATACGCTGTATTTTGGCGGGGGTACACCGTCGCTGCTCGAAGCTGACGAAATCATGCGTTTATTGGATGAGGTGGCTACACATTTCGACTTAGCAATGGATCTGGAGGTCACCTTGGAAGCTAATCCAGACGACTTGACTGCCAAAAAACTGCTGGCTTATCGGCAACAAACACCGATTAACCGGTTTAGCGTGGGTATCCAGTCGTTTTTTGAGGAAGACTTACGCTGGATGAACCGTGCCCACACGGCTACTGAGGCCGAAACAGTCATCAAATACCTGCAAGACGCAGGTTTCGATAACCTAACGGTCGACCTGATATATGGGTATCCGCTCCTCTCTGACGATAAATGGGCCAGTAACGTCGATAGGCTTATCCGGTTCGGCGTGCCCCATATTTCGGCATATAGCATGACGGTAGAAGACCGTACGGCATTGGCTTCATTCATCCGCAAAGGGCGGGATCAAGCTATGGATGACGAGCAAAGTGTACGGCAATTCGTGACCTTGATGCACGTGCTTAGAGCGGAAGGTTATGATCACTACGAAATATCAAATTTTGCCAAACCGGGCCATTTAGCTGGACACAATACAAACTACTGGAAAGGCGTACCTTATCTTGGTGTCGGCCCCTCTGCCCATTCGTTTGATGGTAATACCCGCCAATGGAATATTCGAAATAATGCATTGTATGTCCGTGCACTTGCCGAAGATAAGCTGCCATTTGAGGCCGAACAACTTAGTGCCTCGGATCGGCAAAACGAGTACATCATGACGGCATTACGTACGAAATGGGGTGTTAGTTTCGATCATGTCGAACGGCATTTTGGCCACTCACAGGTGTTGCGAATTAGTCAGGAGGTTACCCCTTTTGTTGCAAACGGCGAAGTGATCCTGTCGGCAGATAAGGTTACTTTGACCGATCGCGGCAAACTCATGGCGGATCATATCGCGGCGATGCTTTTTGTGGGCTAGGTCTTAACCAAACACCGCTTGGAACACCTCTTCAACCTTAGCTACGGGCCGGATGACAATGCCGTAGGATTTTGCATCCAATCCTTTCGTGTTGTATTTGGAGATAAAAATGCTGTCGAAACCCAGTTTTTCAGCTTCAGCGATACGCTGTTCGATGCGGTTTACCGCACGGATTTCGCCTGAGAGCCCGACTTCACCGGCAAACGCGATTCCGGCAGCAACGGGCATGTCCTGCTGGGAGGATATAATGGCAACCAAAACAGCTAGGTCAATACCTGGGTCTTCCACGCGCAACCCACCAGCAATATTTAAGAACACGTCCTGCGCACTCAAACGAAAGCCGAAACGCTTTTCCAGTACGGCAAGCAGCATATTCATGCGCCGGGTGTCGAATCCGGTCGATGAACGCTGTGGAGTGCCATAAGCCGCATTGCTTACCAAAGCTTGCACTTCTATCAGCATAGGACGCATCCCTTCCAGCATGGCTGCAATGGCAATCCCGCTCATCGCACTCTCTCGTTGCGAAAGTAGAATTTCCGATGGATTGGATACCTCACGTAGGCCTGCACCCTGCATTTCGTAGATGCCTAACTCGGATGAGGATCCGAAACGGTTTTTCGCTGCCCGGAGGATTCGGTAGACGTGATGCCTGTCACCCTCAAACTGCAAAACTGTGTCGACCATGTGTTCCAGTACTTTGGGGCCAGCAATCGCTCCATCTTTGGTGATATGACCCACGATAAACACCGGAGTGCCACTTTCCTTGGCATATCGAAGTAGTTCTGCCGTGCACTCCCTTACCTGCGAAACACTTCCGGGGGCAGATTCCACTTGTGACGAATAGAGGGTTTGGATGGAATCGATAATAACTAAATCAGGTTCTACCTGCCCGATCTGCTTGAAAATCTGCTGGGTGGATGTCTCCGTCAGGATGTAGCAATCCGCACGGGACGACTGCACCAAACGCTCGGCACGCATCTTGATTTGCTGCTCGCTTTCCTCCCCTGAAATATACAGGGTTTTCGTTTTGGGCAAGGTAAGGGCCAATTGAAGCATCAGTGTCGATTTCCCAATGCCCGGCTCACCGCCAATTAGTACTAACGAACCGCGTACAATCCCGCCTCCCAGTACCCGGTTGAATTCAGCATCGGGAGTGATGATACGATCCTCTTCTCGGTAAACGATTTCGTGGATTACCGCTGCTTTGCTGGCCGTCCGTCCAGAAGCTGGTGTGGTTTGCCAATTGGGTACACGGGTACTCGTTTTTTCCACGAGTTCCTCCACCATGGTGTTCCACTCTCGACACGATGGGCACTGCCCTAACCATTTGGGCGATTCATGCCCGCAGTTTTGGCAAAAGAATGTTGTTTTTGTTTTAGCCATAGTTTATTGTTTGGAGACCGAAGATGGAAGACCGAAAGATTACCTAGCGTCCCCTGTCTTCCCCCTCATTTTCTCGTAAAACCCTCAACACATTTTCCCCTAATATCTTTCTGATATCCGTCTCTGAATAGCCCCGCTCTACAAGTGCTTCGGTTATTTTCGGGAAATCACCGCAATCGTCCAAACCGATGGGCGTACTGTCAATTCCGTCAAAGTCACTGCCAATCCCGACATGGTCGATTCCCGCAATCCCGACCAGGTAATCGATGTGATCGATAACCATGGATAGGGGCGGCCTAACTTCTTCTTTAGCTGCTGCCGGCAAGCGGGTAAATTTCGCGTCAGCCGATCGGTTGACTGTGTCGTTTGCAGTCACGTAACGGCTATAGGCCTGATTTACCCTTGTGTAAAACATCGGATCCAAAAAAGCCGAGTAGAAGTTGACACAAATAACCCCGCCATTGTCTCTAACCGCACGGATTTGGTCGTCGTGTAGGTTGCGGTAATGTGCTGCCAAGGCATACGCGTTACTGTGGGATACCAAAACGGGCTTGGTACTCACTTCGATGGCATCAAAAAACGTCTGCCGACCGGCATGCGATAAATCGACCACCATACCCAATTCATTCATTCGCCTGATGATCTGCCTGCCCAAATCATTCAAGCCCTTGTGTTTGAGCCGTCCCGGGAAACGCACCTCATCCCTTCCGGAAGAAGCCCAGCTTAAGCTGTTATTCCAAGTCAATGTCAAATACCGTGCTCCCCGGCGATGCAGGCTATCTAAATAGTCGATCCGCTCCTCGATCAGATGTCCTCCTTCGATACCGATAACTGCCGCAATCCGGCCCTCCCAAACCGTTTTCTTTATTTCGTCTGCCGTACACGCAAGGGAAATATCGTCCGGATTATCCCGAATGATACGCATCAAGGCATCAATCTGTTGGTTGGCGTGGTTAAAACCTTTGCCTTTGCCATATCGCTCATCGGCCCATACCGCAAAAACCTGGACATTAACTTTCCCTTCTTTCAGCCTGGGGATATCCGTGTGCCCCGTCGTCATTTGTGTGCTGATATCCTTGCCCTTGAGCACCGAAGCATAAAGTACGTCGTTATGGGCATCCAGCACGATAGCATCTTGGTGGATGCAGGCGGGGTCCTGCGCTGATAACGGAGAGGCTATCAATACGAAAAAACCAACGAGCAATCCGATTCGGGTATCCAACATAAAGGTTATGAAATGATGTTACACCTTAATCTCGGCTAGCCTTTAAGGCTTCGTAAACCGCATCCTGTATTCGGCCGCGGATATTCAAGCGCCCCAGCATAGGGCTGACCTCCGGGTGTACGCGATTCGACAGGAATATGTAAATGAGTTGCTCCTCGGGGTCAATCCAAATACACGTGCCGGTATAGCCGGTGTGGCCGTAGGTTGCATCGGACGACAGCACGGAAGGGTACTCTTTCGACGGATCGGGGTCTTTGCGATCGAAACCCAGTCCCCGGCGGCTGGTTAACGATTGTTTCGACGTGAACAAATCAACCGTTTCAGGCTTGAAATATTGTCTGCCTCCGTAGCTGCCCCGGTTTAGTAGTAATTGGCCAAAAATCGCCAAATCATTAGCCGAGGCAAACAATCCGGCATGTCCGGCGACACCACCAGCCATTGCTGCACCTTGGTCATGGACATAGCCTTGTAACAATACACCGCGGAAATCCTTGTCATACTCCGTAGGTACGGTCCGATCGCGCCCAAAGCGGGCCCGTGGGTTGTACCCCGCGGACTTCATCCCCAGCGAATAGTAAAACTCGTCCTGGATGTAATCTTGCATCGGGACGCCCGTTTGGTGTTCCGCTACTTCTTTTATCACATACATGCTGATATCGCTGTACACATACGTGCCGCCCGCATTGCGTTTCGACTCCAGCATCGTGGGCCACATCACGTTTTCATAGTAGTTGGTTTTGATATAAGCATGGTCCGCCACTTTCACGGAGTGGGTAGCGGATGAGTCCCTGCGCAAATCGTCGGCCGCCAAATCGCGATAAAAAGGAATGTAAGGTATAAATCCAGCTTCATGCAACATCACTTCCCGCAATGTCACATCCGCTTTATTGGTAGCTTGTGCTTGCAGTAGGTAGTGCCCCATGGTGCTGTCCAAGTGGATGACACCCTGCTCGGAAAGCCGCATAGCCACCAGAGTTGTTGCTGCAATTTTTGTTATGGAGGCCATGTCAAAGATGTCATCCACTCGTGTCGGGCGTTCCTTTTCGTACGTATGGTGGCCGTAGGCGTTCTGGAAGATAACGTCCCCGTTTTTCACCACCATGACAACGGCTCCCGGCGTCGCTCGCTCGCGGATAGCCTCCTCAGCGATGGCACCGATTGCTGCTTCCAATGCTTGTGTATCCAGCCCAGCTGCGGCTGGTCCGGCGTAGGTAAGGCGACTACGATCCGTTGTAAAACCGCTGCCTCGGGTGTAGCGGACTGAAAATGACTGTTCCAAATGGTTGGTGCAGGCAAGTCCCCCGAAAACAGACATAGCGGCATTTTCCAATGCCTGCTTGTCGTCCCCTTCACTCCATAAAATGGGAACATGGATATGATCAAACCTGTCTAATAGCCTGCCACTGCCGATGAGCACCACGATGACTCGCTTGCCGACAGATTGGCTGTTGATGAAATGGGGTAAAAAGTCGTTAGCCAAGTCACGTTGTGTAACGGCAAAAACCAAGGTGTTGAAAAATTTAAGCTTTTCGTCCAGTACGAGAAATCCTGGGTTAGCATCGGGCAGGTCATAATGCCGGATATCAGCATAGTTATCCAACATTGCCCGAAACGGCACCAAAGCCACATCACTTGCTGAAATTGTAGCGATATCCCGTCTGTCGAGGTTATTGATGGGGATCCACCCTCGTTGATTGTTCAGAAGTACGGTTTCATTCGTAGCCGTGCCAAATTGCTGGGCATAACCCATCATGGACAAGCAGGTAAAGATGATGGCGCTAACTAATGATTTGTTCAGTCTCATGTAACGAATATCGTTATTATTTGGACAAACACCGGCTTGGTGCCGGAAATTTTCTAATATTTGTCCCACCTAGCAGGGCAAAAAATCATGTTGGACGGAGAGTCAAGGTTTTATCGTTTTTATTTACAGGTGCAGGAAGCCGTTGGGATGGATCTGGAATATAGGAGCCTTTCGCCCGGTGTATACGTCATACATGACGAGCAATTAGGCGTACACATTATTTGCTATTTGCTTACAGCCGACGAACGGAAGACAACGGGTAATCCAGACAAGCGGGAAATACACATCGACGAGGATTACTGGATGAACCGCCCCCATGTAGTACTAAGTCGGATTGCGGCACTCGCCGGACGGGCAGTTCGGGTGCATGCCCGTGATACGGTTATTGCTCGAATCGACAAAAAAATGTCCATGTCCTTCCTCCACGAACACCACCTTAACGTGGCGCTCCCTGGCAAATACCGATACGGTTTGTTTTTGAATGGCGAGTTGGTCGCTGTCGCGGTATTTAGCGGCGCGCGCCGGATGCGTGACAAGCCGGAAGGGTACCGCTCATTCGAACTCCTTCGGTTTTGCCATAAACGAGGTGTCCATGTGGTGGGAGGGCTCAGCAAGCTGATGGGTGGTTTTCGTCGCGATTTCAATCCAGGCGATATCATGACTTATGCAGACAAGGATTGGACGGATGGTAAACGTTATGAGAAAATAGGTTTTGAAGTCGTGGGTGAAACAGCACCGCAAGGGTTTTGGGTCGACCCTGCGACCTGGAACCGCTACTCGAGCGAAAACCTACCCGCCACCCTCCATGGCATGACGGATGAGGAGTTAAGGCAGGTAGGTTACATACAGGTGCGTAATAGTGGGAGCTTAAAACTTGTTAAGCGGTATTGACCAATGAAAAGCGAAACGATTCGAGCATCGGTTTTGCGTGTTTTTTCAAATTATACATTTGTTAGTCTGACGGATGCCAAATAATTTGGATTTCGATCACACCCCATTCCTATCCCTTTTGGTAAGGATTTTTTTAGTAATTTCGACCACGGGTTAACATCTAACACGAATAAGTGGCATCACGGCACATGAATTATTAAAACACGTATATTTAAACTTAAACATGGAACGAAAACTTAGAATGGGGATGGTAGGCGGAGGAAAAGATGCCTTCATCGGTGCAGTACACCGCATTGCCGCCAATATGGATGGATTGGTTGAATTGGTATGTGGGGCTTTCAGCAGCAGGCCTGAAGTATCGAAGGAGACAGGTAAATCGCTGTTCTTGCCTGAAGAACGGGTGTATGGAAGTTACCAGGAAATGATTGAGAAAGAAAGCCAACTTCCTGAAGGCGAGCGCATGGATTTCATCGCTATCGTGACCCCTAATTTTGTTCATTTCGAGCCAGCTAAACTAGCATTGGAAAATGGTTTCCACGTGGTTGTCGAAAAGCCGATGACATTCAACCTGGAGGAGGCCAAGGAACTGAAAGCAATTGTCGAACGGACGGGCAACGTCCTGTGCCTAACTCATACCTACAGCGGGTATCCGATGGTTAAACAGGCCAAAGCGATGGTCAAGGACGGGGCTTTAGGAAACGTACGGAAAATCGTCGTCGAATATCCCCAAGGATGGTTGACCCGGTTGTCCGAGAGCGAAGGCAATGTACAAGCAGCATGGCGTACTGATCCTGCTCGTTCAGGGAAAAGTGGAGCAATGGGCGATATCGGCACACACGCAGCCCACTTGGCCGAATATGTGTCCGGATTAAAGATTTCGGAACTATGTGCAGATCTCTCTACCTTGGTAGACGGCAGGTTACTTGATGACGATGGAAGCGTATTGTTGCGTTTCGATAACGGCGCCCGTGGCGTATTGATGGCTTCCCAGATTTCGGCTGGAGAGGAAAACGCCCTGCGTATTCGTATATACGGCGACAAAGCTGGGTTGGAATGGGCGCAGGAAGAGCCCAATACGCTTATATTGAAGCCTCTGGACGAACCGCGCCGGCATTACCGGACCGCAAACGGCTATGCTGCACCATATACGCTTAGCTCATTTGCTACGCACAATACGCGTATCCCATCGGGCCACCCCGAGGGCTTGCTGGAAGCTTTTGCGAATATCTACCGGAATTTTGCATTGACCGTGTCGGCCAAGCGTGAAGGTAGGAAGCCAACACCCGAAATGCTTGATTTCCCACAGGTTGATGAAGGTGTAAGGGGGATGGCATTTATCGACAAGGTGGTCGAAAGCAGTGCCAGTTCGGAAAAATGGATTAAGTTTGAGGTGTAAACCGCACCTTATCCAGACTGAAAAACATCCAAGAAGCTGTATCAAAAGTGTCATTTCGAACGTAACGAAGTGAGAAATCTAAAACATCGATAATTATAGATTTCTCGTGTCCTCGAAATGACAAAATCATGGATTTTGGACTTTTGATACAGCTTCTTCTTGCTTACTCCAGCACATGGACACCAAACCGCATCCCCTTATCGTTATCCTCGGCCCCACGGCTTCGGGGAAAACACGTGTGGCTGTGGAACTGGCCAAGCAAGTTGGGGGCGCCATCATCAGCGCAGACTCCAGGCAGGTTTACCGGGGGATGGACATCGGTACAGGCAAAGACCTGGGAGAGTATGGTCGTGTGCCCTACTATCTGATTGATACCCTGGAACCCGGTACACCATATAACGTGTCCCAATACCGGCACGACGCTTTGGCGGCGCTCCACGAGATAAGACAATTAGGAAAACAGCCTATCCTGTGTGGAGGAACCGGACTCTATATCCATACCCTATTGCAGGGTATGCCGTATAGTGATGTGCCGGTTGATGACGTCCTCCGAGAGGAGCTTGAAGCACTCCCCAAGGAAAACGTGGAGGAGCGTTTATCGCTTACGCCCTTACCCCCAAACTTTGTTGCCGATACCAGTACCCGCAAGCGAATGATCCGGGCATTGGAAATCGCCGAATGGTATCGTGCAAACCCAGAAGGCAAAACCGTGTCTCAAACGGTCGATGCCCTGGTCTTTGGGATACGAATACCGGTAACGCAGCGGCGCGAACAGATTACTATCCGCTTGGCGGAACGCTTGCGTAGTGGCTTGGTTGAAGAAGTACGTGGCTTGTTGGATAGGGGCATCGGTCCCGAGCAGCTCATCCGTTATGGATTGGAATACAAATATGTGACCCAATATATCCTGGGGGAATTTGATTATGAAACCATGGTAGCCCGGCTCAATACGGAAATCCACCGTTTTGCCAAGCGGCAAATGACCTATTTCCGCAAAATGGAGAAAGACGGTGTCCGGATTCATTGGGTGGATGGCGGTAGGGTAGAGGAAACGGCCAGGCAGATTCGTTTGTTTGTTTCCAATGGAGAAGTGCCGCTCTGAAATATTCAGGGTCAGCTTCCATTCAGCTACCCATTGGGCACTCACTGAATACCTTTTTTTAAAACCCTTTCAAGTTTAACGGACTGGTCCGCAGGTCAGGACGTGTAACTTGGTTTATTTCAACTCACAAGACGTTTTGCTAATCTTGCGGGAGTTGGGGAATATTAGCAGAATATGCGCCAAAATACCGAACGGTTACAAGCATAAATAGCCGATTTTCACGGACAAATTGTTCACGGCCACGGACTAATTAAGCCCAGCCACGGACGAGTTAACTGCAAACACGTACGTGTTTACGGCAAACACGAGCGAGATAGGCGCAAACATGGACGAGTTAAACACCATCACGGGGTAGTTTGCTTCTTAAGCGATGTAGATAGCGACAGTCACGGTGTAGATAACCGCTGACACGATCGAGATTATCGCAACCACGTACGTGAATGCCGCAAACACGTACAAATCTATCATAAACACGGTGTAGGTAGCCGCTAACACGGATGAGATTGTCGCAAACACGTACGTGAATACCACAAACACGTACGTGTTTGCCGTAAATTACGGGGTAGATTACCGTAAACACGATCGAGTTTATTGCAAACACGTACGTGACTGCCACAAACACGGACGTGTTTGCCGTAAACACGGTATAGATTGCTGCTCTCTTGGGGTAGAACCATGCAAATCGATCCGTTGATGGCGCAAACTACCCCGTGGCCGGAGCGAATTAGTCCGTGGCAGACGACAACTAGTCCGAGAAAGGGAGGCACAAACCGGTATTTGCGCCATCAAGAGCCTTACGCCTTGGGCGCTTACGAGCGGATGTGGGTAATGGCCTGGCAGCGTTGTATCCAGAAAACAGATGCAGAAAACCTAAGTTCCGATTGCGTTGCTTAGCGCTTTTTGGCTGCCGATATTCCACTAATTATCTTATCTTTACACCCTTTAAATTAAAAGGCCCGTGCGTTTTTGTTTGATTTCCATGTTTGTTTTTCTGCTGCTGGCGGCGCCCCGGGCACATGCCCAGGATTGGGAGGTAGGTGCCATGGGCGGAGCAGCGGGTTATATGGGCGATATTAACCCCGAAAATCCCTTTCTATATAACGATTGGGGTGTGGGACTGTGGGGTAAGTACAACCTCAATTCCACCTGGGGAGTGCGTGGCAACTTTTCGTATTCTAAAATCAGGGGCGATGATTTGAATTCCGCTGTTGCCAATCAGCGCCTAAGGGGGTTGAACTTCTCCAGCCATGTGGCGGAGGCCTCCCTGTTGGTCGACTTCCATTTTTTTAGGTTTCTGCCACAGCGCGGCCGTACATCTTATACGCCGTACCTCTTTGCGGGTGTGGGGTATATTGATTTCGATCCCCGGTGGGTTGAATCTGGTGGGTCGACAGGTAGATGGGATGACACAAGGAATAATGTAGCTGATGCTGGTAGACGGTCCGTTAGCGTACCTTTCGGTGCCGGCTTTAAATACAACCTGCGCGGCCCGTGGACCGTCGGGGTGGAAGTTGGCTACCGGCTTACCTTTACCGACTACCTAGACGCCGTAAGCGGCAGTGAGCCGCAACAAAATGAACGTTGGTTGCAAGGCAATGGGCGCCCCCATGATTCCTTCATGACGGCCGGATTTACAATTACTTACACAATATTCAAAGGTGGCTGCCCCGCATGGCGTAATTCATTCTTAATTTTGCAGCGAAATTCAATGGA
>CAZXSL010000088.1:0-12515 GCA_964643235.1 uncultured Sphingobacteriaceae bacterium | reverse complement strand
GGCACATGGTCAGTGGCGAACGCGCCAAAAACCAATAAATTAAGCATGGAAATGACAAGAAACTTAACCATTGATTTCAGTTTTTATGATGCACAAACATCGATACGGTGTATACGCCTGTTCCCTTATCCTATTTGCGATTCTTGAATTTTGCCAACGCCGACCCCAAAAGTGATATGACCAACGTGCCCACCACGATAATCATATTGGCATGGAGCGGATATTTAAAGGCCGAATAGGAATCCGGTATCAGGTAGGAGAATGTCATCCATAGGATAACAAGCACACCGACTATGGTTGCGATTGCAGCATCTTTATTCTGAGCTTTTTTACTGATGATACCAAGCAAGAAAAGCCCGAGCATCCCTCCAGCGAAAATACCTGATAACTGCCACCAAACATCGAGGATACTTTTGACCCCAATCATGCTGATTCCCGCCACTATACCCAATACCCCAAACACAGCCGTTGCAATAAACAAAATACGCAGGGTTTGTTTGTTTGTACTGTCCCGACGAATATATCGCTTGTATATATCTTCCGTGAAAACGGTAGCAGATGCATTCATTCCTGAGCTAATTGTACTCATCGCCGCCGCTAATATGGCGGAGATAACCAGTCCGGCGAGACCCGTCGGAATCATGGTAACCATAAAATGTGGCATGACCTTGTCTCCATAATCTTCGGCTGTCAACGTCGCCGCCAAGGCCTGGATTTCCGTTGCCGAGGCGCTTGAGGAAAGCCGCTCCGAGGCTGCTTGGTAACGTATCGTTTCGGTCAACTCGGGGTTCTGCATATAATAGGCATACAGTCCCGTCCCTATCACAAAGAAGATCAATGAGATAGGTATATATAACTTGACACACAACCATACTGACCGAGCAGCCTCCTTAGCGGACGTTGCGGTATGGTAACGTTGGACGTAATTCTGATCCATACCGAAATTGTTTAGGTTGATAAAAAATCCGTATAAAAATATGACCCAAAAAGAAGAGGTAACCAAATCAGGCTCAAAACTACCCAGGCTAAACTTACCGTCTTTCATGCCGATATCGATAATTTTACCTACACCGCCGTCAACATTCACGAAAATCAAATACATGATGAGTAGTCCGCCGAGCGTTTGTATAGTGCCTTGGACGACTTCCGTCCATATAACGGCCTCCATACCCCCTAAGACGGTATAAATAACAATACAAACTCCAGTAACGAGCATAATCGTTACCATATCGTAGCCGGTAAGTGCCTGTAAACTCAAAGCGATACCAAAAAAGATGGAACCCATACGGGCAAGCTGCGTCAGCAAGAAACACACCATGGCGTAAGTACGTGCCCACGCCCCAAAACGGTGCTCCAAATGCGTATAAGCAGATACGCCTCCTGATGTGCGGTAGAATGGCACAAAATACTTGACGGCCACCCAAGCCGCCAAAGGCATGGATAAACTAAATACAAGTGCGTTCCAGTTGGTGCCAAAAGCCTTGCCAGGCACCCCTAAAAACGTGTTGCTGCTCAAGAATGTTGCGTAAAGAGAAATACCGACTGCCCATCCAGGTAGGGAACCCGACGCCTTGGTAAACTGATCCGCGCTTTTGTTTTTGCGTGAAAACCACACGCCAACCAATACCATGGCAAGCAAATAAACCAAGATAATGGAGATGTCTAGGATGGGTAGGTGCTGCATATTCGTTATTTTATCGATTATTTTTTAGGGTAATTCACTATGTCGGTTAACGCAAACAAAGTTAATCGCCAGTCCATTTGGTGGTGTACATTATTTTCCCCAATTTCTATAGCATATTATCTTCCTGCAATTGCCCCAACTTTTTGTATCGTTCATACAATACGGTATAAACACCGGATTTTTCAGGTTGTGGAATGTATTCATGCTCATATCCTGAAGCCATGCATTGCTGTGCATCCGCGATACTGAGATGAACACCCCCCACCACCGATGCATACATAGCCGAACCAAGCGCACAAGTTTGCTGGCTAGTGACTACACGAATAGGGCGGTCCAACACATTAGCTAAGGTTTGCATGACAAATTGGGATTTCTTGCTTATCCCTCCTGTTGCGGAAACGCTTCGAACAGGAATCCCCTCGGTCTCAAAACGTTCGATAATTGCACGGGATCCGAAAGCAGTGGATTCCACCAGTGCCTTAAACAAGCGTGGTGCATCCGTCCCCAATCGTAGCCCGGTAATCCATGCCCGGAGCTCCGGTTTCGCATCCGGTGTACGGCGCCCATTTATCCAATCGAGGATAATTTCGTCTTCTTCGGTTACGTCTATTCGAGATGCTTGCATACCCAATTCGGCTAAGATTCGACCGATTACGTCATGCTGGTCCAAAGGCTCTTCCAAGGTATCGTTTAGCACATTCAACAACGGAAAGGCCAGCAGGCTGGCAAACCAATGGTAAAAATCGCCGAAGGCAGACTGGCCGGCTTCCATCCCCAACATACCGGGGATAATCGATCCGTCAACTTGTCCGCAAATCCCTTTGATCAATTGGTCACCGTGTTTGTCCAATGGTGCCACCAACATATCGCACGTCGATGTCCCTACTACTTTTACCATGGAATAGGGCTCGATAGCAGCACCAACTGCTCCCATGTGGGCATCAATGCTGCCCACCGCCACAACCACATCCTCAGGTAGACCCAAACGCGAGGACCATTCCTTGCTCAATGTCCCCACCGCCTCATCAGATGTGTACGTATACCGATATAACCGATCGCGTAGGCCTTCCAGTCTCGGATCCAGCGCTGTCAGGAACTCGTTTGATGGAAGCCCTCCAAACGATTCGTGCCACATCGCTTTATGCCCCGCTGCACAACGACTACGCTTCATGTCAAGCGGGTTGGTATTTCCGGTTAACAGCGCAGGCATCCAGTCGCAATGCTCGACCCAAGAATACGCTGATTCCCGAATGGATTCGTCGACACGGATAATATGCAGGATTTTGGACCAAAACCATTCCGACGAGTAAATACCTCCCGAGTATTGAGTAAAATCCGTCTCCCATTGATACGATAAACGATTGATTTCGTCTGCCTCCGAGGTGGCAGTATGGTCTTTCCATAGCAGGAACATCGCATTGGGGTTTTCCGCAAATTCAGGCAATAACGACAACGGTGTCCCATTTCGATCGACGGCCACGGGGGTGGACCCCGTGGTGTCCACCCCTATTCCTACAATATTCGAAACGATATCGGAATGCGCATCGTTGACCAATTCCTGCACACACCCTTCCATCGCCTCGACGTAGTCCAGCGGATGCTGGCGAAATCGCGATTGCAGGGGATCGCAATACAATCCCTTCTGCCAACGTGGGTAATGCCGAAGTGTAGTTCCCAATTCTTCTCCGGTCCGGGCATTAACCAGTAGTGCACGCACGGAGTCCGTACCAAAATCCAATCCGATGACAAAACGATCCATAATTTACGATAAAGTGTTATTTATAAGACCTTGTTCAATTCTACATCGCCACAAAAATGCACCCGAATACCTAACTCTTCCAGAGCAGCGGCTTTGATCCGGCACGCGCGATGGGCCTCAGCTTCGGTATCTGTGTAGACGACATGAATATGATTTGCTTTGTGCTTGGCCATCAGTTGGTCGCGATTAACCCCCGATAAGCTTGCATGCATAATCGGCCATTCGGCAGACGTGATTTGCCAACGACGTTCAGTTTCTTCATCAGGGAGCTGCAACGCATTCCCGACGCCTAAATCTGCATGTAATACGTTGTTTTCGATATAAACACGGCTCCATACAATGGGGCCGGGCTTGCTAACGCCACGCAAGGTACCACCGCCAAGTCGGAAATACATAGGTGACTGGCGCCAACTCGAAGCCGATGCATAACCAGACTCAAAATGCGAGGCTGGTACCGCTCCGGAAATCAGGAATACCCAAACAAATTCGTCAATTCCTCCGCCTTTATAATGTTCGCCCCAACGAAGGTCGTGCAAGGTATTATCGCCACGCATCCCCAAATGCCTCCACAAATGGTAGGTCAACAGGGAGTCCAACCCAGCACATTCATCTACCTCATTGAAATGCGGAATGGCTACACCGGCAAACAGTTCGCGGCCGTCTTCGGCAAACACTGGTGGACGTTCGGTATCGTTTAACAAACCTTCTACCAAGTCGCTAGCTACAGTCAAGTCCTTTAATCCTTGCTGGTATTGGATACCAATGGTGTCGCAACCGAATTCATCGGCGATGCGCACCGCAGCGATATACATTTTACACTGCTCAACAGTCTGCCGGCGAGTCAGTTCGGTTGCCTCATCGGTACCCCAGTTAAAGACCATACCCCTATCCAATAACCACTGCAGAACCTGCTCAGCCTCCTGCTCGCTTACCGTCAACATGCGCGCATAAAGTGCAGATTGACTCAGCCGCTCCTTGAATATGCCTGTCTCATGAAGGAGATGATCAGGAATGATGGCATTAAACATACCCATACACCCTTCGTCAAACACCCCCATAATGGCTTTTTCTTCACGGAATTTCTTGGCAAAACCCCTGCCTATCTCGCTCTCTTCGGCCGGTATTGCAGCAGATGTATAGTCGGACACGTGCGACTCATCATGGCTAATCACACCTTGATCAAACCAGTTGCGTAACTTGCTGACAAAAAAATCGTCATCAAAACGCTCGCTCCATAATGTACTGTACACGACACCAGCCTTCGTTAAGGAGCCGTTTAGGTTGAGCATCCCCACCAAACCCGGCCATTGCCCACTCCAATTGGCAACGGTTAATATCGGGCCTCGGTGTGTCGTCAGCCCGGCCAGCACGTGGTGGGTATATTGCCATACACTTTCCGCGACGATCAACGGCGCATCTTGGGGAATATTTTTGAATACCTCGATGCCCATACGCTGAGAATCGATAAAACCGTGCTGTTTGGCGGGGTCGTAGGCGTGCGCCCGCACGACCTCCCAACCGAGTTTCCCGATAGCCTCACCCAAAAGTGTTTCCATCTCCGATTGGGCTTGCCAGCAAAGCTGATTAGCCGATAAACGCAAGTCTCCACTAGCGACTAGCCATACTTTCTTGTTATCCATTGCTTTCGTTTTCTATTGGTTTAAATAAATAGGAAGAACCTTCCATACAAAGATGTTACCTTATCCCTGGAATTTTTTAGCACTTATTAGCGTGTTATTATATGATATTGCCATTCGCTTGGTGTGTGACTTTTTTTTACATACCTTAGTAAGGTGGAAGTAAATTAAAGGAAACCGCATCAATTAAAAACAATTATAAACCCGTTTCCAGCATGTAGCATTTTACGATGGAAACACAGTTCGACGTACCATGAAGCCATCTTTTCACAAAGTACCGACACAAATCCAGACATCGTTCAGTATACGGAATGACGTACAATCCAATTTTGGTACGGTCTGGCACTATCATCCTGAATTGGAGTTACACCACGTTATCCGGGGCGAAGGGGTACGGTTTATCGGTGATAACATCGGCAACTTTTCTCCGGGAGAAGTTATCCTACTCGGCGACAACCTTCCACACATGTGGCAGTGTAACGAGGAGTATTACCAAAGTCATCCCGACCGGAAAGTCGAAGCCAATGTCATCCATTTTCTCCCCCATTGTTTGGGCCGAGATTTTATCAATCTCCCAGAAACTTATCTTATCCCTGCATTATTTGAAAAAGCCCGGCGGGGAATGAAAATTACCGGACAGAGTGGGTTGACCCTAATCGAACTGATGCAAAAAGCAATTGTTGCAACCGGCCTGGAACGGGTAATTATTTTGATGTCGATGCTCAAACTACTTGCAGAAACCGACGAGTACGAGTTGATTGCTTCTGCGCACGCCTTTTATAAATCCAACGAGATGGACACCGCTCGACTAAACCGAATCTGCTCATACACCCTCAGCAATTACAAGAAGGAGATTAGCCTGGTCGAAATCGCGTCGATAGCCAACCTGAGTACAACATCATTTTGCAGGTATTTCAAAACCATGACTAACAAGACTTTTTACGATTTCCTTATCGAGATCAGAATTAGCCATGCCTGCCGCATGCTGGTGGAGGATCTCCTACCCACGGAAGTAATCTGTTTTGAATGTGGTTTTAATAATGTATCGAATTTCTATCGCCATTTCAAGAAAGTAACCGATATGACACCGTTGGAATACAAGAAAAAATACTTGTATACAAAATCCTTTTCAATACACAAGTAAGGAATTTAGACCGGATGGTAAGTCTACAATTTTAGAATCCTAACACCCCACGCTGGGATAAGGACAAAAAAAAACCGCACCTTTGGGAAGTGCGGTAAAAAACGTAATGTTTTTTTATCAACCTAAACCTAATACCAATAACGACGTCTTGTCCTAAATGTTTTATGAAGGCTAAAAAAAATATAGCTTTTTATCATTTATCAAGAAAAAGTGACATACAATGCCTGATTTATCCCATTTTACTGCAGCCAACGCTCGAAAAATTCATACGTGCGAAGCATCTGGTCGATGCGTTGACGGTTGTCACCGCTCCGAGTAATCTCGTGATTGGCCCCCGGGTGACGAATGTATTCAACTGGACGCCCCAAGACTTTCAAGCTCCTGTACAACATCTCGCTTTGGATGACACCTGTGCGCAGATCCAATTCGCCATGGAAAATAATATAGGGAGTTTTGATCTGTTCGACATAATTAATGGGCGATTCACGTTCCAAGGTTTGGTAAACATCGGGTTCCCACGGATAGCCCCCGAAATAGCTAGGCACCAAACGCCAAGCATTACCTTCGCCAAAAAACGTCCGGAGGTCGTAGACACCCCGTTGGCTACAGGCTGCTTTGAAGCGTTGGTCGTGGGCGATGATCCAACTAACAAGGTATCCCGCGTAGGAACCGCCTGAAATGATCAGTTTAGATGTGTCAGCCCACCCCTGGGCAATCGTCCGATCCAAGGCTCCAAGTACATCGGCAGCCGGCCCTGCTCCCCAATCATCTATATTGGCCCTTAAGAAGGTTTCACCATAACCGCCTGAGCCTCGTGGGTTGCTGTAAACAACGCCGTAGCCTTGCGCACAAAAATACTGAAACTCGTGCCACATACTCGATTCGCCCGGGCCCCACATCGCCGACGGACCACCATGTATCTCCAACAATACCGGATACTTTTTGCCTTCTTCAAACCCAATAGGCTTCATGACCCAATATTCCACCTCCAAACCCAACTCGTTCGTATAAGTATACTTCTCCGGAATGCTGACATGGCGCTTAGATAGCCAGTCGCCATTCAGATCAGTTAGTCGCCGTGCTTGGCCAATGGCCTCCCCATCAGCGATGAACAAATCTGATGGGATTAGCACGTCATTTTTGGCAAAAGCTATGGTAGAGCCCTGAATATGATATGATGCAATGCCCTCATCGTCTCCCGTTAGGCGTTCGACGCGACCACCATCAATACTCGCCCGGCACAATACCGAACCGCCATTACTCGGCGACACGAAATATATCGATGACTCATCATCACTCCACTGCAAGTTGCTTTTATTTCGGTCAAAATCAATGTATACCGGCAGAGCATTGGGCTGATCCAATGGTACGACATACATTTTGGGGACACGCGGCGTACCCACATCACTCTCTTGGAAAGCCACATAGCGACCTGACGGAGAAACGGCACCAATGGAAACCTGATGCCCTACTTTGGCCATCCACTCCGTATCGGCACCTGTTTGTAGATCCATCAGACGGATAGATCCCTCACGGATCCGATCGGGATGAACATTTTCGTCGCCACGAACGGAATACAATAACCGATCATGACCAACAAACGTGGGCGAGCCATACGAACGAAAACCGTGCGTCAGAGCATTAGGCAGGGCGCCGGGCACGGCATCCACGATAAACAAGTGCGAAAAACGCATAGCCGAAGAGGTTGATGTCTCGGTTTGAAAATTCAACTTATTGAACACCTTGGCTTTGTTATCGGATTCGTTCTTTGCCAAATAGGCCCTAATTGCCGCCAACGACCCGTCGGGGTCTGCTTTTACATCTGACTTGGCCAAGAACGCATTATCTAAAAAGCCGGGCTTTTCCATATCCCAGTCAGGAAAAGCGCCACCTGGGTTGACTACTGAATCGGCCAACATTTCAGCTAGGCTCAGCGAAGCGGTAAAAACCAACCGTTTGCCATCCGGGCTCCAACGAGCCCCAGATGCACCATATTGATGATCGGTTAACTGAATCGGTTCACCCCCGGCTAACGACAGCATGAAAAGTTGAGGTTTGCCAGCCACCGTCCGGGAGAAAACAATGGATTGACCATCCGGACTGAATGACGGTTGCGAAAAACCCTCTTTTCCGGCCGTCAATGGCCGAGGATTTCGTTCGCCGGCCACGTCCGCAATCCACAATTGGGTATGGTGGGAATAATCGAGCGAATTGCTACCTTGAGGCACAGCCGAATGGACAGTATACATAACTTGCGAACCATCCGGCGATAATTCAACCGAACTTATGCGTTTGATCCGCAGCATATCCGTAACTCGAATGCCGGTCTTGCTATCTTGGGCAAACAAGCCACAAGCGAAAAAGAATACAAAAGAAAATGCAATAATACGTTTCATAGTTAACTGGTCTTCTAAATGGTTTAACTCATGACCGGACTGTCCAGAGACTAACCAATCATTGCTACGAAAATAACCAACTACCACGACTTCGTATCCATGTTAATAAGAATAATACATGACTGGGAGCGCATGGACAAAGAGAACATCCCGTCCACCGGACGTCTCACCTCCCCTTCAGCAAAGTTTCAAAGGCAAGACGGGCTTCAAATATATCAACCTACACACTGAAATACAGACACTTGTATTGATGTAATTTTTTCTATTTATATTTACCATCTGATAATCCTAATTCCTTTGATTATGAGACGATCTATTATAAGCCTACTGTTTTCACTATGTCTGTTTGTCCTGTTGGCAAGCAGCTTGCCCACTGCAGGTCAGGAGTCAAATCGGATGCAAAAACTTGAAACCGAGTTACGTACGCTTTTGGAGCAATTCAGGGGCGATGCGGGCATCTACCTCCGACACATTCCCACCGGAGTGGAAATCAGTATTCATGCCGATACCATCTTCCCGACAGCGAGCAACGTCAAAATCCCAATCATGGTGGGGCTCTTCGACAAAATACATCGTGGTGAAATTGGCTACCGCGATAAACTTATCTACCAGGACTCCATCGCTTACGGCGGATCAGGATTAATGCAATTTTTTAAAGACAGTGCACAAACGGATGTCAGCGTACTCGCCTCATTAATGATTACATATAGCGACAACACGACATCACTATGGTGCCAAGACCTAGCCGGAGGCGGCCAGCGGATCAACGAACTGATGGAGTCCTACGGACTCAGGCACACACGCGTCAACTCACGCACACCCGGTAGAGAGCACATCCGGGAAGTCTACGGATGGGGACAGACTACCCCACGAGAATTATCGGACTTGGTGGCCCGTATCCGTCTAGGTGAAATCGTCTCACCAGCGGCTAGCGACCGCATGTATCGCCTAATGAAAAACATCTACTACGACCAAGGTGCGATATCCCAGATACCGATGGAAATCGCTACGGCATCCAAAACAGGACCGGTAAGCGATGCACGCTCGGAAGTCGTCTTGGTCAACGCGCCGAGTGGTGACTATGTGTTTGCCATTATGACTAAGAACAACGAGGACCAACGATGGGTTTACGACAACGAAGCAGCCGTACTAATCCGCGATGTTTCGTCCCTCATTTGGAACCACATGGAGCCCGACCACCAGTGGCGACCATTTAAAGAACGGTTTTAAGCTCCACCTAATAAATAAATATAACGATATGGGATTCCATGCGACAAGGCCAGCACTACATATCGATTATTAAAAACCATAACTGGGTCTTCTTGTACGTAGTTGTAGAGGTGCCACGCCCTCTCTTGCAAAAAAACACCGTTATAACACGGTTAAAGTGGAAATCTTACAACACTTTCCAAAAATTACGTAACGCTTTCCATCGCATTATTGGCCATCTTTGTAGAATCAAAAATGGATACACGATATGGAAACATGGCAAGCAAATAAAAATACGGTTAAACAATCATTTCCGGTACTCAATATGTCTTGCGCATCCTGTGCAGCGAGTGCTGAAAGTATTGTCAAATCTGCGGAAGGTGTGGTCGAAGCCTCGGTCAATTTTGCAACAGGAAACCTTTCAGTAATATATCAGGCAGACGTAACCAACCCCGAAACGCTGCAACAGGCCGTTCAATCAGTAGGCTACGACCTACTCATTGAACAGGCGGAAACACAACAAGAAACCCTGGATGCTATACACGAACAGAAGTACCGAACCCTGAAACGGCGGACAACCTGGGCCGTTATCTTATCGATACCCGTTGTTGTCATCGGTATGTTTTTCATGAACATTCCTTATGCGAATGAGATCATGTGGATACTAACAACGCCAGTAGTGCTCTGGCTAGGGCGTGATTTTTACATCAATGCGTGGAAACAAGCAAAGCACGGCCGGGCGAATATGGATACCTTAGTGGCATTAAGTACCGGGATTGCATATACATTTAGTGTATTCAATATGCTGTGGCCTGAATTCTGGACCCAACGGGGTTTGGAAGCCCATGTGTATTTTGAAGCCGCTGCCGTCATCATCGCTTTTATCCTATTGGGGAAACTATTGGAAGAGCGTGCCAAAGGGAATACCTCGACAGCAATCAAGAAACTGATGGGATTGCAACCCAAGAATGTTATTGTCGTCACCGCTAATGGACAAGAAAAGCAGGTTTCGATCGATGAAGTGGCCGTTGGCGACATCATCCTGGTCAAGCCAGGCGAAAAGATCGCAGTGGATGGCATCGTTACTTCCGGTACTTCCTATGTTGACGAAAGCATGCTGAGTGGCGAACCGGTTGCAGTATTAAAAAAGGACAAAGAAAAGGTATTTGCCGGTACCATCAACCAAAAAGGAAGCTTCCGGTTTCAAGCAACCAAGGTAGGTAAGGAAACCATGTTGGCCCAAATTATTAAAATGGTGCAGGAGGCTCAGGGTAGTAAGGCACCCGTACAAAAATTAGTCGACAAGATAGCCGGTATTTTCGTTCCAATCGTGATTGGTATCGCTATACTAACTTTTGTACTCTGGATCACCCTGGGTGGAACCAATGGTTTCGTCCATGGCCTATTAACCGCTATTACCGTGCTGGTTATTGCTTGCCCCTGTGCGTTGGGACTGGCAACCCCGACTGCCATCATGGTGGGTGTGGGTAAAGGGGCAGAAAACGGAATTCTAATCAAAGATGCCGAAAGTCTGGAATTAGCCAAGAACGTAGATGCCATTATCCTGGATAAAACCGGAACAATAACCGAAGGCAAACCGGAAGTGAGTGGTGCCAAGTGGCTGGATGGAGACGACAAAGCAAAAGACATTCTATACAGTCTGGAAAAACAATCCGAGCACCCGCTTGCCGAAGCTGTAACCAAGCACCTCGAGGGAGCGGAGACAGTTCATATCAGCGACTTTGAGAGCATTACCGGAAAGGGTGCGAGAGTCAATCATCAGGGCGAAACATACTTGACCGGAAATAAGCGGCTCATGACCGAAAACAATATCGCCATCGCCTCCGAGTTGCAAGAACAGGCCAATGAATGGAGTGCTGCATCCCATACCGTTATCTGGTTTTCAGACAGTTCAAGGGCACTGGCTGTACTAGCCATTTCCGACCAGATAAAGAACACATCCGTATCGGCTATCAAAAAATTGAAAGAGATGGGTATTGATCTGTATATGCTTACTGGTGACAACGAAGCCACGGCAAAAGCCATCGCCGAGCAAACCGGTATCCCGCATTACCAAGCAGAGGTGCTGCCCCAACAAAAAGCTACATTCGTCGAACAATTACAAAAGCAAGGAAAAACCGTTGCAATGGTCGGCGATGGCATCAACGACAGCACCGCACTGGCTACCGCCGACGTGAGCATCGCCATGGGCAAAGGCAGTGATATTGCCATGGATGTCGCTAAAATGACGATTATTTCATCTGACCTTAGCAAAATACCCCAAGCAATACGCCTCTCCAAACAAACGGTCGCTACAATTAAACAAAACTTGTTTTGGGCGTTTATCTATAACTTGATTGGTATCCCGATTGCTGCTGGGATTTTGTACCCCCTCAACGGTTTTTTGCTAAACCCAATGATTGCGGGTGCAGCTATGGCCCTGAGTAGTGTAAGTGTGGTAAGCAACAGCCTCAGGCTGAAATGGAAAAAATAAGAAATTCGAACATTATAAAAACAAATAAAATGGAAAATAACACGCAAAATTTCAAATTCAAAACCAATATCAATTGCGGCGGATGCATAACAGCTGTCAAACCCCATTTGGATAAGGTGGACGGCATCGCCCATTGGCAGGTGGACACTGAGAATAAAGACAAAATCCTAACGGTATCGTCCAAAGGAGCAT
>CAZXSL010000087.1:9037-12529 GCA_964643235.1 uncultured Sphingobacteriaceae bacterium | reverse complement strand
CCGGGTTCAGCACCTTACGGTGGCGACCTCGGTTTCAACACACGGGATGCTATGGTTAAGGAGTTTTCGGCTGTTTCCTTCCGGCTCAAACCGGGCGAGATATCAACCGTATTTGAATCTGAGTTTGGCTTCCACTTCCTGGAAGTATTAGAGCGCCGAGGCGAGGAAACACGCACCCGCCACGTCTTGATACGCATACCGCCTACCCAAGCCAGCTTGGATCGTGCTAAAGCACACATTGACAGTATCCAAAGCCATGTTGTCAACAACCGCATGGACTTCTATACCGCAGCGACACGATATTCTGATAATAAGGAAACCAAATACAACGGCGGGATGCTGCTCAATGCCGAAAACCAAAACAGCAGGACTACACTGATTCCAACCGACTTACTCGATGCTTCCATTTTTGCAGCAATCGACACACTGCAGCCGGGTGAATATTCCAAACCTTCGCGTTTTACTGACCCAATGGGGCAAACTGGCTACCGGTTTGTCTTCCTCAAGTCGCGCACCCCGCCCCACCAAGCAAACTTGGAGCAGGACTTTGCCAAAATCAAGGAAGCCGCACTGGAAGACAAGGTCAACAGGAAGCTCAGCGAGTGGTTTGAAGGGCGTCGCAAAACCACCTATATCAACATCAATGAGGAATACCTTTCCTGCGATGAGCTGAAGATATGGGTAGATAACAAACCCCAAGCACTAGCGGGCAACGATTAAACGCTATGTCCCGCGTGCATAGCGCTGCAGGCGGGGCACACTTTACGTGCTCCCGCACTATCGGGTAAAACAAAACGGCGAATTAGCAACGAATAACATGCCTGATTATAAAGAATATTTCATTATCCCGGCCGAGCCCGATCACGTATATCGGGCATTGACGACGGAAACCACCCTGCATTTATGGACCGGTGCCTCTGTCAGGATGTCGGCAGAAGCAGACACCGAATTCTCGTTGTGGGATGGCGACATCATCGGTAAAAACATCGCTTTTGAGCCGGGCAAAATGCTGGTGCAACAGTGGTATTTTGGCGAGGAAAATCCCGAATCTATCGTCACGATCAAGCTCCACCCCCATAAGCAAGGGACCTCTATGGAGGTTCGACACACCCATATACCCGATGAGGCGTATGACGATATTGTTGATGGCTGGCGTCACGTCTATGTAGCGTCACTACAAGATTTCTACCAAGAATAAAGTATCCATTCGGACAACATCAGACAAACAAACTTTTGTCTTCACCTGGGGTATCGAGGCATATTTTGCGAATTGGATTTTTATTTAAGCGATAAATGCCGTAATATCGCAAATTCTTAACCACGCATCCCTGACGGTTGCGTGTATCGGAACCGGAAACAAACGGCGCTTTATAACGCCAAAGCAACAATATGTAACACACGAAACCGATAATTTTACCCACAATGAAAAACTTGGCAATCTTACTGTTTATCGGCCTATTTATCCATACACTGGCTTATCCGCAGGGCGGCTCGTCGCAACGGGGCTCGTTGACTAGCGGCCCGATAGACAGTCAATTTATTCATCTGAACCTGATATCGCGTAGCCAGGACGACTTCAAATTGATTCGTCGGGTAAATTTGGAAACCGTCCGTAAAAATGTGGCCGACTCCCTGAAGCAACTACGTGGGGAGATATCGGATGCAGCTACGACAATTGCCAATCAACAAAAGCAGCTTACCATCCTGGGCGACTCACTAACAAGCACGCAAGAACAACTACGTGTATCCGAAAGCAACCAAGACCGTGTCACCTTATTGGGTATATCACTCAATAAATCGTCTGTCAGTGTATTATTTGTCAGCATTGTATCCGTCCTCGTCTTGCTCTTGGTATTTTACATTTACCGATTCAACCAGAGCCACGTGGTAACGCGTGATGCACGAAAATCGTACGACGACCTACATGAAGAATTCGAATCACACCGCAAAAAAGCCTTGGAACGGGAACAAAAACTCAAACGCCAACTGCAGGACGAAATCAACAAGAGAACAGGTTAAAACCTGTTTTAAATAGTTCTACGGAAGTGTTTAACGGAAAATACCATCGCTGGTTTAGCAACGACTTTCTGAGCTTGGTAGAATGGGTCAAACCCCTTGCACCCAGATATTGAAAATAATGTTTGTTTTTCACGGGATAAAGCGTATTTTTGCATTCCGAAATCAAGGCCTATATTGGCCTTTATTACTTGATCATTAATTTAGTTCCATTAATATGTCCAATGTTGGAAAAATCGCTCAAATCATCGGCCCAGTTGTCGACGTGAGCTTTGGCGAAGGTGCCACACTCCCCAAAATTTTTGACGCATTAGAGATTGAAAGAGAAAACGGCCAACGTGTCGTTTTGGAAGTGCAACAGCACCTTGGCGAGGAACGCGTGCGTGCCATCGCAATGGATGCGACCGAAGGCTTGCTTCGCGGCATGAAGGTAGTCGACACCAAAGCCCCGATCAAAATGCCGATTGGCGACGAAATCAAAGGCCGCGTATTCAACGTGGTGGGCGATGCCATCGACGGGATTCGGGAACTTGACAAATCCAACGGACGGAGTATACACAATACCCCGCCCAAGTTTGAAGACCTTTCGACCGAAACGGAAGTATTGTTTACAGGTATCAAGGTAATCGACCTACTCGAGCCGTACGCCAAAGGTGGGAAAATCGGTCTCTTCGGCGGTGCCGGAGTAGGTAAGACTGTATTGATTCAGGAACTTATCAACAATATTGCCAAAGGCCACGGTGGCCTATCCGTATTTGCCGGAGTAGGCGAGCGTACGCGTGAGGGGAACGACCTCCTTCGCGAGATGCTAGAATCTGGAATTATCCGGTATGGCGACGCTTTCCTCGAAGGAATGGAAAAAGGCGAATGGCCGTTAGACAAGGTAGAGGAAGAAGAATTGAAGGAATCGAAAGCAACCTTCGTGTTCGGCCAGATGAACGAGCCTCCAGGGGCCCGTGCGCGTGTCGCCCTATCCGGGCTGACTATCGCCGAGTATTTCCGTGATGGGGACGGTGACGGTGCCGGACGCGACATCTTGTTCTTTATCGACAATATTTTCCGCTTTACACAAGCAGGATCCGAAGTATCGGCACTTTTGGGCCGGATGCCATCAGCCGTAGGCTACCAACCGACGTTGGCAACTGAGATGGGGTTGATGCAAGAGCGGATTACCTCGACTAAGCGTGGATCCATTACTTCCGTGCAAGCGGTTTACGTGCCTGCGGATGACTTGACAGACCCTGCGCCGGCCACAACGTTTGCCCACTTGGACGCAACGACAGTACTTTCCCGGAAAATCGCCGAATTGGGTATCTACCCGGCAGTGGATCCGTTGGACTCAACCTCACGCATCCTGAGCCCAGCAGTTTTGGGCGACGAGCACTATAATACGGCTCAACGCGTAAAAGAGATCCTACAGCGCTACAAAGAACTACAAGATATCATCGCTATCTTGGGTATGGACGAGCTGTCAGA
>CAZXSL010000087.1:0-9027 GCA_964643235.1 uncultured Sphingobacteriaceae bacterium | reverse complement strand
GCGCGCCGGGTACAACGTTTCCTTTCACAGCCATTCCACGTTGCCGAACAGTTTACAGGCCTTAAAGGCGTACTGGTCGACATCAAGGATACCATCAAAGGCTTCAACATGATCATAGACGGCGAAGTCGACGAATACCCGGAAGCGGCATTCAACCTTGTCGGATCAATCGAAGAGGCGATTGAAAAAGGCAAGAAACTATTGGCAGAAGCAGTTTAATTTATTTACGATAGCAGATTCGTTCGCAATCGTAAATTGTAAATCGTAAATCAAGTGAAATTAACGATTATCACACCAGACAAACCCGTGTACGACGGCGAAGTTACGTCCGTGACCGTACCAGGGTCCGGCGGCTCGTTTGAAGTACTGGAAAACCACGCACCGATTGTCTCGACATTGGAGGATGGTAAAATTATCATCCGAACCGGAAAGAACGAGGAAACGCTCCATATAATCGGCGGTGTGGTTGAAGTACTGGACAATAAAATAACCCTGTTGGCGGAAGGCCTTGTCGACCGATAACCTGGCCGACTTAACAGACAATAATCAAGCCCTCGCCCCAACAGGCGGGGGCTTTCATTTTTTCAACTTCCCTCGGCATTTTTTGATTTTTAGGCAGAATTTCTCTCTAAAACACAAAACGACCCACTTATGAACCGAATACCAAAATTGGTTTTGGTATATTTACACCCAAATAATATTCCTAGCAAACTCGCCTAACCAATTTATTATTCGACAAAACCAAATTTACATTGTAATTATTCTTATTGCAAAAAGTAAAGGAAGCCTATTGCCAATCTTGTTTAATCGTCCTATTTTGAGGAGGTCAAATCACGGCTTGGATTCCTTCTGCAAAAACGAGGGGATATCGGGAAAGGGTACACCGGATGTGACCAGATTTTTCAGGAGTGGCAATGAGATATTACAACCAACATACATGGGTCTATTTTAACGGCGATTTCATCAAGGCCGATGAAGCTGAAATTGATCTATTTGGCCAGTCCCTACATTACGGTTATGCGGCGATGGAAGGTATACGGGCTTACAGTACCCACAACGGCACCCGTATCTTCAGGGCAAGGCAACATTTCGAGCGGCTCCGCTACTCGTGCGAGAGCATTGGCATCCAGTTTCCCTGGAAAGAGGAAAACCTGATTGAAGCCGCATACCAATTGCTCCATAAAAACCACCTGGCTAGTGCTTACATCCGTCCGTTAGTAACCACTGGGCACAACATGCATTTAACTACGGGCGCCCCTTCCAACATCGTTATTCTGGCTTGGGAATGGGGGCCGTTCCTGGGTTCAAACCTGATACAAGTGACACTGTCGCCTTATGAACGGCCCAATCCGAAATCACTGCCTATTAATGCGAAGATATCCGGACAATACGCAGCATCCATCCGTGCGACAAACGAGGCTGTGGGACGTGGCTTTGACGAAGCGATTCTGACCGACCAAGCTGGGAACATCGCCCAAGCATCCAGTAATAACCTGTTTATCGAAAAAAACGGAGTGCTGTATACCCCGCCCCCGGGTTCCATCCTGGAAGGGATAACCCGCCAAACGGTATTTGAACTCGCAAATTACCTGCACATCGAAGCTCGGGAAAAAACAATCACACCCACCGAACTGCTTGAAGCCGATAGCGCGTTCCTGACGGGTACTGCTACAGGGATTATCGGCATCGCATCGGTCAATGGCACAACTCTTCCATTGGAATGGCAAGATAGCCTAGGTAGTTCCATACAGCGAGCTTATAAAAGCTTAACACTCGAACAACAAAACTTTGACGTCATTATATAACATGCAAACCAAACAACAAGAACTGAACAAGTACAGCAAGGTATTTACCCAAGACAAAACCCAGCCTGCGGCACAAGCTATGCTTTACGGCATCGGCCTAACCGACGAAGACATGGACAAGGCCCAAGTGGGTATTGCCAGCATGGGTTACGACGGTAATACCTGCAACATGCACCTTAACGACCTAGCCAAACTGGTTAAAGACGGCGTATGGAAAAGCGAACTCGTGGGCCTGGTGTTCAACACCATCGGTGTGAGCGACGGGATGAGCAACGGAACTGACGGAATGCGTTATTCGCTGGTAAGCCGCGACATCATCGCTGACAGTATCGAGGCGATCTGCGGAGGGCAATACTACGACGGGCTGATAGCCATTCCGGGCTGTGACAAAAACATGCCGGGCAGCATCATGGCCATGGGTAGGCTTAACCGGCCTTCCATTATGGTATATGGCGGTACTATCGCACCGGGATACTACAAAGGTCAAGAACTAAATATTGTATCGGCATTCGAGGCTCTTGGCCAGAAAATAGCTGGCAACCTAACCGACGAGGATTTTCTCGGTATAGTTAAACACACCTGCCCCGGTGCGGGAGCATGTGGCGGCATGTACACGGCCAATACCATGGCCTCAGCTATCGAAGCACTAGGCATGAGCCTCCCCTACTCTTCGTCTAACCCGGCCGTAAGCGAAGAAAAGAAAAAAGAATGCCACGATGCGGGCAAATACATCCGTATCCTGCTAGAACGGGACATCAAACCTTCGGATATCATGACCCGAAAAGCCTTTGAAAACGCACTACGGGTCATTATCGTACTGGGCGGAAGCACCAACGCCGTCCTACACTTCATTGCTATCGGAAAAAGTGTTGGCATCGATATCACCCAGGACGATTTCCAACGGATGAGCGATACGACCCCGGTTTTGGCAGACTTCAAGCCTAGCGGACGCTACCTGATGCAAGATTTACACAATTATGGCGGCGTACCTGCCGTGATGCGTTACCTGTTGGACGAAGGGTTGATACACGGGGATTGCCTGACCGTTACCGGCCAAACAGTGGCCGAAAACCTAGCTGATGTTACTTCCATCATTGAAATGGACCAGCCAATCATACAACCCCTGGACAAACCCATCAAAGCTACGGGCCACCTGCAAATCCTGTATGGGAACTTGGCCGAGAAAGGAAGCGTGGCCAAGATATCGGGGAAGGAAGGCGAGCGATTTGAAGGCCCCGCCCGCGTGTTTGATGGCGAAAAGGAGCTGATTGCCGGAATTTCATCAGGCCGCGTGCAACCCGGCGATGTCGTAGTGATCAAAAACGAAGGTCCAAAAGGAGCTCCGGGCATGCCCGAAATGCTGAAACCTACATCCGCCATCATCGGAGCCGGATTGGGGAAAAACGTAGCACTGATTACCGATGGACGGTTTAGTGGCGGCACCCACGGTTTTGTTGTTGGACACATCACGCCGGAAGCACACGACGGTGGACTCATCGGCCTGGTCGAAGACAACGACACCATCGTAATCGATGCCGTGAACAATACCATCAACTTACTCGTCAGTGATGAAATCATCGCCGAGCGCCGAAAAAACTGGAAACAACCCGACCTAAAAGTAAGCAAGGGTGTATTATACAAATATGCCAAAACGGTTTCGGATGCAGCGTCAGGCTGTGTCACGGATGAGTGAGGGGACTGAAGGCGGGAGACCGAAGAGCGAGGACAGGAAACAAGACAAAATAGAAAAGTAGGTAAACGAAAACATACAAGATTATGAGTACGCTGGAAATAACCAAAGACACGCCACACAACAAGTTGGAGGAGCATGCCACCACGACACAGATAAGCGGTTCCCAAGCGGTGCTTGAGGCCTTACTGGCCGAAAACGTCGACACGGTATTCGGCTATCCGGGTGGAGCCATTATGCCCATATACGATGCTCTGTACGACTACATGGACAAACTAACACACATTCTTGTACGCCATGAGCAAGGCGGCATACACGCCGCACAAGGCTTTGCACGTACTTCAGGCCGTGTAGGCGTGGTGTTTGCAACGAGCGGACCCGGTGCAACAAACCTAGTTACCGGATTAGCTGATGCAATGATAGATAGCACACCTCTCGTATGTATTACCGGACAGGTGTTCGCTCATTTACTGGGGACCGATGCCTTTCAGGAAACTGACGTGATGAATATCACCACACCGGTGACCAAATGGAATTACCAAGTGACCGACGCTAACGAAATACCAACGGCACTGGCAAAGGCTTTCTACGTTGCGAGAACCGGGCGCCCGGGGCCGGTATTGATCGACATTACCAAAAATGCCCAACTCCAGTTGTTCGACTATGCAGGCTACAAGCCCTGCAACCACATCCGGAGTTACCGCCCGGCCCCGATCATTCGGAAAGAATATATCGAGCAAGCGGCAGACCTTATCAACGAAGCTAAAAAGCCATTTGTACTGTTCGGACAGGGGATTATCTTAGGCAAAGCCGAGAAAGAATTTAAGACGTTTATTGAAAAAGCAGGCATTCCCGCCGCAGCCACTGTTATGGGGCTCGGCGCTTTGGAAACCGATCATCCGCTCCATGTGGGCATGCTGGGTATGCACGGCAACTATGCGCCCAACGTGCTGACTAACGAGTGCGATGTGCTCATTGCCATCGGGATGCGCTTTGACGACCGTGTTACCGGACGCTTGGATAAATACGCCAAACAAGCAAAAGTTGTTCATTTGGATATCGACCCGGCCGAAATCGACAAAAACGTTAAATCGGAAGTACCCGTTTGGGGTGATTGTAAGGAAACGTTACCTATGCTGACAGCATTAGTCGACGCCAAGAAACATGATGATTGGTTGGCAAAATTCCGAAATCTTGAGAAAGACGAAGTACGGGAAGTCATCCATGACGAACTTAATCCCACGGGCGATACCTTAACCATGGGCGAAGTCATCCGTTTAGTCAACGAATTGACAAAAGGCGATGCCGTCATGGTTACTGACGTAGGCCAACACCAAATGGTTACTTGCCGCTATGCTAAGTTCAACCAATCGAAAAGCAATGTGACCTCAGGCGGACTGGGTACGATGGGCTTCGGCTTGCCGGCATCTATCGGTGCATGGTATGGAGCCCCCGACCGTACCGTAGTAGCTGTTATCGGAGATGGCGGCATCCAGATGAACATCCAGGAACTGGGTACTATTATGCAGTTTGGTGCCAAAGTCAAGATCCTAATTCTGAACAACGAATTTTTGGGGATGGTTCGCCAGTGGCAACAACTCTTCCATGACAAACGCTATTCCTTTGTGAATATCACGAGTCCGGACTATGTAACAGTGGCTAAGGGCTATAACATCCCCGGCAATCGTGTCACGCAACGCAAGGATTTGAAAGATGCTCTCCAAGAGATGCTGAACCACGACGGCTCTTACCTGCTTGAAGTTATGGTAGGCAAGGAGAACAATGTATTCCCGATGGTACCTCAGGGTAGTAGCGTATCAGAAATTAGGTTAAAGTAAGCATTGAAAAGTGAAAGCGATGTGGTGTAGACTTTTAACTCACAACACAACTTCACGATAAAGTTAGAAACGTCGCTTTTTAAGCCACGACACTAAAAAACCTTACGACACAAAAGACTTTTGACTTAGAAAAATGGAAAAGCAAGAATATACCATTACCCTGTATACGGAAAACTCGATCGGTATGATCGGGCGGATTTCCACGATTTTCACCAAACGGAAAATCAACATCGAAAGTATGAACACCTCACCATCCGAGGCAGAGGGCATCCACCGGTTCACGATTGTCATCCACGAAACGGAAGACGTGGTGCGCAAGCTATGCCGCCAGATCGAGAAGCAGGTGGAAGTACTGAAAGCGTATTACAACACCAACGACGAGGTTATCTGGCAAGAACAGGCACTTTACAAAGTACCGACCTCCATCGTGACCGAAAAAGCCCCGGTAGAGCGGTTGTTGCGCCAGTTTGGTGCGACGGCTGTTGTGATCCGAAACGATTATACCGTTTTTGAAACAGCGGGGCATCGCGAGGAGATCGACAAACTGACGGATGCGCTGACCGAATACGGGCTCATCGAATTTGTGCGTAGCGCACGGATTGCCATCATCAAAGACAGCGAGGGCTTCCATAAAAAACTCAAGGAATTTGAAGAAGCCGAACCTGCCACGGGGGTCGGATAAGCAAGACAAAGTATTTACCATGTAATAAGTACGCGACGGACGATTTATCGGGATTTGTATTAAATCCAGCAAGGCTTTTAATACCATATACGCAATAATACGCATGACCAACATGGAACAAGTATTCAGATTCATCATTGATTCACGGATAGCTTTCGCCCGGTTACTGGACGATCTCTCGGTTGCGGAACTCAATAAAATTCCGGAAGGATTTAATAATAACATCATTTGGAATTTTGGGCACATTGTCGTCAGCACGCCCATCCTTTGCTACGTTCGGACAGGGATATGGGCAGATAGTTCGTCCATCCCCTTTGTGGAGGCGTACCAAAAAGGCACTAAGCCGACGTATGCCGTGAGTACTGCCGAGGTTAACGAATTGCGGGAATTGGCGGTTTCCACCATCCAGCTTCTGGAAAAAGATTTCCATAAGGGATTATTTCAGGAGATCCAACCTTTTAATACCGCAACGTTTGGAACGACCATCGACAACTTCACGGAGCTTTTGGCCACTACTATAGGCCATGACAACGTGCATTATGGTTATGCCATAGCGCAAAAACGTATCATTAAAAACAGCAAATAAGAACAAGAAAAATAAAAGATTAGAAACAATGGCAAATTATTTCAACACCTTACCCCTTCGGGAGCAGTTAAAGCAACTGGGACAAGCTAAACTCATGGACTCGTCCGAATTCAAGGATGGCGTTAATGCACTCAAAGGAAAAAAGATAGTCATCGTAGGCTGTGGTGCACAAGGCTTGAACCAAGGTCTCAACCTACGAGACAGTGGCTTGGATATATCGTATGCATTGCGAAAAGAAGCGATTGAGCAAAAAAGGGATTCGTGGAAAAACGCCACAGACAATAATTTCAATGTGGGCACATTTGAAGAATTGATTCCGACAGCCGATCTCGTCATTAACCTAACGCCGGACAAGCAGCATACGGCAGTAATCAACACCATACAGCCACTAATCAAAGAAGGTGCTACCCTCTCCTACTCGCACGGTTTCAATATCGTGGAAGAAGGCATGCAAATCCGAAAGGATATTACCGTCATTATGGTGGCGCCGAAGTGTCCAGGGTCTGAGGTACGTGCGGAATACCTGCGCGGTTTCGGTGTGCCGACCTTGATTGCCGTCCACCCGGAGAACGACCCCCAAGGCAAAGGTTTGGAAGAAGCCAAAGCCTACTGTGTGGGTACCGGTGGCCACCGGGCCGGTGTATTGCTGTCATCCTTCGTCGCCGAAGTGAAATCGGATTTGATGGGCGAACAGACTATCTTGTGCGGCTTGTTACAAACCGGTTCGATCCTTTCGTTTGACAAGATGGTAGAAAAAGGCATCGACCCCGGTTATGCTTCCAAACTCGTTCAATATGGCGTTGAAGTCATTACTGAAGCACTGAAGCATGGCGGTGTTAGCGGTATGTTGGACCGACTAAGCAATCCAGCCAAAATCAAGGCTTTCGAATTGTCAGAGGAATTGAAAGATATCATGCGCCCACTATTCCAGAAGCACCAAGACGATATCATGTCTGGCGAATTCAGCAAGACGATGATGGAAGACTGGGCGAACGACGATGCCAATCTGCTTAAATGGCGTGCCGAAACGGGCGAAACCGCATTTGAGAAGACCCCAGCGGGAGGTGTTAAAATTAGTGAGCAGGAGTATTTTGACAATTACTTGTTGATGTCAGCTTTTGTACGTGCAGGTGTGGAACTGGCCTTCGAAACGATGGTAGAAGCCGGCATCAAGGCCGAGAGTGCATACTACGAGTCGCTACACGAGACTCCCCTCATTGCCAATACCATTGCCCGCAAGAAGCTGTTCGAGATGAACCGAGTGATTTCGGATACGGCCGAGTACGGCTGTTACCTGTTTGACCAGGCTTGCAAGCCACTATTGGCAGATTTTATGTCCAAAATAGACACGGACGTTGTTGGCCGAAACTTTAACGAAGGCAAGGATAACGGTGTCGATAACCAAACATTGGTTGCCATCGATGAGAAGCTGCGTAGCCACCCAGTGGAAATCGTTGGTCGTGAATTGCGCAAGGCTATGACCGCCATGAAAACGATCAAAACGGTTTAATCCTCATGTAGGGCAAGCACACTTCCCCGTGGTTACTTCCCCCTTTTTTCGAAGGATTAGTAACCACGGGATTTTTACTTAAAACAGCTCGCCTGTCATGTCACAAATCCGATTGACAGGGAAATTCGTTGGAATTTTCGTAATTTTGATATGGATAACGCAGGGTAAATTTGATTAATGATAATTTTACCCAAACGCCTATCGAACAAACACTAAACACGAGTAAAACAAATGGGAAAAACATTAGTAGAAAAGATTTGGGATGCACACGTAGTGAAACGGCAAGAAGGTTTTCCTGACGTCCTGTATATCGACACCCACTTGATACACGAGGTAACCTCGCCACAAGCGTTTGACGGCCTGCGCAAGCGTGGACTTCCTGTATTTAGGCCTAACCAAACGGTAGCTACTGCAGACCACAACGTACCGACGTTAAACCAACACCTTCCTATCCGGGAAGAACTCTCGCGCTACCAAGTCGACATGCTGACAAAAAACACGAAGGAATTCGGTGTTGAGCTGTACGGCCTAGGGCATCCATTCCAGGGAATCGTACACGTCATAGGCCCGGAATTAGGTATTACCCTACCCGGAAAAACAATGGTGTGTGGCGACAGCCATACATCGACACACGGTGCATTTGGCGCAATTGCTTTTGGAATTGGGACTTCGCAAGTTGAGCAGGTTTTCGCCACACAGTGTCTTTTGCAACCCATTCCAAAAACCATGAAAATAGAGGTCAACGGCGAGTTGGGCAAGGGTGTTGGAGCCAAGGACATCATCCTGTACATCATTTCCAAGATATCCGCTGCTGGCGGCACGGGCTATTTTGTCGAGTATGCAGGGTCAGCCATCCGGTCGTTGAGTATGGAAGGCCGGATGACCATCTGCAACATGTCAATTGAAGGTGGCGCGA